>JARLJF010000034.1 GCA_031291335.1 Pandoraea sp. | reverse complement strand
TACAGCAGCCCCATCAACCAGACCATCGGCGCCACCATCGCGCTGCGAAAGCTCGATGTTCCCGTCGTGGCCACCTCAGCCTCTTCCCTTGCCATCGTGCTCATCAACCAATCGCGTTGCGCAGGGCTCAACCATTTCGCGCCCGACGGTCTGTCGACCAGCACGAACCAGGCGATCACGCCCAGCGCAACAGCCGGCAACCCCTCGATCATCATCATCCACCGCCATCCGGAAAACCCGCTTGCCTCATGAAAGTGGTCGATCAGCAATGCCGAGACCGGCGCCCCCACGATCAGCGAGAAGATGTTGGCCGAGTAGACCCGACTGATCGCGCGTCCGAGATGCTGCTTCGGAAACCACGTTGCGAGGTAATACAACACCGACGGGAAGAAGCCCGCCTCGACCACGCCGAGCAGAAGGCGGGCCACGTAAAGTTGCTGCGGGGTCTGCACGAAGGCGGTTCCCGCCGACACGATCCCCCATGTGAACATGATGCGCGCGAGCCACACGCGTGCGCCGAAGCGATGCATCATCATGTTGCTCGGCACTTCGAAGCCGATGTAACCGAGGTAAAAAATGCCGGCAGCGAAGCCGAACATTTCGGGCCCCATGCCCAACTCCTGATTCATCTGCAATGCGGCGAAACCGATATTCGCGCGATCGAGATAGTTGACGAACCATGCAACGAAAATCAGCGGCACAAGTCGCCACGTGACGTGGCGGATCGTGGCACGCTCGACGTCAGCATCGTCCGTTGCCCAAGGGGCAGCACGTGCACTTGACTCGGTAGGCTTCATGGGGAATCTGTCCTCTTGTGATTGATGGTCTCGCCGGGCCATGCCCGATCAGACTGGGGAATTCGTTGCAGCGCACGCGCACGCTTCACTCGGCGCCGCATAAGCCACGATTTCGATACGCATGCCCGGCACGACGAGTGCCTTGGCCACGACGGTCGACCGATTCGGGTAGGGAGCATCGAAGAACGTCCGGTAAACCGCGTCCACCGCTCGCATGTCTTCGACTTCGGTGAGATAGATCAGCACCTGCGCGACGTCATGCAACGTCAGGCCACCGGCAGCCAGCGTGCGGCGCAGATTCTCGAACGTCAGATGCGCCTGCGACTCGATGCTGCCCGTGTCGATGGTGCCGTCTTGCCGTACGGGACCATGCGCGGTGAACGTTACGCCACCCGCGCGCGTCGCCCACGAGAACGGCTGACCGAGACTCGGCAAATCGTTGGGAATGACCTGTGCCATCGCTCAGCTCCGCAGAGACGGAACAAGGCCGTCGTCCTGGTCACTGTGTGCGGCGGCAAAGTGTTCGACGGAATCGCGCAACGAGTATTGCGCGCTGAAACCGAGGTAACGCCTCGCCGCGCTGACGTCTGACGGCGCTGGCCGAATGTGAGGAAATGCGGCGAAGCCACCCGCCGGCAACTGCATCTCGGCAACGTGCAATGCCGGATACCTCTCTCGGACCACCCCCACGAACTCCTCGACGGTGAACCAATCACCAGTGGCAATATTGAAGACGCGCTGCCCGGGTGCCCACGCTCGCAGGGCCGCCACGTTGGCAAGCGCGCAGTCACGTGCGTCGACGAATTCTTCGCGCCCGTTCCACAGGAGGACGGGATCGTTGAGCCGTGCCGGTTCCTCGCGGCGACCTGCGTCGAGCAGACTGCCCAGCAATCGACCGGGTACGCTCGTCGACGCGTCTCGCCCCGCGCCTAACACGGCGCCGTACCTCAGCACGATCACGCTCAAGCCATATAGCGCGCCATAGGCCAGTGCGAGATGTTCGCTGGCTACCTTCGTTGCCGCGTAGATGCTGGCCGGTGCTTCGCTCACGGCATGGGTTCCGAAGTCTTCGGGAATCGGCGTGGCGGGCAACGTCCCGAAAGCGGCATAAGCCACCGTGGTCGAACTCGCCACCACCACGCGCGCCAGATCATGCCGGCGAGCCACCTCAAGCACGTTCGCGGTGCCCAGTGTATTAACCCTCACACCGGCAAGCGGGTCGCGCCGGATCGCGCTCGACAGTAACGCCGCCGTGTGCACGATAGACGTCACACGATACGCCTTTACCACTTCGGACAATCGCTCGAAGTCGGTCACGTCGCAGCGCACGATCGGCACCTCAAGGTCGCACGCCTCGTCCGGAACACGCACATCCGCCAGCACGACTGCCTCGCCCTGCGAGTGCAGCGCCGCAGCCGTCAACCGGCCAATCAGGCCCGCTCCCGTCACTAAAACCGTCATCTCACCCTCCTTGCGGCCGGCACCCGGACCGGATGCGTCGACCGTCCATGAAGCGCAAGTTACGAATACAAAATTGCCGTGTCAATACAAAAAATGTTTGATTTTATAAATTTGTACGTTAATTATATGAACGCATCACGGCCGCTCAATGGTGAGCCGTACTTATCCGTACTTTCCCTGATCTACCCGTATGAAGTCACAAATTTCGCAGCAGATCGCGCCATCGGCCCCCTTGAGTCTGGCGCCGCAAATACCGCTTCCGAGCGCCGCCGCACTCGCATATGAAGCGCTGGTGCTCGACTGGGCGCAACGTCCGATAGAGGGACTGCGCATCGCCCGGAACCTCGCCTATGGCGACGACCCTCTGCAACGCTTCGATGTTTTTTCCGCGCCGGGCATGCCGCACGACGCGCCCGTCGTGGTGTTTTTCCACGGCGGGGGCTGGACGAATGGCTACAAGGAATACGTAACGTTCATGGCGTCGAATGTCGTGGCATCGGGTTGCGCGCTAGTCACGCCCGGTTATCGGCTTGCGCCTGCGGCCGCCCTGCCCGCCGCGCTCCTCGACGGCGCAAACCTGCTCGCCGCGTTGCCAGAGGTGCTGCCCGACTGGGCTGCGGGCGGCGAACGCAACGCTCGCCGCATCGTGCTTTCCGGTCATTCGGCAGGCGGACATTTGGCGGCTTTGCTCACGTTGCGTCCAGACGTTCTCGCGCTCGCCGGTGCGCGCCCCGCTGACATCGTGGGGTGCCTGCCGATCTCCGGCATCTTCGATCTGCATCATCCGGCACCGGCTCCGGGGTCGCTCGAAGCGCGTGTCTACGAGATGGTGCTCGGCCCGGATACCGACGATGCGTTGATGAGTCCGCTGTGCTGGACGCGTGGCAATCGCGTACCCATGGTGCTCAGTTGGGGCGAACACGATAGCCCTCGCGTCACCGTCTCGAATCAGCGCATGGCCAGCCTGCTCGGCGCACAAGGGGCGCCCTGCGCCACCTTCGTCGAATCGGGCGCGGATCACTTCCAGACGCACACACGACTGACCGATCCCGCGCATGCCTGGTACCGCCGTCTCGCAAACATCGCCCATCACGGCACCGTTCCGATCGACTGAACCCCGCGCTCGATGCGAGCGATCGTTCCGCGTCGAGCGACAGCCCTGCCCATGAATTTCCAACAGGCGCCCCATAAGCGCCGTCACTACGCCCTACGGAGTCACCATGATGCGCAGCCCTAGCCTTGACAGACTGACCCGCCTTTCTCGTCTTTCCCGCATTTCCCTTTCATCGCTCACGATCCCTCTTGCGTTTGGCGCATCCGTCGTCCACGCGCAGTCGAACGTCACGCTGTACGGCAGTATCGACGCGAGCATCAACTACGTGTCGAACCAAAATGGCGCTCACAGCTATCAGGCGCAAAACGGCATGATCAACGGCACACGCTGGGGAATGAAAGGCACGGAAGATCTGGGCGGCGGCACCAGTGCCATCTTTCAGTTGGAGAATGGGTTCAACCTCTTCACCGGCAAGTCGGGACAGGGTGCGCGCGAGTTCGGACGGCAGGCTTGGCTCGGCCTGAAGGACAATCAACTCGGTTCGCTCACGCTCGGTCGTCAATACGATCCGACTATCTGGTATCTCGCCGTACATACGGGAGGCTTTACGGGCGGCACGGCGTTCGCCCATCCGTTCGACAACGACAACATGGGTAACTCGTTTCGCATCGACAATTCGGTGATGTACACGAGCCCGTCGTGGAACGGTCTGTCGATGCGCACCATGTACGCGTTTTCGAATCAGGCAGGGGCGGCTGCGGCCAATCGGGCCTATAGCGCGGGGGTTGGTTACGAAAACGGTCCGCTGAGTCTGGGCGCCGCCTTCATCGTCATCAACAACGTGGGGACCAACGCGGGTGGCGCGATCGATGGCAGCAGCGGCTCAGGCGACTCGACCTTCGTCGCGGGCAAGCAATCGGTCTTCGGTCTGGGGGGAAGCTACGTCTGGGGGAATGGCACCTATGGGGCTGCCTGGACTCGCACGATCATCAGCGATGGCGCGTCGGTCAATCTCTTCGGCTACAAGCCCATGGGAGACGCCAGCCTGCGCATGGACAACTTCGACGTGAACGTCACCTACAACGCCACCGCCAACATTACGTTGATCGGCTCCTACGCGTTCACGATGGGCCGATATGAAAATGCCACGACGAGCGCCAGCCCGAAGTGGCATCAGGTCAACCTGCAAGCGGCCTACTACTTCTCCAAGCGCACCGACGTCTATATCGACGCTGTCTACCAGCATGTCATCGGCGGTACCGGCACCCCCTTCGCGAACGCTATCCTTTGCGGCTACGCCCAGTCGTCGACGCCGACACAGATCGTCGTCGGGCTGGGAATGCGGCATCGGTTCTGACGTTGCGTGATGCGAAGAAGCGCGACATGTTCGCGCTTCGGATGGCTGTGGATGACCGTAGCCGAGGTCTGCTGTGGTTGGGGTTGCCCGTGGCCAATGGGGTAGCGGGAGCGTTGTGCCGATCAGGCCCTTTCCAGCACTTTCGCGGAACGACGCGCGCGAGGTGTGGCGACATTTCGGGGAGCGCGCTTGGCCGGCGCTGCGGCGGGCACGTCGTCAGTGGCGGCCACGCCATCGCCGAGCCACGTCTGCGCATCGAAGGTCGCCGTCAGGTGTTCGCGCAACAACTCGCACGCAGTGTCGACGTCACGCGCGAGCGCCGCTTCCATCAGCGCCTTGTGCTCGGTAAATATGCTGTCCGTGCGGGCAGTGAATCCCATGCGCGCCACACGAATGCGCCGATAGCGTTCGGTCAGGTCAACAAGTTGCGAGTCCACGCGATGCAGCCACGGAGATTTGGCGCCGGCGAGTAATGCGCGATGAAAGCGTCGATGCGCGGCTTCCCATGCCTCGAGATTCTCGATGTCGTCGAGCGATGCCGGCACGGGGGCATGCGTGAGCTTATAAAACGCCGCCGAAATTTCCGCCCCCCAGTCGGCGTCGCCATGACGAATCGACTGACCAAGCAGGATTGTCTCGATGTTCAGTCGTGCCCAGACGATGTCCTGCAAATCTTCGACGGATACGGGCGTCACGCGAAAGCCTCGCTGCCCTTCATTCGAAACAAGCCCTTCACGACTCAGCAGCATCAGCGCTTCGCGGATCGGACTCATGCCCAAACCGTATCGGTCCTGCAGCCCCTGCAAACGCAACTTCTCGTTGGGCGCCAGAACGCCCGCGAGAATGTCGCGATGCATCAGCCAATAAGCTTGTTCCGACAACGTTTGCCCATCGAAGTGATCGCGCCCTGATGCATGAGTGACTTGCCGAACATCTTGTTCATTTTTTGGTCGCATCTGACCTCCATGCCCCCATAAGAAATGGAAATGCCGTCACATTTTCGAAAATTTCCGATATTTTGTAAATTTACCATGAATGCCAAATTGCCCACGCCGAGCATGTCGTTAGCGTTCGATGGGGATCCAAGTTAGATCAGCGTTCCAGCTTTTCACGAAACGGGAGGAGGAATGCGAGAGGTGCACGAGACAGAGGTGTGCGAGACAGACCCGAAAATGCGGCGCCAGGCCTTATCCAATAGGCATCCCGAGCCGTCGACGCCTACCTGGGCTGCTGCGGTCCCGGTGGACACCTTGTTAAAGTGTGAAGGTGAAACCGGAGATGGCAGTTGGGAACGAGAAGAGTATTCAGTCGCGAGTTCAAGCTCGAGGCAGTCAAATTGGTCAAGGAACGCGGCGTGTCGGTCGCGCAAGCGGC
>JARLJF010000193.1 GCA_031291335.1 Pandoraea sp. | reverse complement strand
CGGGCAGATTGAGCTGAATACGGATCGGCCACGGCATATAGCCGTTTGCCTGGAGATCGGCCGGATTGTCGACCAGTTCGCCAAATTTCACAGGCCGGTCGGTGCGCACCCAGCGCGGCGCGTCGTAGGCCGGGCGCGGCGGCAGCGGCTCGAGCGCATCGATGCGTGTCGTGTCGCCCGACAATGCCGCACGGCCCGAGACAAGCGCGAGCGCGGCCGTCTCCAGATCCTTCGCGTCTCGCCCCTGAACGACAAGCAGCTTGAGCGACGGATCGTTCGGGTTCGACATCATGCGCAGCGTGGGCGCGTCGACCTTGGCGAGGCCGAGCCCCGGCAGCATCGTATCGTTCGTCACGAACACGATCGCGTGCTTCGACGGCAACGTATTCACACTGACGGGGAAACGCGTGCGGCGATAGTCGCCGATGGCACCGGCCCAGGTCGCGACCACCCCCGCCGCGTGCACGACGGCGAGCGATGGCGGCGCGCCGAAGACGAACGGCACCGACTGATCGCGGTTGTCGTGACGGTCAAAGAACGGTGAAGGCAGCGTAGCCAGATCGTTGCGCAGCGTGAGCGGTTGAGTGCTCGTGACGATCTCGCTTTGCGGACTGATATCGGCCCACAGGCTGGAGTACATCGGATCCTCGCACTCCATCGTGTAATGGCCGATGAGCACGAGCCGCACGCGATTGAAGCCCGAGAGCAGGCGCGGGTCGAGCGGAATCTCGCGCACCAGATTCTTGCCACCGTCCGGTTTGTTGAACGGCAACGTGGCGATCAGCTCTTCGTTCAAATATATCTTGAGTTGCGAGAGATCGGGAATCAGCGCGGGGGAATACGTGTAGCGAAGCCGCAGCAAGGCGGAGGCGACCGTCTGATCGAGTCGGATGCCGAAACTGACATCGCCCGCCCCTTCCGTGCCGCGCAGACGCAGCCCGTTCGTTTGCCCCAGTTGGGCGAACGTGACGGTGCGCTGACTCGTGCCGGCCGGTGCTGGCGTAAGCGTAGCGGTGTTGCCGCCCGCCTCTGACGACGCGGCGACGCCGGACGCCGGGTCCGGCGCGGCAGCGGTGGTTGACTGCACTGGGGCTTTTCCCGCCCGGCCTCCCGCCGGTGCGGCTCCCGCAAGCCTGGTGCCACCTGGGTCCATCGCTGCGGCGACTAGCAGACAGATGGCTGAAATTTTCGTATAACGCGACCAAGACGCTCGAAGCTGCATGTGCGATGCCTCATCTGTTCTTGTGTTGCTTTATCGCCATTGCCGCACGAGCCTCGTCCGATCGACCCAACGTCTCACCACGTCGTTATCAGGCAATCCTAAGATCACCAGGGTTCGGCGGGACAGCTCAGCTCGTGTGTCTGGGAATGGCACGTTGCGCCATGCTAGCTTGCCTGAGTACAAGTGAGCAAGCGAACGTTAGCCTTCAGGTGTCGCAAGACAGGTACATCGGCCGGCCAGCCGGCAGGGAAATTGCAGTGGGTACGATGCACCGTATAGAATGCCCGGCATGAGCCTGAACGAACCCTCGTCCTCCATTGCCGCAACGAACACCACGCCCGCGCCAGAAGCGGCGGACGCGATGATCGAGCATCGGTACCCGTCGGACATCGACCGTTTGCGCGAAGCCGTCGGCACCGACGTGCTGCCGTTCTATCGCGACGAACAGGCCATTGTTGCCAGCCAGCAGGCGAGCCAACGATGGCCGCATCTCGTAGCGGTCGCGGACTCGCGCAGTACGACCTCGGCGCCGTCGGCTTCATTGCCCACGCTGCCCACATTGCCTACGTTGTCTACGTCGAACCAGAGCTGAGCCGATGCGAGACGCCTCCATCATTGCCGCCTTCGATTTCGACGGTACGATTTCCACCACTGACAGCCTGCGAGTGTTCGTGCGCGACACGGTCGGCACGCCGCGCTTCGTGGCCGGTGCCGTGCTGGCGTCGCCGTGGCTGATCGGTGCCGCGCTGCGCCTCGTCGACCGGGGCACCGCCAAGGCGGCCTTCCTGCGAGCGACGCTCGGCACGCGCACAAGCGCGCAGCTCGAAGACGATGCCCAACGCTTCATCGCCCAGCAGTTGCCGCGCCTGCTTCGTCCGGAGATGCTCGCGCGCCTGCGCCAACATCGGACGATGGGACACCGCGTCGTGCTGGTCAGCGCGTCGCCGGGCCTGTACCTGCGCCCCTGGGCTGCCTCCGTCGGGTTCGATGCTGTGCTGAGTACCGAACTGGCGTTCGACGATCAAGCGCGCTTCGCCGGTCGATTTGCGCAACCGAATTGCTGGGGTCCGGAAAAAGTTCGACGCCTCGAAGCGTGGTGGGCGAATTCGCCACCGCGCGTGCTCTTCGTCTACGGTGACAGCCGGGGCGATAAAGAGATGGCTGAGCGCGCCGATCATGCCTGGATTCGGGGTCAGGGCAAGCTCATGCCACTGATGGATACGGACACGCCGGGACCTGCGTCCTGACGCCGCCCGGCATCCCTCCCCCATGCCCATGACGCCAGAACCCGGCCGCCGCGTCGCGTGGATGTCGCGGCTGGCGCGACTCGAACCCGTAGCGTTCTCTCGCTGGGATGCCGTCCACGCCACGCTTTCCGTGGCACTTCCCACGGCCATCGGCGCTGCCATCGGCCAGGGTGCCGACGCCTCGCTCATCGCCCTCGGCGCGCTGCCTGTCATTACGGGGGACCGAACCGGTCCGTATCGCGCACGAGCGCGCTCCATCTTGCTCACCGTCGCCACCGGCGTGGTGGGTTTTCACGCCGGAATGCTGATCCACGATGTCGGCGTCTCCAACCCGTGGCTCGCGCATGTGCTGCTGCAAGTGGCCATTCTGCTGTTCAGTTTCATCGGGACATTCGGCAACGTGGCCTCCGCCGCGACATTGCAGGGCGCCGTTTATCTCATTGTCGGCTGGGGCCTCGCGCTGCCGCCGCCGCAATGGCAGGCGCCGCTGCTGCTGGCTGCGGGCGGTGTCTTCAGCGTCATGCTCATGGCCGTCCATTGGCTGCGGCATCCGGGGGCGGCCGAGCGTGACGCCGTCGCCGCCATCTACCAGCAACTGGCCAACGTACTCGATGCGAGCGGCACCCCTCGCGTCACACTGGCACGCCGATCGCTTGAGAACGCGATTGCGGCGGCTTACGACACCTTGCTGACTGCGCGCGCGAGCACCGCCAGCGGTTGGGAAGTTCTGGAGCGCCGGGCGGCTCAGATTCTGGCGGCTGAGCCCATCACGTCCGCGGTCATCGGCCTTGTGCAGGGTGGTCAGCCGTTACCTGCACCGCTCGGACGCGCCTTGTACAGCATCGCTCGCAACATCGCGCGCGATCGCCCGGTCGACATCGAGGCCGCCGAGGCGGCGGCGCAGGACAATCACGCGCCGACGCTGGCGTCGGCCTTACATCGTGCCGAGCCGCTGCTCACGGGCACGGTGCACGCCGCCGAGGCGCCGTTGGTCGCCTTGGCTCGCCATCAGGCGCGTGCCACGACGCATCCGCGCTGGATGCCGAAGTGGCCTTGGCCTGACGTGTGGCGATATCTGGTGCGCATTGGCCTGTGTGTGCTGGTCGCGCAAATTTTCATTGGTATCACGGCGTTGCCGCGTTCGTATTGGGTGCCGCTGATCGTCGTGGTGATTTTCAAGCCGAACTATGGCTCGGTCTTTGCCCGTGCGTTGCAGAGTGGTGTGGGCAGTATCGTCGGCGTGGCGGTCTCGGCGGCGGTCGTCGCGGTCGACCGCAATGGTCTGGTCAACCTGGCGACGCTCATTCCTCTTGCTGCGTGCCTGCCGTGGGCATTGCGACGTAACTACGGGTTATTCAGCGCGTTGTTGCTGCCGATCCTGATGTTGGTGATGGGCGCGTTGCAGCCGGGAAATCAGGATATTGCGATAGCGCGCTTCATCGACGCGGTAGCGGCGTGTGCCATTGTGTTGCTCGTAGGATATTTGCCTTGGGCGAAGTGGGAGCGACGTCAGTTGGACGAGCGGGTCGCCAATGCGCTCGATGCGCTTGGCCGGTACGCAGCGCTTGCCGACACGCATGACACTGACGCGGCCTTTGCTGCGAGGCGTGCGGCCTACAAGGCGTTGGACGACACGCGTGTCGCGCTGCAACGGGCGTTGTCCGAGCCGCCACTGGTCAGTCGACGAGCGGCGCGCTGGTGGCCTGCGTTGGTGGGATTAGAGCGGGTAGCGAACGCGATCACGGACACGGTGCCGCGTGGTGACGATCACGAGGCGCCAGTGCATCCGGCGGCGGCGGTATTGACGCACATGGCTGCGGCGTTGCGGCACGGCGGCCCCGTGCCGGCGTTCCCGTCGGCCCCGCTTCCGGGCATCGACCCAATCCTGGACAGTGCGTTACGCGAGGCCATCGGCCTACTGTTCGGCACCGAAGAAAACCCCGCTAAGGGGCGGTGAGCAGGCCATTTCCGGCCGGAGGGGTGTCAACGCAGGCATAATGCGGGCTTCCGGCGCATCCTGTAGGAAGCGAAGAAGACGGACCGGGGGCCCCTTTCTGCAGCGAGTTGGGTTTATGTTTGAGAGGCGGAAAGGGGCCCCCGGTCCGTCTGGGACAAGCATCCCGCTGAAGCTCAACCGCGCCGCCACGCTTTTCAGAAGACATTGCATGAACACTACCCCGACGCTCGAGTGGACCGAAGAAGGTCGCCCGGTCACAGCCCGTTGGCGCTCAGAAGCGGGCGTAATACCCCCGCGCCGCGTGGAAGTCGTAGACGACACGATCACGGCTGACGACGCGTATCACTTGGCGTGCGGCGGCACGGCGTTGCTTTATCGCGGCGATTATCAGAATGCGCGTCAATTGATGCAGGCGATGGCGCGACGCGTCGATCGTCCGCCGCATCGTCCGCGTCGCAAGCCGTCGGCGAAGGATGCCCCGGTGAAGGTCAGTGCCGCTGACGCGTTCCACAAGCATCGAATGGCGCAGGCTCAGCGCGCGCGCATACTCGGCATGGTGCTCATCCCGCTCGAAGCTGATTACAGCATTCCGCTGCGCCGTGCGCCGGAAGTTCGCGAGGCTTGCATCGAGGCCTGGGGCGCGTCGGATGACGTGGCGTCGGTGGCATCGCTGCGAGAAATTCTGGGATTGATCGGTGCGCATGAGTGGCGCAAGAAAGGCGTGACGATTCCGGCATTGGGCGCGTCGATCCACCCGTGGTATGGCGTGTTTTCACCGATACGCGGTGAATATTTGCAGTTGATCGATCAGGCGCCGTTACCGTCGACGTCGTTGGCGTTTGACGTCGGCACGGGCACGGGCGTGATCGCGGCGTTGCTGGCGCGTCGTGGCGTGCAGCAGGTCATCGGGACGGATCGCGATCCGCGTGCGTTGGCGTGCGCACGTGAGAACATCTCGCAGTTGGGATACGACCGCTCGGTGAAGATCGTCGACGCTGACCTGTTCCCCGAGGGTAAAGCACCGTTGGTCGTGTGCAACCCGCCGTGGTTGCCGGCCAAGGCGAATGCGCCTATCGAGCATGCCATTTACGATCCGGAAAGCCAGATGCTCAAGGGCTTCCTGAACGGCTTGGCGGCGCATCTGAGCCCGGGCGGTGAAGGTTGGCTCGTGCTGTCGGATCTGGCGGAGCACCTGGGCTTGCGCACGCGTGAGACGCTGCTGTCGTGGATTCACGGGGCGGGTCTGGTGGTGCTCGCGCGTCATGACGCGCGTCCGCATCATCCGAAGGCGGCCGATGCCAACGATCCGCTGCATATGGCGCGACGCGCCGAAGTCACATCGCTGTGGCGTCTGGGCGCTCGTCCTGCCTGATAGCGCTAAGGCAAGGCTAAGGCAAGGAGAAACTTGGCGGCACCCGGCGGTGGTACGGCCACCGGGGACGCCCTTGGGAACGTGTCTCAGCGCAGCGTCTGAAGATAAGCTGCCGCGCCATCCCCTGCCACGCAGGCGCTGGCAAAGCATGCGGTAAGCAGATATCCGCCCGTCGGCGCTTCCCAATCCAGCATCTCCCCGGCACAGAACACGCCGGGCAATGCCTTCACCATCAACTGCGCATCCAGCGCCTCAAGCGCAACGCCCCCGGCGCTGCTGATGACCTCGGCGATCGGACGCGTGCGGAGCAGCGTCAACGGCAACCGCTTGATCCCGGCGGCAAGCGCCGCCGGATCGTTGAACGTCTCACGCGGCAGGCACTCGCGCAACAGCGCTGCCTTCACACCGGCAATTCCCAGACGACTCTGCAAATGGCTCGCCATCGAGCGCGAACCCCGGGGTCGGGCCACTTCCTCCGCTACGCGCGCCGGAAGCCAATCCGGCAGCAGGTCCAGATAGACCTGCGTGCTGCCGTTCGCACGGATGGCGTCCCGAATCGGTGCGCACAGCGCATACACCAGACTGCCTTCGATGCCATGCGTCGAGATCACGAACTCGCCCTGCCGCGTGGTGCCGTCAGGCAACGCCATCGTTACGGACTTCACCGGGTGTCCGGCGAACCGCTCGCGCAGATGGGGCGTCCAGTCTGTCTCGAAACCCGCATTGGCCGGTATCAGCGGGACAACGTCCACGCCGTGATCGCGCAGCGACGGAACCCACGCGGCGTCCGATCCCAGTTGCGGCCAACTCGCGCCCCCCAGCGTGAGCACCACCGCCTTGGCTCGCACGCGGCGCTCGCCGTTGGGCGTTGCGAAGCGCAGGTCGTCCGGACCGGCGACCGCCTGCGTGTCCCTTCCCTCTTCCCAACTTTGCCAGCCCAGCCAGCGATGACGCACATGCAGCCTGACACCGCCGGCCCGTAAACGGGTCAGCCACGCACGCAGCAGCGGCGCGGCCTTCATGTCGACGGGGAAAACACGACCGGATGTGCCGACGAACGTATCGATGCCCAGCCGATGCGCCCACGAACGCACGTCGTCCGCGCTGAAACGGCGCAACCACTGGGCTACGGCGTTCGCGCGCTTGCCGTAGCGGGCCACAAACGGCTCGGCGGGCTCGCTATGCGTGAGATTCATGCCGCCCTTGCCCGCCATCAGAAACTTCCGCCCTACCGACGGCATCGCGTCGTACACATCGACACGCCACCCGGCCGCCGACAGCACTTCAGCCGCCATCAGACCGGCGGGCCCCGCGCCGATCACGGCGACATCGACGGTGTCGGCAACAACGAAGGTCGAATCGTCAGGCGGCGAAAGAGGAGTGCTCGATGGGGGCATGCTTGGAAATGATGTGGCGGAATGACAGCTGTCGCACGACGCCAGTCATCGTGGACAAGCGCGGCGGCGAAGGCCGTCATTGTCCCACATTGGTGTCGCGCCAACACTCACTTGAAGGTGCCTCGATTCTGCCTCGCGACCAGTGCGAATTGTCGAACCTCGTCGCCGACGATCATCGCCAACGCCACGTCATGCGCCGTGCCGATGGCGTTCGTCACTTTGGCGTTACAATCGCTCCCCCGCATTTTTCTTTCGCCCTGCCGCCGGTGCGCCTTCGCGTCACCCTGTGCGCCACGGCGCGTTACCCTGGAGTCGCGCATGTCGTCATCAGATCCAGCGTCGATGGGACGCACCGCTTACGCAAGTTTCGCCGAACGCTACGCGGAGATTGCCGTCACCAAGCCGCACAACGCCCTGTACGAGCGCCCCGCCACACGCGCACTGCTCGGCGACGCCGTGGGTCTTGCCGGCCTGCAAGTGCTCGACGCGGGCTGCGGCCCGGGCATCAACAGCGCCTGGCTCGCCGAGCAAGGGGCAACCGTGCACGGTATCGACGTCACCCCGGAAATGATCGCGTTGGCCCGCAAGCGTTGTGAAGGCCTGGCGGCAACGTTCGACGTGCAAGACCTCGGCGACGCCTTCGTGACGCTGGCCGACAACCGTTTCGATGCCATCGTCAGCGCCCTCGCCCTCGATTACGTGGAAGACCTCGGGCCAACGTTCCGGGAATTCGCTCGGGTCGCCAAACCCGGTGCGACGCTGGTCTGGTCGATGGGACATCCCATGCGGGACTGGCTCGACGAACGCACGCGACGCAACCGCACCTACTTCGAAACCACGCGTTTCGGCATGTATTGGAGCGGTTTCGGCGAGCCGAAACCCTTTGTGGAGTCGTACCGGCGTCCGCTGGCAGGCATTCTGAATGCGGCCGCCGACGCTGGCTGGCAGATCGAACGCATGGTCGAGCCGCTGCCGTTGCCGGAGATGAAATCCGTCGACCGGCGGCTATACGACGAGTTGTCGCAAGTCCCCGCCTTCATGTGCCTGCGGGCACGCCTCGCCCAACCGGCGCGCTGAGCCGGCCCTCTGACGCCCGCATTGACACCACTATCGACGCGTCAGGACTCCTCTCGCGCTCCCCACGGAATCAGCATCGTGGCCGTGCACGTCGCGCCGACCAGCACGGCCGCCACGCCGTAGCGCGACACATCCGGCAGGTTGAACAGCAGACCGTGGATCGTGGCGAAAATGCCTCCCAGCATCACGAACGCGGCGATGGAGGCAATGAAGACGCGGGTATCGGAACACATACGTCACCTCACAACGAGTTCACGCGCGTTGCGAAGCGATTCAGGAGGGGAAATCGACGAGACCGCGGCTTTTCCAGCCGGGGCCAGGTGACTTTCGGATAGCTTCGGCGGCGTCCCTCGCTTTCCAGTGTAGGACGCGCCGCGCCAAACGGTTAGCGGGACTCCGACTTTGACTTGCTGTCGCCCGCTTCGTCTCGCGGCCATGGCGTGAGCATCACAACGATGAAGAGAATGCCAAACAACACTGTGATCACACCGCCGTGCATGACGCGAGTCATGTCATAAAGCAGTCCGTGGATGGTGGCGAACGCCCCGGCCAACGTCATGAAGGCTGCAATCGAGGCGATGACGACGCGGAATTCCGAGCCCATGGCGACTCCTTGTAGTTATCGGCAATGACACCGCTGGCGTAACTTCTTTAGCGGCAACACCAGTGTACGCCGATCCCTACGGCTCGCCTATTGAGTCGTATGCCTAAACAATCCAGATTTTGACGCCAATCAACGCTAACGCGCGCAATCGCTCTCCCTATGGGAATCCATCATCAACGACGCGCCTCCTGCCGCTTGGCCTCCCGCACCCAGCGGAAGTGCCCGCTGCGCAGCAGTACGGGGCCCGCTAGCCCCATCGCCAGATATTGACGCGTAAGCGCTTCAATATGACTGCGTCCGTGTTCGAAGGCATGCAGCAGATCGTCTGCACGGGCCGAGTAGGCGCCGAAGTGATCCTCCAGCGCTTCCGCCGACACGGCGCAATCGAACGGCCGGCCATTGACGACAACAGCGAACTCGATCGTCAGATCTTCGTAATTGAACACGGGACGGTGATCCGGAAACTCGATTTGCATGGCGACACCCCCGGGTTGACGAAAGGACGCGATCGACGTGTCGGGCGACACGTTGCATCCAGCATAGTGCATCGCCGGAGATTCCGTGAGTCGCGTCACTTATCGGTTCGTCACTCTCGATTGGAGAAGGTTCAGCAAGGCGAGCGACCGGAGGTATCGCACTAACAAATCAATTTAACTTATTGTTTTTAAAACGAATACCATCAACCACCGCCTTTCCTCGTGTCGAGGAATGTCACGAACCCGGCGACAAACGCGGCCAGTTGTTGGCGAACCGCGTCGTCCTGGAGATTGCCGTCGGCGTCAACGGCCTTATTCGCGTGCGACACCATCAGACGGCCCTGCCACCACGGCGTGGTCTGCAACGTCCGCAGTACCGGCAGCCACGCCTCCTGACTGAGAATTGTACCGAAGCCGCCCGGCGACGCGCCCATGAGGGCCACCGGCTTGTTCTGGAATACTCGCGCACTATCGGCAGGTGGTCGCGATAGCCAATCGATAGCGTTCTTGAACACGCCCGGTATGCCGTTGTTGTATTCCGGCGTTGCGAGCAGCAATCCGTCCGCTTGTGCGATGGCGTCCTTCAACGCGGTCACAGCGGCCGGAATCCCCTCGCTCGCTTCGATATCGCCGTCGTAGAGCGGGATGCCGTGCAACGTACGGACGTCGAGTGTCACGCCCGCCGGGGCCACCGCTTTCGCCGCGGCCAGCAACGCCGTGTTGTACGAGCCCTTGCGCAGGCTGCCGGACAAACCAATGATCGTGGTCATCGAGTCGACTCCTTTCGTTACGGATGGGAAGTACGTGTGGCGCTGCGCCTATACCCGGGGTCTGTTAGCCGGCGGTGCTCAGGCGTTGCGCTGGAAAGGGTAAAGGCTGCCCAGGCCAAGCAGTCGCGTGAGGTCGTCAAGGGCGGTGCGACATTCGTCGAGCAACGCCGGGTCAGCCAGGTCGCTGACCGAGAGTTGGTCACGATAGTGGCGCTTCACCCAATCGGTGAGCGTCGCGTAACGCGCGTCGTCGATCCACAGCCCGGGGTGGCTGGCTGCGCGCTCCGCCTCGGTCAGCACCACTCGCAGGCGCAGACACGCGGGGCCACCACCATTGCGCATGCTTTCGCGCAGGTCGAACACCTTCAGTTCGCGAATCGGTCCGCCACTGGCCACCAGCGATTCGAGATAACGCCATACGGCCGGACGCTCACGACACTCCTGCGGAACCACCAGACGCATTCCGCCGCCCGCTTCTGCCGGGCGAACGAGCAACTGGCTGTTGAAGAGATAGCTGCCGACGGTGTCCTCAATCGAGACCTCGTCAGCAGACACCTCGACCACTTGCAACTCGGCCCCTCTGGCGGCCAACCGCTCGCGCAGCGTTGTCAGCACAGTTGCCTGATCGACGAACGCCTGCGCGTGGCAAAACAGCACGTTGCCATTGCCCACGGCGATCACGTCGTTATGAAAGACCCCGGCGTCGATGGCGTCGGGGTGCTGCTGCGCAAACACGACGTCCTCGTCGGCCAGCCCGTGCAAGCGGGCAATCGCCTGACTGGCCTGCAACGTCTGGCGCGCAGGAAACCGGCGCGGCGACGGAGCGCTCGCCAGATCGTCTCGTCCGTAGACGAAGAACTCGACACCTCGCTCGCCATAGGCCCCGCAAAACCGCGTGTGATTTGCCGCGCCCTCGTCCCCCAAGGACGGCCAGCCCGGCAACGCGTCGTGGTGCGCGAAGCGGGCCTCGTCGGGGAATGCGGCACGCAGCACCCGGGACGTGGTTTCATGCTCGATGGCGCGATGCAGCTTGCTGCACAGATTCGCCGCCGTGAAATGTACTCGGCCGTCGGCCGTGTCCGCCGACGGGCTGACGGTGGCAGCGTTGGCCGTCCACATGCTTGCGGCCGAACACGCCGTGCCGAGTAATGCCGGCGCGGTGCGGGCCGCCTCGCGAATGACCGCGCGGTCATCGCCAGAGAAGCCCAGCGAGCGCAACAAGGCGACCGAGGGGCGCTCCTGTGGAGGCAATACGCCCTGTGCGTAGCCGAGGTCGGCCAGCGCCTTCATCTTGGCAAGGCCTTGCAGCGCCGCCTCGCGGGGATTGGAGACGCGATTGGCATTGTTCGCCGAGGCAACGTTGCCGAACGACAAACCCGCGTAGTTGTGCGTGGGGCCGACCAATCCGTCGAAGTTGGCTTCGATGGCAGAACGCGTCATGTCAATTCCTGAGAAAGCAAAGTACGAATCAATTCGTCAAATCGGTACGAAAATCAGGGCGAAGCAAAGTCCAGGCCGGGGCTGAGGCGCTCGGGCATGACTACACGCTCGCTCTCCATCGACGCCATCGGATAGGCGCAGTAATCCGCCGCGTACCACGCGCTGGGCCGATGGTTGCCGGACTCGCCAATGCCCCCGAACGGCGCAGCGCCTGCTGCCCCCGTCGTGGGCCGGTTCCAGTTGACGACACCCGCACGGATCTCCGCGAGAAACTGCTCGTAGCGCGCAGGATCATCGGAGAGCAAACCGGCCGCCAGTCCGTAACGTGTGCGGTTAGCGAGCGCGATAGCCTCATCGAACGTGTCGTAGCGCAGCACCTGGAGCAGCGGGCCAAAATACTCGTCGTCGGGCAACGCGTCGCGTGCGGCAAGCGAGGTCACATCGATCAGCCCCGGCGTCAGCAACGCGCAGCGACCATCCGGCTGGGCAAGCGGCAGGAGCACGCGAGCCCCGAGCGCCATCAGGTCGGCTTGTGCCGCCGTCATACGGCGCGCCGCCGGCAATGAGACTACCGCGCCCATGAACGGCTGCGGCTCGGCGTCGTAACGTCCAACGCTGATGCGCTTCGTCACGAACGTCAGCCGTTCGATGAATGCATCGCCCTGCGGCCCGCGTGGCACCAGCAGGCGCCGCGCGCAGGTGCATCGTTGCCCCGCCGAAAGGAAGGCGGATTGGACCGTCACATGCACGGCCGCATCGACATCGGCGGGCGCATCGACGATCAGCGGATTGTTGCCCCCCATCTCCAGTGCGAGGATCTTGCCCGGCCGACCCGCAAACTGCTGGTGCAACGCACGGCCCGTGGCGGAGCTACCCGTAAAGCACAGCCCGTCGATGTCATCATGCGCGGCGAGCGCCACCCCGGTATCGCGCCCACCCTGCACGAGATTGAGCACGCCCGGCGGCAACCCCGCTTCGATCCAGCATTGGAGGGTGCTTTCGGCCACCCCGGGCGCCAGTTCGCTCGGTTTGAAAACGACGGTGTTGCCCGCGAGCAATGCGGGCACGATATGCCCGTTGGGCAAGTGACCGGGAAAGTTATACGGCCCGAACACGGCCATCACACCATGGGCCCGATGACGTACGACATTCTGCCCGTCCGCCACGGCACTGCGCCGCTCGCCGGTGCGTTCCTGATAGGCCTTTGCCGAATTCGCGACCTTGGCAGACATCGTCGCCACTTCGGTACGCGCCTCCCACAATGGCTTGCCGGTTTCCCGGCCGATGGCGTCGGCGAGCGTTTCGGTTTTCTCGCTCACGATGGCCGCGAAACGCTGCAACACGGCCAGACGCTCGTCGGCACTGCGTCGCGCCCAATCCCGCTGCGCGCGACGAGCGGCCCGAACGGCAGCATCGACATCAGACGCATCGGCGGCATGGCCATGCCACACCACATCGCCCGACATGGGATCGAGAGAACGGAACGCTGCCCCGTTGGCAGTGCACCAGACACCTTCGATGTACAGATCGGTCATGAACGGCAATCCCGGAGGCCACGCCCGATAGAACGGCGTGCGATGCGGATCATGATGACACGGATTCGGCAGCCGGAACAATGCGCTCGCGTCCAACGCCCCGGAGAAGCCCCGTAAACAGGGCGTTACAGGGCGTCGACAACGTCATATGACGGTCATGCGAGCGACACGCATAGAATACGAATCTGAGTTTTTGGAGATCCCCTATCATGACCGACGCCAATCGTTCGGCCCTGCGCCACTGGCTAAGCGATGTACGCGAATCGCGCGACCCTGCCCACAACGAAGGCATCGATCCCTGCGGCGTACGGTGGCAGCGGCACGCAGAAGGCGTGCTGGAACTGACACCGGCCAACGCAGGCGATGCCACCGACGCCACCGACGCCACCGATGCAACCGATGCAACCGATGCAACCGATTCAGCAGCCAAATCGCTGGGCGGTCGCTACGACGCCGTCCTCTCATGCGGCATTCACGGGGACGAGACGGCCCCGATCGAGATCGTCGACGGCATCTTGCGTGACATCGCCGACGGCCGACTGACGTTGCGCGAGCGCGTGCTCGTCATTCTCGGCAACCCGGACGCCGTGCGCGCCGGCAAGCGCTATCTCGAGTACGACCTGAACCGGCTGTTCCAGGGCGCACACGCCAAGCGTGCCGAATCGCCCGCCGTACAGCGCGCTCGCGAACTCGAAGTGATCGTGGCGCAGTTCTTCGCGGGAGTGGACGGCGTGCGCCGAGTGCGTCGGCATGTCGATATGCACACCGCGATTCGCGCGTCTCTGTTTTCCCGGTTTGCCGTCGTGCCGGGTACGCCTGAGCACCCGCCGAGCGATGACTGGATCGATACGCTGGCTGCGGCCGACATCGAAGCGGTAATGCGCACCGAGCAGCCCTCCGTCACGTTTTCGTATTACACGTGCGCGCGATTCGGCGCGCAGAGTTGCACGCTCGAGCTGGGTAAGGTCGAGCCGTTCGGGCAGAACCGCCTCGCCGACTTCGCGGGGATCGACGCCGCACTGCGACGCTGGCTGTCCGGCGGCGAGATGGGCGCGCGGGACGACGGCAAGGTGCTGCGGGCACAACGCTTTCGCGTGGCCGCGGAAATCGTGCGCCGTACGGATGCCTTCGTGCTCGACGTGCCGGCCGACATCCCCAACTTCACGCCCTACGCAGCGGGTACCGTGCTCGCTCGCGACGGCGAGAACACCTACACGGTGTCGCATCCGGAAGAGCGCATCGTATTTCCCAACCCCAATGTCGCGAACGGCCTGCGCGCTGGCGTCATGGTCGTGCCCGATGCCTGACGCTTGATGTCCGACGGGCGGGACATTCGAGGTCCGGCACATCGGCGGTAAGTCGGCGGAGGATTGCGCAGTGGATTGCGCGGCGTGCCTACGCAGCATCGCGAATGAACGACTTCAAACGGCTGTCCGGAGTGTGGTCGCGGCGGGTGGATGCGCGTAGCATCGCCCGCTTCATTTCGTCCCTTCACGCCGGCGGCCCGATGTCTCGCTGCCGCCCGAGTCCCGCTATCGACGCCATGCCCCACGGATGCTTTTCTTGCCTGACCCCGCCTAGCGCTCGCAGCGTTACCCCGCCACCGCACGAACTGGAACGACATGAACCGGCGACCTCGCTCGCCGAAGACTTTGCCCGCGCACGACAGGCCGCAGTGCAGGCCGGCGTAGCAGCCGATGCGTTACCGCCGCTGGCTACGCAGGCATCGGCCCGCCACGGCGGCGTTTTCAGGGAGCCGGCCGCGCTGGCACCGATACCGCTTGGCCGCCGGTCGTCGGCACCGGCCGCTCCGTCGCGGCCCTCGTCGGTCGACGCGCCCGTCTTCTCGATCGACATGTTCACGGGCATGGGCGCGGATCGCGCACAACACATCTTCGACATGCTGTGGCAGGACGTGGCGATACCGGCATTGCATGCGCTCGGAACGCCTCCCGCATCGGATGGCTGGCGCGACCAGTTGGAGCAACTCAGGCGAGAGTGGTCTGGCCTGCCCCACGAGCCGACCAGTCACGCAGCACACCCTTGGCACGACACGTTGCACGCGCATCTGCACAGGCACGCACGGATGCTGGCACACCACGGCTTCGACGTAGCCGACGTGGCCGACCGGCTCGAGACACTCTTGTGCGAACAGCGCCCCGGCTTTTCATGGCGATCGTTTTATATCGGTACGCTACGCGACGCGCTGCCCTTCGCCATCGGCTCAACTCTCGTCTCGCTGCTCGCGGAATCGACGGACCCCACGCGCTCGCAGGCATGGCTGTGGCCGCCGTTGGCCGCGCTGGGCGTGGTACTGATCAACCTGCTGGGCATGGCAGGTTTCAACGTCACTCATTCAGCGCTTCGCAACCGAATCGCACGCACGACCCCGGCGCCCGGTCTGGAAGGATTGAGCGCAGTGCTTTCCACGCCGTATCGCGCCGCCTTTGCGCAGGTGCTCGGTTTCGTCTTCTGCTACGGCATTCTGCGCAACGGCGCCCGCTACGGGATCGAACGTGCCGTGTCCCGCCTGTCCCCCCACATTTTCACGCGGCGATTCGGCGACACGCTGCACGCGGCACTTGAAGTCCCGCTCGCGCCGATTCCCGGCCTTCTGCTGCTGCCCATCATCCATCAGTTGGGTATGACGCGGCAGAGCGCCAGCTTGCAAATCCTCGCGCAAAACAACTTCAGCGAGCTAATCGATGCCGCCGGACACACCCCGGCCCGCGGAGATCGGCGCACGAACCAGGCGTTCTTTCACGATCTCTGCGCCATGCTCCGTTCAACCCCGCCCAAACTGATCTGGTTTGCCCTCACGGTCACGTTCTACTATCTCGCGTGGATGGGCGATTACGCGGCTCATGCCCACAGCAGCAGCGATACCCCGTCGCTGGACAACGATCCGTATGCGCGCAATGCGACGTTGCCGACCTCAAGCCCGCACTCTCCCAGCCGCGGGGAAGAAGCTCACGTTTTCGCGGTACTGGACATTCTGTACGGTGTCATCGGCCTCATATTCTCGCTGAGCCATACCGCCGCGCAACGCGAAGACATTCGCACTGCGCACGAACGGCGCACACCGCAGCCGAAGATCAGCACCAGCACGTTCGACACGGCGCCGGACTCGGGCATGTCGTCGGGAAGTACATCACCGACGCAGTTCGACTGCCCGAGCAGCCCCGGCACCCACGAGATGAACAACAACACGATGATGGAAACGTCATTCGCCTTTCCCGCCCCCCGCTCGCCGCACTCACCGCCGTTGGATGCCGGCCAAAGCCACGACGACGGCCCGCCAACGCCCCCGCGAACGGCTAGCGGCCGACGCCACGGCACCACGACGGTACCGGGTACGCTATGCAGGCCGAAGGACCTCCCCTGGTGGGGGCGCTCCGCTTCCGACGATAGTGACGACGACGTGCAACAATCGACGCCGCTGTAACGTATCGGCGCCGGCGCACTTGCCCTGCCCGCCTCGGCATGGCATCTTGCTTCCCACGCACACCCCGTGTGCGACATGTACTGCCGGACGCGTGTTGACACGCGTCTGCCCCCCTGCCTGCCGGAGCGCCCATGCTTTCCACGACCCCGAGCGAACTTGCCCGTAACCTGCTGGTCATTCTCGTTCTCAGCCTGCTGATGATCGGTACGTTATGGGTACTGCTCCCCTTTCTGCCGGCATTCATCTGGGCAGTGACGATCGTCGCGTCCACCTGGCCCTTGCTCATCGGCCTGCAACGGCGTCTGTGGGGCAAACGATGGCTTGCGACCACCGTCATGATCGCCGCCATGCTGGTGATCGTTGTCGCACCGCTGTCCGCCGCCATCGGCACGCTGGTCGGACACGCTTCCGATATCAGCGAGCAAGTCCATACCATCGGCCAACGCGGCCTGCCCATGCCGCCCGACTGGCTCGCTCGCATTCCTGTGGTCGGCCAGCGTGCCAGCGACGAATGGCAGGCACTTGCAGTAGCCGGGCCCGGCGGCCTCGTCGCCCGGGTCCAGCCCTATGCCGTCAAAGCCGCTTCCTGGGGATTCTCCAAGCTCGGCTCGGTTGGCCTGCTGGTGGTCCACCTCGGCCTCACGCTGATCATCTCCGGCATTCTCTTCATGCAAGGCGAGCGCGCGGCCCGAGCGCTCATACGCATGGCGAGACGCCTCGGTGGCGATCGCGGAGAGGAATCGGTGCGGCTTGCCGGCATGTCGATTCGTGCCGTGGCGCTTGGGATCGTGGTCACGGCCGTCACGCAGTCGCTGCTCGGTGGCCTGGGGCTGTGGCTGACGGGAGTGCCGCTGTCGGGCTTTCTGACGGCGCTGATGCTGGTGCTGTGTATCGCACAGATCGGTCCGTTCCCCGTGCTGCTGTCGAGCGTTGCCTGGCTCTATTGGCAGGACAGCCCGACGCTCGCCACGCTGCTGCTGGTGCTCTCGGTGTTCATCGGCATGCTCGATAACGTGATGCGTCCGATGCTTATTCGCCGGGGTGCCGATCTGCCGATGACGCTGATTCTCGCGGGTGTGCTCGGCGGGATGCTCACCTTCGGGATCGTCGGCCTGTTCGTCGGACCCGTGATTCTCGCCGTGACCTATACGTTGCTGACCGCGTGGATCAATGAGGGGCTGAATCGTCCGCCATTGGCGCCCAGCGGGGCACCGCAGGCGTCTCCTGCCTCGGCATCCGATGTGGCGTCACCGGTCGATGCCAAGGGGAAAGTCCCGGAAGCGCCTGGAGAGAAACGCTCTTGATCGCAGCGGCGGGTGATCTGAGCCTGTGACGCAAATCGGACACATTTTTCGGACGGCTTCACCTGTCGCCCCCCGCCGCAACATGGCTAAATATCTCCTGTATTCACGCGAATCCAGGAGATATCAAATGCCGCACGCCCCATCCCCGAACCCTACCCCTGCCCTTGCTCCCGTCCGGCGTTCGCTGCGCGTACCTCGCCGCGCTCGTCTTGGCGATCCGCCTCTGTTGCGCCGGGTGGGAAACGAACTCGCCTACACGCCAACGCGTTGCCGCGTGACTGCGAGCCTGAGCGTCGGCCGCATCAATCCCTGGTGGCAGCGTCTGTCGCCGGCGCATCCGACTGAGGATCGCAGGCCCGAAACATCACCGGCCCCACAAATGACAAACGCGCCGGCCGGCGAACCGGCACGACGCGTTGCGCGCTCGTGAGTCGGTGTGCCCGGCGCGCACTCGGGCACCGGGGCACCGGACCCACCTGACTTATCGAGCCTTCGCAGGCAGGATCTTGCCCGAGACTTCGCCGAAGCCGATGCGATAGCCGTCACCCTGGCACCAACCCGCCATCACAACGGTGTCGCCGTCTTCGATAAACGTGCGTTTCGCGCCGCTGGCAAGCGTGATCGGATTCTTGCCGTTCCACGTGAGTTCGAGCAGGCTGCCGAACGAATCCGGCGTCGGGCCGCTGATCGTGCCCGAGCCCATCAGGTCACCAACGCGCACGTTGCAGCCCGAGACTGTGTGGTGAGCGAACTGCTGTGCCATGCTCCAGTACATATGGCGGAAGTTGGTGCGGCAGATGGTGGTCGGCTGCGCATCACCCTCGGCTTGCAGAAGGACTTCCAGTTCGATGTTGAAGGCATGCTTGCCCTGTTGTTGCAGGTACGACAGCGGCTGCGGGTCTTGCGCCGGACCGGCAACGCGGAACGGCTCGAGCGCTTCCATCGTCACCACCCACGGCGAGATGGATGTGCCGAACGTCTTTGCGTTGAACGGGCCGAGCGGCACGTATTCCCACTGTTGCAGATCACGTGCCGACCAGTCGTTGAGCACCACCATGCCGAAGATCGCTGCATCGGCGTCTTCCACGCTCAGCGACTCGCCCAGCGACGTTTCACGGCCCACGATGAAGCCGGTTTCAAGTTCGAAGTCGAGCTTGCGGCAGCCGTCGAAAATCGGACGCGGCTGGTCGGGCAACTTGATCTGTCCGTTCGGGCGATGCAGAGGCGTGCCGCTCACAACAACCGAGCTTGCGCGGCCGTTGTAGCCGATGGGAATCTCCAACCAGTTCGGCAGAAGCGCGTTGGCCGGATCGCGGAACATCGTGCCGACGTTGGTTGCATGCTCTTTCGACGAATAAAAGTCGGTGTAGCCCGGCACTTGCACCGGCAAGTGCAGCGTCGCTTCTGCGAGTGGCACGAGCGCTTGCGCACGCAGCGCAGCGTTATCGCGCAATGCGGCGTCGCCCTCTGCGCCGAGCAGCGACGTCAGACGAGCACGCGTGGCACGCCAGGCGGCACTGCCCAGCGATACGAAGGCGTTGATGGACGATTGAGCAAAGACAGCCGTGTCGGCCGCCTTGAGCACACCAGCGGCTTCGAGGGCCGCCAGATCGAGCACCTGATCGCCGATGGCCACGCCAACGCGCGGCGTCGGTTGCGACGAGGTGCTGAACACGCCATACGGCAGGTTTTGCAGCGGGAAGTCCGTCACGCCGGTGTTGGCGGACGCGACCCAGCTTTGCGGGAGTGCAGACATGTGGAATTCCTTGTTCGGGGTAGCGCGTCGGCCGGCCCTGCGCATCAGGTGCACGGAGCCGGCCGTCTCAGGGATAGGGGAAGTCGTGGCGCGATGCCGCTTACTTCTGGTTCGGATTGAAGTGCTTCTTCAGTCCTTGCCAGCAGGTGTAGTAGTTGTCCTGCAACTGCTTGGTCTCCAGCGCGAAGCGCGTCGGACGAATGACCGCCGGCGTCTCGAACATGAAGGCCATCGTCGCATCGACCTTGTGCGGCTTGCTCGTGTCGGCCGCAGAGGCCTTCTCGAACGTATCCGCATCGGGGCCGTGACCGGACATGCAGTTGTGCAGACTCGCGCCGCCGGGCACGAAGCCCTCGGCCTTGGCGTCGTACACACCCTGGATCAGTCCCATGAACTCGCTGGCAATGTTGCGGTGGAACCAGGGCGGACGGAACGAGTTTTCCATCGCCAGCCAGCGCGGCGGGAAGATCACGAAGTCGATGTCATCCACACCCGGCGCATTGCTTTGCGACTGCAGCACGAGGAAGATCGACGGATCCGGGTGATCGAAGCTGATCGATCCGATCGTGTTGAAGCGGCGCAGATCGTACTTGTACGGCGCGTAGTTGCCGTGCCAGGCCACCACGTCGAGGGGCGAGTGACCGATATCGGCACGCCACAAGGCGCCAGCGAACTTCGCCACCAGTTCGAAGTCGCCTTCAACGTCCTCATAGCCCGCAACCGGCGTGAGGAAGTCGCGCGGATTCGCGAGGCCATTCGAGCCGATCGGGCCCAGATCCGGCAAACGGAACAACGCGCCGTAGTTCTCGCACACGTAGCCGCGTGCACGGGCGTCGAGCAACGTCACGCGGAAACGCACGCCACGCGGCAGCACCACGATTTCATACGGCTCGACGTCAAGCACACCGAATTCCGTCGCGATACGCAAACGCCCTTCCTGCGGCACGATCAGCAGTTCACCGTCGGCGTTGTAGAAGAAGCGGCCTTCCATCGACTTGTTGGCGGCATAGAGGTGAATGCCACAACCGTGTGCGGCATCCGGGCTGCCATTGCCGGCCATCGTGACCATGCCGTCGACGAAATCGGTCGGCGCATCCGGCATCGGCAGCGGGTCCCAACGCATCTGGTTGGGCGGCGTCGGTACGTCGTCGAAACGGCTCAGCCAGCGCGATTGCTCGATGGCGGTGAAAGGCTTGTGCATGGCGGCGGGACGAATGCGGTACACCCACGAGCGACGGTTATGACCGCGCGGTGCCGTGAACGCCGTACCCGAGAGTTGTTCCGCATAGAGGCCGTACGGCGCGCGCTGCGGCGAGTTTTGCCCGATGGGCAGTGCGCCGGGCAACGCCTCAGTCGCGAACTCGTTGGCAAAACCGGACAGATAGCCCAGTTCCCCCTGAATTTGGTCTGCTTGGCGCATGAAAGGCCTCGTCTCCTGATTTTGAATGGAAACATTGTCCGACAAGCGACCAAATTTTGCGATATAAATAGACAAATCCACTATATTCACATTACGAATAATACCGCCGCCTCATGATTTCCTTACGTGACGTCGATTTGAACCTGCTGGTCGTATTTCATGCAGTGCTCACACATCGAAGCATTTCTCAGGCGGCGCGCGAGCTGGGCCTGTCCCAACCCGCCGTGAGTAACGGGCTGGCGCGCTTACGGCAGACGTTCGAAGACGAACTCTTCACCCGCACCGGCACGGGGATGCAGCCCACGCCCTTTGCCGAGGCCCTTGCCGAGCCGGTCTCTGCGGCCCTTGCCGGCATATCGCGGGCCATCAATCACCGGGAGGCGTTCGATCCAACGAGCAGTCAGCGGGAATTTACGTTGGCAATGACGGATGTCGGGGAGGTGTACTTCATGCCCGCGCTTGTCGATCTGTGCACGCGTCTCGCACCCGGTGTACGCGTCAGTACGGTGCGCACGACGTTGCCCGACCTGAAAGAAGCCATGGCGGCGGGACGCGTCGATCTTGCCGTAGGGGCCTTCGACGATCTCACCGGGCCATTCTTCCAGCGCCGGCTGTTCAGTCAGCAGTACGTGAGCATGTTTCGCATCGGACACGCGCTCGACACCCCGGGTGCAGGGCTGGCGGAGTTCCAGGCGGCGCGCCACCTGTTTGTCGCCACGGGCGACAACCCCTATGCGCGTGTCAATCAGCGCCTGTCGCAAGCAGGCTTCGGCGCAGACGCCAATTTCTGGGTCCCTCACTTCATTGCCGTGCCGTATGTCGTGAGTGCCAACGATCTGGTGGTCACCGTGCCGCAGAAATTTGCCGAACGGGCTGCCGCGCCGTTCGGCTTGCGGTTCGTCAAGCCGCCGCTGCGCCTTCCTGCATTGCAAACCAACGTGTTCTGGCACCGCCGCTACCATCAGGACGCCGGCAACCAGTGGCTACGCCAACTGATTTCAGAACACTTCGTCGAGTAGAGCGATAAGGAAGGAGAGACAGGGAAGGAGAGACAACGCCTGACGCGATCGTCAGGCGTCGCTGGCAATGGCATGCCCTTGGGCGCGCAGCCAGTCGTTCCATGCCGCGTCGAGGGCATCGAATGCGGCTTCCATCTGTCCTGCGGACGCCTGGGGCGCCAGATGTTCCACTTGTGCCGCGAGCGTTGCCAGCGAACTCAGGCCGAACGCCATGAAGCCACCGCGCAAGCGATGTGCGGAGTGACGCAATGTTTCACGCGACAGCTCGGCCAGCGCCGCCCGGCAATTCGCGATGTCCTGATCGGCAATCTTCACGAATGTGTCGAGCATTTCCGGCAGCGGCAAACGCCAGTTCTTCGTCGACGCCGCATCGGGCGACGCCTTGGGCGCCCCTTCGAGCAGACGCGACGACGCGGGCAGCGGTGCAATCTCGACGCAAAGCGACGGATAACGCGCGCGGACCAGTTCGATGACGCGCAGCAGCGAACGCGCATCGACCGGCTTGTACACGACGGCGTCGTAAGGCGAGTTCGACTCACGGTCGTGGCGCAGCGTGACGTCCGCCGTCGCCACCACCACAGGAACGTGGGGCGCGCGTGCCTTGATCTCCGTCGCCAATGCATGACCCGAGAGATGCGGCATGTTGGCGTCGGTGATCACCAGCATGTGCGATTCGGCGTCGAACGCCTCGAGCGCCTCGCGCGGATCGTGGTAGCAATCGACCATCGCCCCCAGCCCTTCCAACTGCCGCGATAGCAGCATGCCGCTAATCGGATGATCGTCGGCAACCAGCACGTACCAGCCGGCCAGTGGCTTGACGCGTGTGCGTGCACTCAGCGTGCCCGGCAGGTCGTTATCGGCACTCCCCGACGGCGCCACAGTCCCCAGCGCTTCCCAAAGCTCCGCTTGCTGGAACAACGCAATATCGCGCGGCCATGCGGCGACACTACCGGCCAGACGGTCGACGGGTGTCGAGCGCAAGAGATAGACCTCTGCCCCGGCCATGCCCCGCACCGGCCACTCGTCGGCAAACATGAGCAGCCCCGCATCCTGCAAACGACCGTTCCCCGAGGACCATGCCACGGCATCGTCGTACCTGACCGGCTCGTAGCCCGCCCGACGAATCAGCGCGTCGAGATACCAATGACGTCGAACGAGTGCGCTGACATAGGCGAACGTCTCTCCCGTTGCGGGAGCCGACAGCAATTCGCTTTCCGGTGCCCAGGGCAGATGGAGCGTGAAGCGCATCGTCGTGCCCTCCCCCTGCCGACTCTCGACCTGCAAAACACCACCGAGCATGCCAACGAACTGGTGCGAAATCGCCAGTCCCAGCCCGGTGCCATGCTGCATCCCGGTCTCATTGGTGCTCTTGCCGAACGGACGGAACAAGTCGGCCAGATCGGCAGCCGCAATCCCGACGCCGCTATCGCTGACCGTGAAGACCACGTCGCAGCCCTGCGTATCGGCGTGCGTCACCATCGCGCTAAAGGCAACGTGTCCTTTTTCGGTGAACTTGATGGCGTTGCCCACCAGGTTCGTCACGACTTGCCCCAGGCGCAAGGCGTCGGTGTGCACCGCGCGAGCGAGTTGGGGATCGATCATCCAGTCAAGCGTGAGCGCTTGCAATCGCGCACGTCCCGTGAACGACAGTCCGACCGCTTCGAGTTCCTTGACCAGTGAACAGTCGCGGGAATTCAGCTCGAAGCGACCGACCTGAATGCGCGAGTAATCGAGCAGATCGTTGATGAGATCGAGGAGATTACGCGTCGAGCTTTCCATCACGTCGACGTAATAGCGATGATCGTCGCCAAGATTTTGCGCACTCAGCAATTCGATCGATGCCAGCGTGCCATACAGCGGCGTACGCATTTCGTGGCTTACCGTCGTCAGGAAGACGTCTTTGGCACGGTTGGCGCTCTCGGCGGCAAGACGTGCCTTGCGTTGTTCAAGTTCAAAGCGGCGCTGCTCCGTGACGTCGGACAGCGTGGCGATCAGCACCGGCTGTTCACGAAAGACCGTGTCGACGAAGCTCACGGCATAGTGGCGCTCGCCGGCGTCGTCAAGGGCGCTCAGCAAGCGCCGCACAGGGCGTGCCACCACACCGCTGTGCAATTGCCGGTACATGCGCGTCAACTCGCCGTCGCCCAGATGTCGCAGCAGATCGACGGTGCCGGCGTACGCCGGATTGCTCATGACGACAGCAGGCTCGAACGGATCGATGATCGCCATGCCGACGGGCGCAGTCTCGATCAGCGTTTGCGTGAAGGCATCGCGCTCGAGCAGTGCCGTTGTACGCCGACGTGCGGGCTCGATAATCCGCTGACGCATGTAGCGCATCCCTGCGTAGATTCCGAGCGCATAGAGAAACAGCAGCAGCGTGGCACCGATCAGCAGCGTGGCGCTTTGCTGCAGCATGTCCAGCGGGCGAGCCGCATAGCGCACGTACCACGGCGAGGAAGCAAGATGACGCTCGAAGACAACGCGCTGACCGTCGTGACGCACGATCATTTGCGCGTCGCCAAACATCGGCAACGTGATGAGCGTGCGCAGTTGCCCCAGCGATGAGAGTGCTGTCCCGGCGCTTGCCACGACGAATCCATCGGGGGACACCAATTGGAGTGCTTCGCCTGAATTTTCCAGCGCTCGCAGGCGCGGCGGGACAATTCGGTCGGGCGCCATGCTGGTGCCGACGTAGAGCATCAGATGCCCGTCGAGATCGCGGATCGGCACGAAGCTGGAGACAACCGTCTCGTGCGTGATGAGATTTTCGTAATTGTAGGTCCAGAAAGGACCGTCTTTGCCGTCGCTCACGCGCGACGTGTAGCGCTCGACCTTATTGATCTCGGAGAGCAACGAACGGGCGTCTTGCGCGAGATCGGCGGCGTTGGCACGCTGCATATCGACCGCCGTCCGACGGGCCGCAAAAGCGCCGTCCGGAGAAATGATGAACGTTTCGTCCTGGCCGCCGAGTGCGCTCCAGAAATTGGCGTCGAGATTCATCAACCGAAGCGTGAGACGCGCCAGAACTTCAGCACGCTCAGGCGGGATATCTGCCAGTTTGACGATCTGGAATTCGTCATCCCACCCGGCGCCGGTAACGCGCTTCGCCGTGCCGACAGGCATCGCGACGAGTGGTTTCAGAATTCGATCGGTGAGCGATTGCGTGACACCACCGGGACGAACAGGACTTGCCAACGTGGCTCGCGCCATGGCACTGGCCTGCTCGTTGAAGATTTCGACATCGCGGACCTCGTGCCCGACGGTCGCAAAAAAGGTCGCCGTCTTCTGGGCGCCCTGCCAGACCATGCCGAACAAGCCGTAGGAAACCGCCGCCGCCCAGACAGACAACCCGAACAGGAGTGCCAGCAGGCCGCCAATGCGAAGCAGGCGGCCGGCAATCGCGATGTCACGCGTCATCGTTATGTCGGGCATAGACTCCAACGTCGGGGATCGGGACAAACTCAGGCAGCACTCGGCGCTTCGACTTCGCCGTCGCGTGAAAACTGAACCGGACTCGATACGTGAAGCTTGAACAGTTCCATGTCCGTACGGCAACCGAGCTTGCTCATCGCCATACGCTTCTGGTTGTTGATGGTCTTCGCGGAACGCTTGAGGGCGTCAGCAATCTGCGACACGTTCAGGCCATCCAGATACATGCGCAGCACTTCCATTTCCTTGGGGGACAGCGGACGGCGCGCGGTCGGCTTGCGGCGCATCTGCTCTTCGAGAATCTGCTCGGCTCGCCCGCCACGATAGCTCATGCCACGTCGGCAACGCTCCACGCACACCGTAATTTCGCGCAAGTCATCGGACTTGGTCATCACGCCCAGCACGCCACAGCTATCAAGCGCGTGGATGATGGCCGGCTGTTCGATCGACGTGAACACGATGATCTTGACGTCCGGATACTTGCGGCGCACACGGTTGATCATGACCAGACCGTCGCCAAAGGTACCGCCAGGCATGCAGTAGTCGGTGATCAGCACGTCGACCGAATTCGTCTCCAGTGCCTTGAAGAGTTCCGTCGAATTGGTGACGGGGGGCAGCACGTGAAAACCCGGGTCCGGGGAAAGCATTTCACGCAGCGTGGAGGCGATGATCGGGTGATCATCCGCGATAAGAATCTTTACCATCATTTTGCAGAATCCTTTTAAAAGAAGTCAGCCGTGGGCGCGCGCGATATCCTTCGCCGTGTCTACGCGTCATGGCTTCCCAAAAGAGGAATGTGCGTCGAGTCGACACACGCGTGGTCACCAAAACGTGACCTAGTTTGTTACCGTGCGATTTTTGCTGGACCT
>JARLJF010000192.1 GCA_031291335.1 Pandoraea sp. | reverse complement strand
TTCCTCGTCTACCTGCGTTATCACTTCGACGCCCGTCGCGGTGATGTGCCGATGCCGCCTTCGCCGGTACGCCCGATCTGGAGTTACTGACCCATGAACGATCGCGTCGATTCCGCTCTCACCATTGCCGTTTTACCTGCGTGCGCAGATGCGCTCGGGGAGCGCACATGCTGACGCTCATCGCCGTCGTCTCCAGTGCCGGTGGCGCGGGGCGCAGCACCGTGACCGCCCATCTGGCCGCACAACTCGCGCACGCCTCGCATCCGGTTGCGGTACTCGAACTCGACGCCCAGAACAGCCTTGGCGCGCTGCTCGGTCTGCGCGAAACGTGTGGCAAGGGCGTGCTGTCGCGGGGCGTCGCGCCGGACAGTTGGCACAGCGTGTTGTGCGCGACGCCGGCTGGCGTGCCCTTGCTGCCCGCCGGTCGCACCGACCCGCTCTGTCTCTCCGCGCTCGGTGAGTGGCTGCGTCAGGACACGGGAGGGCTGCGCCGCCAGCTCGACGCCGTTGGATTCCCGGCGGGCACGCGGGTACTCATCGACACACAGCGCTTGCCCGACGTCATGACACAGGCGGCGATTGCGGCGGCCGATCTGGTGCTCGGCGTCGTGCCCGTCACGACGACGGGTTACGTCACTCAGCCGGATCTGATCGCGGCCTGCGCGGGGCGTGCGCAGATGGTGCCGAATCTGGCCGCCGCCAGTTCCTCGCTCAACAACGATCTTCTGCATCTGATGCAGACCCGAGCGGGCGATGCCGTCGTGCCGCTGCGCATTCATCGTGACGATGCGGTCGGCACCGTGGCAGCGGGCGGTCAGACGTTGGCCAGCGCGGGGTTCGGCTCGCAAGCCGCGCTCGATTTCGTGCAACTGGCCGCGTGGGTGCTGCGCGCGACAACGCCCGACGATGGCTCCGCCGGGGCCGGGGGGAACCGGCTATGATCAGCGATGCGCTGCGCACCCTCTACCGTCTCGGACGCGAAATGCTGGTGGTTCGGCTCGGGCTGCCGCGACGCCCGGACGGGCGTCCACCGCGCGCCATGCAATGGATACTCGCTGCGACATTGCGTTCGCCGCGTCATCGGCTGTGGATCTCGAGGGCGAGCGACCATCTGGTGGCGCGTCTGGCGATGCGGCTCGATGTGCGTCAACTCGACCAGTGGCGCGACTGGTGGCTGCGTCTTGTGTTTCAGCCCGCGCGCCCCGGACGCCCCGACTATCCCGGACGTGCACTGGCGTGGATCAACGAGCGTGTCACGCGTCGAGTCGATGTGCCGCCCGATGCGAGCTTCTGGCAGGTCGCGTGGGCGCTGGTGTGGCGCCGGGCCGACCGCCGTCCGGCGTTCCCGCCTTACACCGCATGGCTGGCGTTCCGTTACTACAACGAACGGCTGCGGTTGTGGCTGGTGCAGTCGCTTTTCGGCATTCCGCCCGACACCCCCGCACAACTTGCGCATCGCTTCGACGCACTGCTTGAGCGCGTCATGCAGTGGCGCATAACGTCGGCTGTTGTGGCGCTACTCGGCCTGATCGGCGTGTTCTGGATCGTGACGACACCGTTCGAACCGCTCGAGCAACTGTTGTTCTCGATCTGCACGCTTACGCTGGCGCTGGTCTTTCGACGGCTCGACAGCCAGTATTCAGTGCTCGTGCTGATCGGCCTGTCGTTGATTTCGACGATCCGTTATGTGTGGTGGCGCCTGACGCAGTCGCTGGCGTTCGATACCGTGCCGGAAGCGGTGGCTGGCTACACGCTGATCGCTGCCGAGATGTACACGTGGTCGATCCTGCTGTTCGGCTATATCCAGACGGTCTGGCCGTTGCAGCGCCGTATCACGCCGCTGCCACCGGACGTGCGTGAGTGGCCGACCGTCGACATCTACGTCCCTACCTACAACGAGGGGCTCGACGTGGTTCGCCCGACCGTCTATGCCGCCTGCGGGATCGACTGGCCGCCGGAGAAGCTGAACATCTACCTGCTCGACGACGGACGCCGCGAAGAGATGCGCGACTTTGCCGCGCTCGCGGGGGTGCATTACGTGACGCGCCCTGACAATCGGCATGCCAAGGCGGGCAATATCAACCATGCTCTGGGCAAGACGCAAGGCGAGTTTATTGCGATCTTCGACTGCGATCACATTCCTGTGCGCTCGTTCCTGCAGACGACGATGGGCGCGTTTCTCAAGGACGCGCGTTGCTCGCTCGTGCAAACGCCGCACCATTTCTTCTCCGACGATCCATTCGAACGTAATCTCGCCACGCGCGGGGCGGTGCCCAATGAGGGACGCCTGTTCTACGGCATCGTGCAGGACGGCAACGACTTCTGGAATGCCGCGTTCTTCTGCGGATCGTGCGCGGTGCTGCGTCGCACGGCGCTTGACGAAGTGGGCGGCGTGGCCGTGGAGACGGTCACGGAAGACGCTCACACCGCGCTCAAGATGCACCGTCGCGGCTGGAACACCGTCTATCTGAAGGTGGTGCAGGCGGCGGGGCTCGCGACCGAGTCGCTCTCGGGGCATGTGGGGCAACGCATTCGCTGGGCGCGCGGCATGGCGCAGATCTTCCGCGTCGATAATCCGCTTTTCGGCCGCGGTCTGAAGATCGGTCAGCGTATCTGCTACGCGAACGCCATGCTGCACTTCTTCTATGGCATTCCGCGCATCGTCTTCCTGCTCGCCCCGATCTGCTATCTGTTCTTCGGGCTGCATATTGTGCAAGCGGCGGCGCTCAGTATCTGTGCTTACGTGCTGCCCCATATCGCGCACGCGAATATCGCCAACTCGCGCATTCAGGGCAAGTATCGCCATTCGTTCTGGTCGGATGTCTATGAGGCGGTGCTGGCGTGGTACGTCGCGCTGCCCACGACGATGGCGTTCATCAACCCGCGCTACGGCAAGTTCAACGTGACGGCCAAGGGCGGTCTGATCGAGCAGAGCTTCTTCGACTGGAGCATCTCGAAGCCATATCTGGTGCTGCTTGGCGTGAACGTGCTGGGCTTCCTGGCGGGCATATTGCGCTTCTTCTACGGCCCGGCACACGAGACTAGCGCATTGATCTTCAACCTGGCGTGGGTGTCGTTCAATCTGGCGGTGCTGGGCGCCGCCGTGGCCGTGGCGACCGAGGTAAAGCAGGTGCGCCGCACGCACCGGGTGTCGATGCGCATGCCGGCGACGTTGTACCTGCCGGACGGACGCACGATGGCGTGCCACACGCGTGACTTCTCCGGGGGCGGTCTGGCACTGCGACTGCCGGTGCCCATCGATCTGTCCGTGGGCACCGAAGCGCAGGTGGCGCTTGCGCGCGGCGTGAACGAGTACGGCTTTCCGGTGAGCGTGGTCGGTGCGCGGGGGCAGGACCTGTTCCTCTCGTTCCTGCCGCTCACCGCAGAGCAAGACAAGCATCTTGTGCAATTCACGTTCGGTCGCGCCGACGCCTGGCGCGACTGGGACGCCGAGCGCACACGCGACGAGCCGATCAAGGCACTCTTCGAAATGCTGGCGATGGGCCTGCGTGGCTATCAGGTGCTGGCGAACTACTTGCTGAGCAAACTCGTGGCGCGTTGGCAGAATCGCCTGCGCGGCGTGCGTCAGACATAAGGCATTTCGGGCGGGATACAGGAACCCGGAAAGGCCGGGCGGCAGTCATTCGGAAGCGAGCGTGACGTGAGCCGGACGGAACCGGCACCAAGGAACCATACGATGGGCATCTGGAACCTCTATTTCATCCTGAAGCTGTTGCTGCTGTGGGCGGGCATCATCGGCTTTCACGTGCTGCCGAACTTCATTTTCGCGCTGCTGCTCACGATTCGGCTGCGTCCGCGCTGGGCACGCGTTGCACGACAGGTGATTGCCATTCCGGCAGGCGCGGCGTTGCTCTACTACGATTCGAACCTGCCGCCATTCGCCCGCTTCATCGAGCAGTTGCCGGCGCTGCTGCAGTTCCGGTTCTCGTACATCATCGAATTGCTGGGGCGCTTCGTCTCAGCCAGAGACTGGCTGTTGCTCGCGATCATGGTGCTCGCGTACTGGATCGTGAACCGCTGGGTGCGTGTGACGACCTTCGTGCTGCTTGCGCTCGTGATCGTACCGGGGGTGCTGCGCGTGGGGACGTTGGTGTCGGTCTCGCCGGCCATTGCTGCGCAGGGCGATACCAGCACGTTGGCGGCGGCAGGGAGTGCCGGCGGAGGAAGTGCCGCCGCGGGGGCTGGCGAATTCCTGACGGCGAACGGTGACGTGCCGCTGGGGGCAAATCCGAATGCGGCGCTCAACAGCTTCTACGCGCGCGAACTGACGCGCTCCGTTTCATTGCCGGCGCAGGCCGGTGCCGGCCCGGATTACGACATCATCTTTCTGCATATCTGCTCGCTCGCGCAGGACGATCTCGACGTCGATAATCTCGACAATCAACCGTTGCTCTCTCGCTTCGACTTCGTCTTCAAGAATTTCAACTCGGCAGCCAGCTACAGCGGCCCGGCTGCCATTCGCGTGCTGCGCGCGAGTTGCGGTCAGCCGACCCACAAGGCGCTGTACGATCCGGCAGGTCCGCAGTGCTACGTGATGAGCGATCTGAAGAATCTTGGCTTTACGCCGACGCTCGCGATGAACCACGACGGGCACTTCGACAATTTCATGCAGGAAGTGCAGCAGAACTTCAATGTTCAGGGCATCACGCCGTTCGACAACACGCACGCGCGTGTTTCCATGCGAGCGTTCGACGAGACACCGATCCGCTCTGACGGGGACGTGCTGCAATCGTGGTGGAAGCAGCGTACGAGCATGCCGGACAAGCGCGTGGCGCTTTACTACAACACGATCTCGCTGCACGACGGCAACCGTCTCGAAGGCTCGAAGCTGACCAGTGCGCAGAGCTATCCGATTCGAGCCAAGGCAATGTTCGACGATTTCGGTCAGTTCATCGACACCATTGCGAAGTCTGGCCGCAAGGCCGTTGTGGTGTTCGTGCCGGAGCACGGTGCCGCGTTGCGAGGCAGCAAGTTGCAAATCTCCGGCATGCGCGAGATTCCGCTGCCCGAGATCACGCATGTGCCGGTCGCGGTCAAGCTTGTCGGCTTCGGTAACGACGCGACGGCCGCACACGGCGCGCCCGTCACGATCTCCACGCCGACGAGTTATCTGGCGTTGATGACGCTCGTCTCCCATCTGATCGCGAACAACCCGTTCGCAGGGACACCGGATCTGGCGCAATACGCGAATGACCTGCCGCAGACGGCTTTTGTGTCCGCGAACGAGCAGACGACCGTGATGAAGTACGACAACAAGATGCTGATTCGCGGGGCGGATGGCGTCTGGCTCGACCTGAAATCGCTGGAGTAACGCGCACGCACGTTTTTTTCCGGAATCGCGCATACTGTGTGTCTTGCCCGCGAAGGTGGGCAGCGCAGTCTTGTATCGCCGTCTGATATTGCCTGATTCGAACTTTCCGGGAGTTACCGTGCAATACACCAAATTCGGCCGCACCGGCCTGAGCGTTTCCCGCCTGTGCCTGGGGACCATGACGTTCGGTCTTCAGACCGAAGAAGCCGCGAGCCACGCGATTCTCGACCGCACGTCTGATGCGGGCGTCAACTTCATCGATATTGCCGACGTTTATCCACTCGGTGCCGACACGTCGCTAGCCGGACGTACCGAGGAGATCGTGGGTCGCTGGCTCAAAGGGCGTCGCGACAAGTTCATCGTCGCCACCAAGGCCTGCGGCGAGATGGGGCCGTCGCCGTGGGACAAAGGGGCGTCGCGCAAGCACCTGCTGAACGCCATCGATGCATCGCTGAGCCGTCTGGGCACCGATTACGTCGACCTCTACCAATTGCATTCCGACGACACCGACACACCGATCGACGAAACGCTCGAAGCGCTCGATACCATCGTGAAGTCGGGCAAGGCGCGTTATATCGGCGTGTCGAACTACCTTGCGTATCGTCTCGCGCGGGCGTTGGGTCGTGCCGACGTGCTGCGCGTGGCGCGTTTCGTCTCGGTGCAGCCGCGCTACAACCTGCTGTTCCGCCAGATCGAGCGCGAACTGCTCCCGCTTGCCAGCGAAGAAGGGCTGGCCGTCATCCCTTACAACCCGCTCGCTGGGGGCCTGCTGACGGGCAAGTACCGGCATGACGCCGCGCCGACCGAAGGGCGCTTCGTGACGGCGACGGTCGGTAAGGCGGGGGAGATGTACCAGAAGCGCTACTGGCATGAACGCGAGTTCGAGACCATCGAGGCGCTCAAGGGTATCGCGAAGGACTCGGGTGAGTCGTTGACGCGTCTGTCGCTCGCATGGGTGCTCGCGAATCCGGTCGTGACGTCGGCCATCATCGGTGCGAGCCGTGTCGAGCAATTGACGGAGACGTTGGGTACCGTCGACTACACGCTTGCCCCGGACCTCAAGGCGAAGCTCGACGAAGCGTCGCATGCCTATCGCTGGGGTGACGCGGCCCGATAAGCGCTGCATCCTCGGCTGTATTTTCGACACCTCACGGGAGGCCGCTCATGACAAAACGCATTTTGCTGGCAACCGACGGTAGCGAATCTTCGCGCCGGGCGCTGCGCGAGGCTGCTGCCTTTGCACGCAACGGCGACGCGATCCGCGTGATTCATACGGTGGAAGACCCCGTCAATCTGTTGACGGCGGCCTTCGGCAAGCTCATCGACCTGGAGCAGGTGCGCCGCGATATGCAGCGTGAGGGCGAGGAGCATCTTGCACGTGCGGTGTTGTATTTGCGGGAAGAGGGGTTCGATGCGCAGGCGCACCTGATCGATCTGCGCACGACCGGGGAGACGGTGCCTGAAGCCATGACCCGTGAAGCTGGCGAGTGGGGTGCCAACATCATCATCGTTGGCACTCATGGCCGCAGCGGCGTGCGTCGTGCCATGTTGGGGAGCATCGCCGAGCAGATTCTGCGCAGCGCGGAGGTGCCGGTGATGTTGGTGGCGGGGGAGGCGCGTCCGCATTTGCCTTTGCGTTCGGGCGGGCACTACGAGCGAATACTCGTTGCGCTGGACGATAGCGAGACGTCGCGCCGCGCCTTCGACTATGCGCTGTTGCTGGCGCGCACGCATGGGGCGTCGTTGCGTGTCGTGCATGTACTGGATCTGCCGGGACCGTTTCTGGCGGGCTTCGACCCGGAGCCGTTGCTTGAAGCGGTGCGTGCCGTGGCGGAGCAGGTGCGAAGCTGGGCGACGCAGAAGTTGCGTGACGCCGAGGTGCCGGGCGCGATCGAAATGCGGGAGATTCAACCGGTAGGTGAGGGCGTTGCCGATCAGATCATCGCGGCGGGCAAAGATGCCGATGTCGATGTGATCGTCCTCGGCACACACGGCCGGCGCGGCTTCCGACGCTTCACGCTAGGCAGCGTGGCGGAGGACACGGCCCGTCACGCGGGGCGTCCGGTATTGCTGTTGCCCGCGCATGCGCCGGTGGGGTGATGCTGGGTGGGGGGAGCATCTGTTGGCTGATTGCGAACCTATTACAGAAAAACCTACTCGCGCCGGAAGTTGAGGATAGCCCTTCCTATTGGATTTCCCGGCATCAACGGATTCGGCATCCAGGCCGTACTAACATGGAGCGTGTCCCCGTCAAGCTTGTAGAATCGCTCCTGCTCAGTGCCGTTCCAGGCCTCATTCCAGGATGAGTCAATCTTTGTGATGAACCTGTCCCCGTCTATTCGATACCGTCCTGTATAGGCCATCGCGGTACGGAAAAGTGCGGCCAGTTTCTCATCTGTATTTCCCGGCTCTCGCGCCTTTGCCGTGATCAG
>JARLJF010000191.1 GCA_031291335.1 Pandoraea sp. | reverse complement strand
GTACGGTGACGGATATCCGGCGGCGCTGGCCGCCGCCGTGGGTGTCATCTCCGTCATCTTTGTCATCGACAGCTTCGGGAGCGATTCATCATGCAAGACCTCAAAGGTAAGTTCGTTCTGATTACCGGCGCGAGCACCGGCATTGGCGCCGCCGCGGCCAAGGCCTTCGCGGCACAGGGCGCGAACGTGGCGGTGCACTACAACCGTTCGGCGGACAAGGCCGAGGCGGTTGCCGAGGCGGTACGGGCGTATGGCGTGAAAGCCATGACGGTGGCCGCCGACGTGGCCGATACCGGCGCCATCGACGCTGCCGTGGCACACGTGCTCGATGGCTTCGGCCGCATCGACGTGCTCATCAATAACGCCGGCAGTCTGGTCAAACGCACGCCGTTCACCGAAGTCTCCGACGCCTATTTCGACGACGTGCTCAACGTCAACGCGCGTTCGGTCGTGGCATTCTCGCGCGCTGTGGTGCCCGCCGTGCGCAAGCAGGGCGGCGGCGCGATCGTCAACGTGACGTCGATTGCGGCGCGTCACGGCGGTGGCCCGGGCGCGTTGATCTACGCGGCGGCCAAGGGGTTCGTGAGCACGCTCACGCGCGGCATGGCCAAGGAACTGATGCCGGACCGTATTCGCGTGAACGCCGTGTCACCTGGCGTCATCATGACGCCGTTCCACGAGCAATTCAGCACCGAAGCGCAGATCGAGGCCTTCCGTCAAAGCATTCCGATGGGACGTCTCGGCGATCCGGACGAGTGCTCGGGCGCCTTCCTCTACCTCGCTTCGGAGACGTTGGCGAGCTATGTGACCGGTCAGATCATCGAGGTCAACGGCGGTCAGTTGATGCTCTGACGTCGTTTGACGCGAGCCGGGAGGGTGGAGACGCGCGATTGCCGTCTCCCGTTCGATCGATACCGGAGGGCGGCTCGTCCAAGGGCCGCCAGTCGGGGCCAATTCCGCATTTCCCCCGGAAAATTCTGCATCGGCATTGCCGCCTGACGCAAAGTCGCGCCCAGTGCAGACTTGCCGGTTCGCTTCGCCGGCAATTGCTGGCACACTTGCCCCATTCGTCTGTCTATGTCCGCGGCACTGGCGCGCGGACGCAACTATCGAGGGGCAAATGGAACGCTGTCCGTGGAGCGAAGGCTTCGAGCAGTATCGTCGGTATCACGACGAAGAGTGGGGTGTGCCGCTGCGCGATTCGCGCGCGTTGTTCGAGTTGCTGATGCTCGAAGGGGCGCAGGCAGGATTGTCCTGGTCCACCATTCTCAAAAAGCGCGACAACTACCGCAAGGCATTCGACAACTTCGATCCAGAGCGTATCGCGGCGTATGGCCCGGAGGACGAGGCGCGATTGATGGCGGATGCCGGGATCGTGCGCAACCGTCTTAAGGTGAGCGGTGTCGTCAAGGGCGCCCGGGCCTATCTGGCGATGGAAGCGGCGGGCACGCGCTTCAGCGATTTCGTCTGGCAGTTCGTTGGCGGCGAGACACTGCAAAACCGCTGGACGGCACTGGGAGAAGTGCCGGCGAGCACCGCAGTCTCCGATGCGATGAGCAAGGCGTTGAAGAAGGCCGGATTTACCTTTGTGGGATCGACCATCTGCTATTCGTTCATGCAGGCAGCCGGTATGGTGAATGATCATCTGGTGGCGTGTCCGCGCCACAAGGCGGTGAAGGCGCACGCGTTGCCGGGGGGTAAAAACGGTATCGCGCAGGGCCGGAAACGCCGTGCGGACGCGTCGTCGGCTACAATCGCGCCTGACGAATCAGGATCTGCCTAATGTTCAGCTACCGCCACGCCTTTCACGCCGGCAACCACGCCGACGTGCTGAAACACTTTATCGCCGTTGAATGCATCGATTACATGCGCCAGAAAGACACGGCGTTCTGGTATATCGACACGCATGCGGGCGCAGGCGGCTACGCGCTCGACGGCAAGTGGGCCGACAAGACGGGCGAGTTCGAGACCGGCATTGGCCGCCTCTGGACGCGTGACGATCTGCCGCCGGCGCTCGCGGACTATGTCGCGCTGGTGCGTGAATTCAACCCGGACGGCAAGCTGCGCTATTACCCCGGCTCGCCGTACTTTGCCTTGCAACTGTTGGGCGACCGCGACCGTTTGCGCTTGTTCGAGGCACACCCGACCGAGCAGGACGTGCTGCGTGAGAACTTCGAAGCGCAGGGCCGGGCCGTTGCACGTCGCACGATGATTTTCGGTGCTGACGGTTTTGCTGGGCTCAAGACGATTTTGCCGCCGGCGCCGCGCCGGGGTTTCACGTTGATCGACCCGTCGTACGAAGACAAACGTGACTACACGCGTACGACGCAGACCGTACAGGAAGGCCTCGACCGTTTCCCGACGGGGATGTATGCCGTGTGGTATCCGCTGGTGCAGCGTCGCGAGGCGTCGCAATTGCCTGAGCGCATGAAGCGCCTCACGATCAACGGGCAACCGATCAAGAGTTGGGTGCATGCTGCGTTGACCGTGTGCAACCCGGTGCCAGGTGGCATGGGCTTGCACGGCAGCGGTATGTTTATCGTGAACCCGCCGTACATGTTGCAAGACACGCTCAAGACGGCCCTGCCGTATCTGGTCAATACGCTCGGTCAGGACAAGGGCGCGCAATTCCTGCTCGAAGGTCGACAAAGCTGAGGCATGGCGTGGCGTCGCGAAACCTCAGCTCGCGACGCTTATTTGCCTGAGACGGGTGCCTCGTACGGCAGCGACAGAAGCTCGTCCGGCGACAGGTATCGCCATTCGCCCAGCGCGAGATTACCCATCGGCAGCCCGCCGATGGCGGTTCTGACCAGTCCTTCCACTCGATTGCCCGCGGCCGCGACCATCCGTTTGACCTGATGGTATTTGCCTTGCGTGATCGTCAGCGCGATCTCGTTCGGCGCGGGACTCATGACGTCCGTCGCGGCGAGGAGTTCGGTTTCATCGCGCAACAAAACGCCATCGCGCAAAGCCTGCAACATCTCCTCGGTGACCGGATGCTTGGTCGTTGCCACATAGCGCTTGGGCACGTGGCGGCGCGGCGACATCATCGCGTGCAGGAACGGACCGTCGTCCGAGAGCAGCAACATGCCGGTCGTATCCTGATCGAGGCGGCCGGCTGGCTGCACGCCGCGTACGGCCAGCGGTAAGGGCAGCAGTGAATGCACGCCTTCGTGGTGCGTCGGGCTCGTGGAGCACTCAAAGCCTTCGGGCTTGTTGAGCAGCACGTAGACGTGTTCGCGGTATTCCCACGGCTCGCCGTCCAGCGTGAATTGCAGGCCCGATGGGTCGACCGACTCGCGCGGATTGTCGTGCACCACGCCGTCGATGGCGAAAGCGCCGGTTTGAATGAGCTTGCGGCACATCTTGCGACTGCCGAAGCCCTGCGATTGCAGTAAACGATCTAGCTCGATGATGCGTTCTCCGTCAGGCATCGTGAATCAGGCCGCTATTGTAGCGGCCCGCGCGCGGGCGCCATAGCGCCGGATAGCTCCGATACCTGCCGGTGACGCATTTGCCGCTCACTCGTCCTGCACGGCGCCGCTGAAACGGCGGTAGATCAAGCGCGCTGCCCAATCGAGCAGGAAGCCGAGCACGCCGATGACGAGAATGACAGCCGTCAGTTCCGAATACGCCAGACGATCGCGCGTGTCGAGAATCAGGTAGCCCAGCCCCGCATTGACGCCCAGCATTTCCGCCGGCACCAGCACGATCCAGAGAATGCCGATGGCGAGCCGAACCCCGGTCAGCACGTGCGCAGCGATGCCGGGAACATAGACATGCCAGAGCATTTCCCAGCGTGTCGCGGCAAGACTCTCACCCAGTTGCACCCAGCGACGGTCGATATGGGTGACGCCTGCGGCCGTGCTCATGACTAACGGCCACAATGCCGCGAACGCGAGCAGGAAGTACACCGCCGGGTCGCCGACGCCGAGCGACATTACCGCAATCGGCATCCATGACAGCGGCGAGACCATCCGCAGGAACTGCATCGAGGGTGTGAGGGCCTTGTCCAGCCAGCGAATCCGTCCGATCAGAAAGCCCAGAGGCACGCCGAGCACGACGGCCCACGCCAGTCCGACACCGATGCGTCGCAGGCTGGCCAGAATGTGCAGCCCCAACTGTTCGTCGCGGATCAGATCGGGCAGGGCGCTCAACGCGGCTGCCGGTGAGAATTGCGAAGCCAGCGAACCGGGCGTGGTGAAGATCGCGATCCCGAGCCACCAGATCGCGACGATGCCGGCCAGCCCCGCCAGTCCGAGCCATGCCTCGCGGCCGGATCGCCCGATGGAGGGACTTGCCGGCGTATCGCGGGGCGCTGAGTGTGCAGCGCTCACGTTGTCGGCGGCACGATCGGACGCAAGATCAGACAACGATCACCTCCTGCCGCGTGAAGCCGTCCGGCAGACCGAACGCCTTCATGCCGCCAACCGCCGCAATGCTCTTCTTGACGAAGCGGTCGTCAACGAGGTCGCGCGCCACGAATGCCGGATCGAGCTTCGAGAGGAACTGTGCATTGCCTTCGACCTGTGTCTTTTGCATGTGGCGCACGAGGGCTTCGGTGTAGCTCGGATACGGGTACGGCTGGAAGTCGATGCGCTTCTCGTGCCAGTCGGCGTGAACGATCGCCTTGTCGGCGAGATAGCGGCCTTGCTCTGACGCCGCAGGTGCCAGCACGCGTTGCAAGACCTGAAACGGATGCGGTGTATAGCGATTCTCGCCTTCCTTGGACAGCAGGCGTGCCGCATCTTCCGGATGGGCGCGCGTCCAGGCCTGTGCCTTGACGATGGCGTCGACGACCTTTTGCGACCATTCCGGACGAGACGTCAGATCGCGCTCGTGCATCGTCACGACGCAGCACGCATGGTTCTTCCACACGTCGCCGGTGAATCGAAGCACCTTGCCGACCTTCAGGTTTTCGGCGGCGGCGTTGAACGGCTCGGCCACGATGTAACCGGCGATCTGCTTGGCCGCGAGTGCCGGCGGCATGTCCGACGGCGCCATCACGATCAGATTGACTTCGTTGGCCGCCGGCGCGCCGGACTTCTTCAGGACGGGCGTGAGGCCGTTGGCGGCGAGCAAGCCTTGCAGCACGACATTGTGAATCGAGTACCAGAACGGCACGGCTACCGTCTTGCCACCAAGATCGCTAACTTTGTTGATGTCGTTCGTTACGGTGATCGCGCTGCCGTTGACGTGATTCCACGCAACCACCTTGGCTTGTGCCTGACTGCCGTAGCGGGCCCACACCGTCATCGGGGAGAGCAGGTGCACCACGTTGACCTGTCCAGCGAGGAAGGCTTCGATCAACTGTGCCCAACTGCGCAGCAGCGTCGGCTTTTCTGCCTTGATGCCGGCCTGCTCGAAATAGCCGTTGTTGTGAGCGACCAGCAGTGGGGTGGCGTCAGTAATCGGCAGATAGCCGATGCGCAACGGCGCGTCCGGCTCGGCAGCGGCACGTGCAGCGGCCGAGGCCAGCAACGGTGCGGCACCGGCCACGGTCATCATCGAAGCGAGTTTGAGCCATTCACGGCGGGAAATTTGGCACATGGTCTGGGAATCCCCGTAGTTAGGACGGTGTGGTCTATTGTGTTTGACGCGTCGTCGCATCGCGAGACATGGCGTGCTGCAACGCTTGCAGTATTTCGATGCGCAGCGTGCCCAGGGCTTGCACGTGCGTTTCGCGCGGCGAAGGCAAATCAACTCGCCATTGCGCCAGCGTACGGCCCTGATTGCCGAGTAGCACGATGCGATCGGAGACGAGCAACGCTTCGTCAATATCGTGTGTCACGAGGACGGTTGCGGCGCCCGTGTCGCGAACGACGGTGACAAGCAGGCGCTGCATGTCGGCGCGTGTGACTTCGTCAAGTGCGCCAAACGGCTCGTCGAGTAGTAGCGCCCGCGGTTGACGCGCGAGACAACGGGCCAGTGCAACGCGCTGTGCCATGCCGCCGGAGAGCTGGCGGGGGTGCAGTTGATGCGCGTGGGAAAGACCCACTTCGGCCAGCGCGGCGTCGATCCGGGCACGCCTTGTTTCGCGCGATAACGTGGGTTGCCGTGCGAATGTCAGGCCAAATGCAACGTTGTTCTCAACGGACAGCCAGGGCAGCAGGCAAGGGTCTTGAAAGGCCAGTGCTACGTCGGGCCGAGGACCGGACAGTGGCGTGCCGTCCACCTGGACCGTGCCATCGCTCGGGGGCAGCAGGCCCGCCGCAATGCGCAGCAGTGTCGACTTGCCGGAGCCGCTCGGTCCGAGAACGGAAACCAGTTCGCCCGGCGCGACGCAAAGGTCCACACCTCTCAGGATCGCGCGGTCGCCGTACGACAGTCCGATGTTGCGCAGTGCCAGAAAGGACGATGCGCGCGAGTCATCCTCGCGCGCTGTGGCGATGAACGTGTCGGTGAGCGCGCGTTGCGTCGCCGTAGGTTGGGTCATGAAGCCGTTCCGGTCTTGAGTTGCTGCGCACGTTGTGCCGCGAGCTGGTTCTTCAACTGCACGAGGCTGGGGGTGACGATGGGAACAAAGGCGGCCTCGCGCTGACGTCGTGCGATGCCTGACAATCCGCGCAGATAGCCACGCCCACCGCCAGTCTGGACTTCCAGCGTGGCTGCGTCGTGAACAACGTCTGCGAGAGCGATGCGCAGTTCGAACAGGCGCGCCGGTGTCTCGATGAAATCACCCTGCGCGACGCCTGCCTTCAGGCGAGCCCTGAGTGTATCAAGTTGCTCCGTCAGCGCGCCCACTTCGTCGGTAACGGCAGCGCGAGCGCCCGGTCCACCCTCCTGGGTGCCCGCGAGACTGCGCCGGGCGAGGCCCAGCGACATGCCGCATTGCAGCCCGAGGAATGCCGGACGCACACGCACGAGCCACGCCGGTGCGTTGTCGGTAATGCGGTCGTCATCGGTGAGCAACGTATCTGCCATTTGCAACGCCGCCGTATTGGTGCCGCGCAGGCCGATCAAATCCAGATCGTCGCTGCGGGTCACACCCGGCGCATCGTTCGCGATGGCGAAGATCGACGGCGGCCCACCTGCTTCGTGGTCTGCTGCTGCCGCGGCGACGAATCCCTGCTTGCGCAGGTTGGTGATCCACGGCAACGCGCCAGTCACTCGCCATGCGGGCTCACCGTTCGCGCTTCGCTCGCCCGGTGCATCGGCCGCACGGATTTGCAGTGGCTCGATCGCGGAGAGGTACTTCATGGCGTTCGACAAGCCTGTCGCGCCCGCAAGTTCGCCGGAAAGCAGCGTGGGCAGCAGACGCTCGCGCAGCCTCTGGTTCGGGCTTTGCAGCAGGTATTCGATGAACGTGCGTTGACCCCAAAGCACGAATGCCGCCGCAAAGGAGTGTTCGGCAACGTCGGCGACGCTGTCGATCGCGTCGCCAATCGTGCCGCCAGCCCCGCCCAACTCGGCCGGCACGCCAATGCGCAGCAGGCCGGCAGTGGCCAGTTGCGGCACGACTTCGCCACAGAGTGTGGCATCCGTATCGAGCGTTTCGGCGTGGGTGTCGAGCCAGGCCGCGAGCGCCGGAGCGCGTGCGGCGAGTCCGCGCAGGCTGGCTTGGGTGCTCATGCGGTGTGTTCCTTCGGCTCCCAGCGGTATGCCGCCAGTTGCGGATTCAGTTCGTTTTGCGAAAGGTTGTTCGCGAAGTTGCACAGCGTAGCCAGCGATACGCCGAGGACTACCTCGAGCGCGGCAGCGTCGTCGAACCCGGCCGACTTGAAGGCGGCGAATTCGGCATCCGACACGGCGCCACGCGTGGCGATTACAGCGCGCGTGAACACGGCCACCGCGTCGAGCTTGGCATCGGACAGTTGGCGCTGGTCACGAATCTCATTGACGAGCGCCTCGGGTAGTTGCGCCTTCTTGAGGGCGACTGCCGTGTGGCCTGCAACGCAGAAGCCGCATCCGTGAATGCCGGCGGCCGTAATCTGGACGACTTCTCGCTCGGCCAGCGTCAGGCTCGCGCGGCCATTGATGGCGCCCACGCTCAGGTACGTTTCGAGGGCCGTCGGGGCGTTGGCGAGCGACGCCACGAGGTTCGGCAGGAATCCGTTCGCCGCGAGCGATTTTTCCAGGAACGGACGGCTCGCCTCCGGGGCGGTCTCAAGGGTATGCAATGGCAGTCGGCTCATATCGGGCTCCTCACAGTCGAGCGTCCATTGTGCGCAAGCTCGGCCCGATGCTCAATGCGCGCCCGTCTGGAAATTCTGCGGATTTGTCTCGGCGTGTCGCAGATATGTCTTAAAGCGTGCTGTGCCGGTGCCGCCGCATAGGTGCGGTGCGGCCGCAGACGAGGCCGCAGACGCGGCGATGACGAGTCAGTGTAGCGGGTAGGGGGAGGCGGGGGCGAGCGTGGTGTGGGCAGTGGTATCCGTCGAGGGAATGCTGTTGGCCTGACGTCGCCACGCCCCCGGCTGGATGCCAGTCACTCGTTTGAAGGCCTGTGCAAAGGCCGATTCCGATTGATAGCCGACTTGCTCCGCCGCCTCCGGTAATGAGACGCCCGCGCGCAGCAGCGCTGCCGCAGTCTTCATTCGAACCAGGGTGACAAATTGCGCGGGCGGCTGACCGCCGATCTCGGCGAACTGTTTGCAAAAACGTGCTCGCGACATGTGAACGAATTCGGCCATCGCGTCCGTGGTCCAGCGCTCGCCAGGTGATTCGATGATGGCTGCGGCCAAACGCCCGAAAGCGTCACGTCGCATCAGACGCCACATGCCCGGCGCAACCTCATCGGCGTGGACGGCTTCGCGCAACGCGTAGTAGAAGAGGAGGTCGGTCAGGCGGGCGAGCAGCGGCGACGGCGCATCGCCCGGGCGACGTGCCTCCGCCTGAATCAGCGAGAAAATTTGCGTCATGCCCTCGAGCCGGCCGCTGGCTCGACGCGCCACGATCGGGTTCGGTAGCATGCCCAGCACCAGGGCATCCAGATCGGTGCGGAATTCGAAGAAGCCGCAAGCCAAGGAGACGGATGAGGTGTCAGGCGTGTTCGTGCGTGGGTCTGCCGGGAGCGGCGCCATCTTGCCGGCGCGTGCGCTCAGGTCGGCAGGTGGCAGCGCGTTCGGGGACAGGCAGTGCGGCACGTCGGACAACAAGAAGACCGCATCGCCCGCAGCCAGGTGAATGGTCCGCGCGGGTTGGCCGCCCCCGGCGCCCATATGCAAATAGCACCCGCCATCCAGCACCACATGGAAACTCGCTCGCTGATGCCCAGCCGTCGACGCCTGATAAACGCCGCAGTACTCGCCCACGTGAAAGAGCGTGCTCTTCAATTCAAGCCCGGCCAGCAACCAATCAGCCACCCGATCAGGATGGCCGGGATTCTCAGCGGAAAACGCCTGCTGCCCCTCTTGCCATTCCCTCACGCTTGTCGTGCTTCGCGTGTCCCGCGTCTCGTCCTGCATGACCGCCCACCCGTAGATGCCAAACCCACAGCAAAGCAACCATCCTCCCGACGCACATAACGTTGGGCAACTATTTTTTTGTTGAATGCTTATTACGGGATTGGGGATGGGGTGGGGCGGCGGGGGCGTAAAAACGAACCTTCGAAGAGACCGGCATCAGCAGTGCGGCCAATGCCTATACGGCGCCTTCAGTCCCGAGAGGGGCCGGTCACGTTCCGCGACCCCGGCGTCGCTTACAAGCGATGCCTTTCGAGTTCCCACGCAATGTGCTCAAGCACACTGCTTTCCGGGTAGATATGAAAAAAGCCGATGATCTTTCGATCATCGGCTTTTTTGTATTTTTTGGTGCCCAGAAGAGGACTCGAACCTCCACGGTGTTACCCGCTAGTACCTGAAACTAGTGCGTCTACCAATTCCGCCATCTGGGCCTCGTCAGCTCGCTTACTGCCTGCTCGCTGCGAAGAAACAAGATTATGCCGATGGGGAAATGAGCTGTCAACAGGTTCGCGCCAGAAATTCAAAAAACTTTCACAGGCCCCCTCACCAACCCATTCCGCTCCCCATCAATCCACTATTCCACTATT
>JARLJF010000033.1 GCA_031291335.1 Pandoraea sp. | reverse complement strand
CCGGTAGTTGACGTCAGCGCCTCGCGGCGGTCGGTTTGACGCAATACACGGTTGCGGTTCAGCGGCGGCGCCAGACCATCCAATGCTCGGCCCCGGCAAACACCGGCACCGAATCGTCGACCAGACGATCCGTCTCGCAGACGAAATCCTGGGCCAGCAGAGCGTCGAGCGCCTCTGGCGCGATGCCGAACGGAGGGCCCTTCGGCGTTTCCTTGAGGAAAAAGAAGCCGGCCAGACGCGCTCCTTGCGGCAGCAATTGCGCCATACGGCGGGCGTAGTCCTGCCAGAGCGTACGGGGCAAAGCGCAGAGAAACGCCCGCTCGTAGATCACTTCGAGCGTGAAGGGCGGCGTGTAGGTGAAGAAATCGGCCTGCTCGACGAGCGAGGCGCGCGGTCCCAGTTGGGCCTGCGCGGACGCTACGGCCACCGGCGCGAAATCGATCGCCCGCACCGGCCAGCCTTGCGCGTCGAGCCAAGCCGCTTCATACGCCGCGCCGCAGCCGGGAATCAGTGTGGCGCGCGCAGCGCCCTCGGCCGCCACGAAGTCGCGCAGCGCCTGAGGCACCCCGGCGGCGTCCCACGGCATGAAGGCGTTTGCGAACCGCTCGTCCCAGAACTCCGCACGCGACGGATCGCGGTGGGCGAACGATGGCGCCGAAGACGCTGACGACAGCGCTGAGGGGGCACCGCCCGTCTCCGGACGCTCATCCGTCTGAGGAGCGGCATGGATCGCGTGAATCTTCCGAGCGACAGGCACAGTCGGCTCCCGGTCGAGAATCAGTTATAGAGCCAGAAGAACGCCGTCAGCACGCCGATGGCGATCCCGCCCACCAGACAGAACGCGCCTGTCAGCAGCCGGTTGGTGCGACGTTGCTCCTGCAGCAATGCGAGCAGCAGCGTGTCGTCCTGCGGACGCGCATGGGCCGCCAGCGCCTGATGGATCAGACGCGGCAGTTGCGGCATCGTCTTGCTCCACTGTGGCACTTCGGCCTTCAGACGCTCCAGCCAGCCGCGCGGGCCGATCTGTTCAGCCATCCAGCGCTCGAGGAACGGCTTGGCCGTCTTCCACAGATCCAGATCCGGATCGAGCTGACGACCGAGCCCTTCGATATTGAGCAGTGTCTTTTGCAACAGAACGAGTTGTGGCTGAATCTCGACGTTGAAGCGGCGCGACGTCTGGAACAGACGCATGAGCACCAGTCCCAACGAGATTTCCTTGAGTGGCCGGTCGAAGTACGGCTCGCAGACCGCACGAATCGCCCCTTCCAGCTCTTCAACGCGTGTATCCGACGGCACCCAGCCCGACTCCAGGTGCAGCGACGCCACCCGATGGTAATCACGACGGAAGAACGCGAGGAAGTTCTGCGCCAGATAGTTCTTGTCGAATTCGGACAACGCACCGACGATGCCGCAGTCGAGCGCGATATACCGGCCGAATGTTGCGGGATCGAGGCTGACCAGAATATTGCCCGGGTGCATGTCGGCGTGGAAGAAGCCGTCGCGCAGGAACTGCGTGAAGAAGATCTCGACACCTTCGCGCGCGAGCTTCTTCAGATCGACGCCCGCCTCGCGCAGCACTTCGATCTGGCTGATCGGCACGCCGTGCATACGCTCCATCACGAGGACGAAGCTGGAGCTGAACTCCCAGTAGATCTCGGGCACCATCAGCATGCCCGAGTCGATGAAGTTGCGACGAAGCTGTGCCGCATTGGCGGCTTCGCGCATCAGGTCGAGTTCGTCATGCAGATACTTGTCGAATTCGGCGACCACTTCACGCGGCTTCAAACGCTTGCCGTCCGGCCACAGCCGCTCTACCCAGCCCGCCAGATCGCGCATGAGCGCCAGATCGCTGTCGATCACGCTGAGCATGTTGGGGCGAAGCACCTTGACCGCCACTTCCTTGCCCGCATGCTCACCATGGCGAATGCGGGCGAAGTGCACCTGTGCAATCGACGCGCTCGCGACCGGCGTGCGCTCGAACTCGACGAATGCGTCTTCGAGCGGGTGTCCCAACGACTTCTCGATGGCCGCACGCGCCACTTCCGGATCGAACGGCGGCACCTGATCCTGCAGACGGGCCAGTTCCTGCGCGATATCGGGCGGCATCAGATCGCGACGCGTCGAAAGCACCTGCCCGAACTTCACGAAGATCGGGCCCAACGATTCGAGTGCCAGGCGCAGGCGCTCGCCGCGCGGGGCTTTCAGCCCGCTGCGTCCGAACGACAGCACGCGCAGCAGCCCGCGCGCAAAGGGATGGGGAACGCTCGAGAGCACCAGCTCATCGAGCCCGTATCGATAGCAGACGAAAAAGATCTTGATAAGGCGCAGAAGACGCATTGGTCAGCGGCCTCCGTGAGTGCGGGGTGCCGGAGCGGGTGTGCCCTCGCGCACGCCCTTCAGGCGTTCTAACTTCTCGATACGCTTCTCCAGCCGCGCGAGGTCATCGCGCAAGGTGCCGATATCGGTGCGCATGGCGTCGAGGCGCGGGCGCGCCACGAGCAGCGGGTTCTCTTCCACGAGGTAGTCGGCGAGCGATCGTGCCAGCGTGTCGCCGGTGCGACGCGCGCTGGCCACGGCGGCCTTGCCGGTCTGCGTCACCCGATGGGCGGCGGCGTCGCCGATCACCTTGCTCAGGTCTTCGGCCACCTCCCAGCGCAGGTGTTGAGCAAGATACGACACCGTGTTGGCAAACTCGGCGTCGCCTTCGATCTTGACGTGACGCATGACGGCGGTCTGACCGCCGCCGGCGAAATCGGCGAGCGCTGCGGGAGGCACCGAGATGCTGACGTCGCAAGGCAGGTCGGCTTCGGCCGCGGCGAGGTAGCCGTCATCGCCTACGCGCAGGCGCAGGTCGATCGGCGACATCGCGAGCCGGGCAGACGCGCCGATATGATGGCGCAAACGCTCACGTGCCCACGGTTCGCGGGCAAGCAAATGGTTCACGGTGGCGGCAAAGGCTTTGGCGGCTACGGTCATGAGCTTGGCGGCCGGCCGGCGCTGAACACCGGTCGCACCGAAAGACGCCGCCCGGCGATGCATTGCGGACGGCAAAAACAAAAGAGCCCGCGTTTCAAACGCGGGCTCTCATTGTAAGGCAGGTTACGCCAAAAACGTCGCGAGGCTTAGAGCTGCTGAATTCCGGCGAGCACCCAGCCACCGCTGCCGGCGACCGGCTTGGTCAGGTTCCACACCTCATTGAACGGCTCGGCCGGGGCGCCTTCCGCTTCGCGGATCAGGCCCGAGAAGCGAACGCTTGCCATGTACTCGGTGGCCGTTTGCTCGATGCCGACCAGTTCCGAGTCGAGTTGCACGACATCCGTACGGTTGGTCGACTTGCCGCGCTCTTCGAGGTCCATCTTGATCTCCGCGAACATCTGCGGCGTCGTGAACTCGTTGATGTCGGCTTGATCGCCCTTGTCCCATGCGGCTTGCAGACGGTTGAAGTACACCTTCGCACTGCGCAGGAAACCGTCAGCATCGAAACCGGCCGGCACACCGAACGGGGCGGTGGCAGCGGCGGCACCCGCAGCGGCTGCCGGCACGGCCGACAGCGACGGCTGAGCCGACGGTGCCGGTTGCGACGACGGTTGCTGCTGGCTGTCCCACGACTGGCGCAGGGAGTTGTTCGACGCGTCGTTGCCCGCACCTGCATAGGCCGGCGTCTGCGACTGCGACTTATTGCCGCGGAAGCGTCGGATGAGCCACATCGCGGCGAAGGCGATCAGCGCAATGATGATGACGTTGGCCATCATGCTCGCGAATGCACCGCCCATACCGAAGTGCGACAGCAGTGCCGCGATACCGAGGCCAGCGGCCAGACCGGCGATCGGGCCGAGCCAGCGATTGGCCGGCTTGGCAGCGGCGGCGGCCCCTGCGGCACCCGCGCCAGCGGCTGCCGGAGCGGCTTGCTGCGGCGCAGCGCCCGGTGCTTGCGACGGCGGCGTTTGTTGGCGTTGTGTCACGGTGTTGGACTGCTTGCCGATGCTCCGGCCGCCGCCAACGCGCTTGGCATCAGCGTCCGCGATCGTCATGCCGACCGCTAATACGCCGGCCACTACGCCCAACAACAGCTTGTTTTTCAGGAACTGGAACATCGTTCTGGTCTCTCCGTGGAGTTTATAGGTTGCTGTGTACTGACAAGCGTCAACCCGAATGGTTCAGCACTTTTTCACGTACTGAAACCGGATAAGACGACGACCGATTCTGCCACAGCAGAATTAGCTTGTACTTAGAGAAGCGCCCCGGCGCGGAATTTTTCCGCAAACCGGGGCGCTGGGCCAAATCAGGTAAGTAAGCGCTTAGTTTTCCAACGCGTCAGAACTTGCGGCCGATATGCAGGGCGACCACGCCGGCGGTCAGGTTGTGATATTCCACGCGCTCCAGGCCGACCTCTTCCATCATCGTCTTGAGCGTTTCCTGGTCCGGGTGCATGCGAATCGACTCGGCCAGATAGCGGTAGCTCTCGGCGTCGCCCGCAATGCGCGAACCGAGCCACGGCAGCACCTTGAACGAATAGGTGTCGTACGCCTTTTCCAGCGGCTGCCAGACTTTCGAGAACTCCAGCACCATCACCTTGCCGCCCGGCTTGATCACGCGGCGCATTTCCGCGAGGGCGGCGTCCTTGTGCGTCATGTTGCGCAGACCGAACGCCACCGTCACCACGTCGAAGTAGTTCGACGGAAACGGCAGCTTCTCGGCGTCGCACAGCAGGGCCGGCGTGACGATGCCGGCGTCGAGCAGGCGATCGCGACCCACGCGCAGCATCGATTCATTGATGTCGGTAAGCCAGACTTCGCCGGTCGGGCCAGCCGCGCGGGCGAACGCCCTGGACAGGTCGCCGGTACCGCCCGCGATGTCGAGCACCTTGAAGCCGGGGCGCACGGCGGCGCGTCCGATCGTGAAGGCTTTCCAGATCCGGTGCAGGCCGCCCGACATCAGGTCGTTCATGATGTCGTACTTGCTCGCGACCGAATGGAACACCTCGGCAACCTTGCCGGCCTTTTCCTTCTCGTCGACGGTTTCATAACCGAAGTGGGTCTGTTGGCCCATTGCAATCTCCCAAATCATGTAAGCGGGCGCACACGCTGTCGTGCGCCCCGCCGGGGCCTCAATGGTGGTGGCAGCCACCGGCAGCCGGCGACGGCATCGGCGTGTCACGATCGACACCCGCCGCCGCGAGCTTGTCCAGGTATTCCTGCCACAGTGCGTCCTGACGCACGCACAGCTCGTAGAGGTAATCCCACGAATAGATGCCGGTGTCGTGTCCGTCAGAAAAGACCGGGCGCACCGCGTAGTTGCCGATCGGCTCGAGGCCATTCAGTGTGACGTCACGCTTGCCGGTTTGCAGCGTCTCCTGCCCCGGCCCGTGACCGCGCACTTCCGCCGACGGCGAGAGCACGCGCAGCAATTCGAACGGCAGGCGGTAGTGTTTGCCGTCCTCGTAACCAAGTTCCAGCACCTTTGATGCGCGATGCAGCGTCAGGGAAACGGGAATCGGCGTGTCTTTCTCCAGCCCAGCCATGGTCTTGCTCCAGAAGATTCAGTCGGTGCGCCGGCATGTGACACATCGGCCGGCAGTATAGCCGCTCAGGTCCCAACGGTCATGCCGGCCACGCCGGAACACGACCCAATTCTGCCACGATAGCCTCGCGCAGCGCGGGCATCCGGGCGACGCGCTCGGCGAGCACCGTTTGCGGCACCTCGCGTTGCGGCGCGCTCCAGACCGAGCCGGGGAAATGGACATCGTCCCGATACCGCGGAATGACGTGCCAATGCACGTGCGGCACCATATTGCCCAGACTGGCCACGTTCACCTTGTCGGGCGACATGACCGTGCGCTGGGCCGTCTCGACACCAAATACCACGCGCATTACATGCTCGCGCGCGGCCTCGGGAAGATCGCTCATTTCCGCGACATGGGCATGCCAGATCACCCTCGCAAAGCCCGGATAGCCGTTTTCGTTCGCGAGCACCACGCGCAGCACCGGGTCGCGCCAGACGACTTCGCCACCCTCACCGGTGCAAAACGGACATTCCATGATCTTTCTCCCTTCGTTTGCTTGCGATGCGTCGCGTCCGTCCCAGCGACTTCGCCGGAAACGGTTCGCGTCAGTTTTTCCTGCTCTTCTTGCGTTTGCCTGTGGCCGGGTCAACCGGACCGAGCGCCAGTTCGGCGAAATCGATCTCGCTGAGCATCTCGCGCAATGTCTCGTCGTTGATGCGATGGGTGATGCGCAAACGCGACAGCTCCACTCGCTCGGCTTGTAGCGCTGCCGCCCGCAACCGTCGCTCGACTTCGACCTCGCGCACCGCCCGCTCACGCGTCTCGTCCGTGGCGGTCGCCGCGTTGAGCGTACGGCGATAGCGTCCCATCACCCGCGCGGCCGCTTCGGCACACACGGCGGTATCGAGTTCGTCGCCCGACTTCGCAATCACTTTCTGCAATGATTCGACGGCGCGAATCGCGGCTTCCGAGGCGGCCACTCGCGCCTCGCCCATCTCGCGATTGCGCAGGTTTTCGGCCGGCCAGCGCACACCGCGCAGCAGCACCGGCAAGCCAAGGCTGCCGCCGATGAGCGATAGCAGGATCACCCCCGCGGCCAGAAAGATCAGCAGGTCGCGCCCCGGGAACGGCGCCCCGCCCGGCAATGCCAGCGGCACCGAGAGCGCACCGGCCAGCGTCACCGCGCCGCGCACGCCCGAGAGGGCCGTCACGCCGGTAAAGCGGATACCCGGCTTCATGGTGATTTCACCGCGGCGCATGCCGAGGTAATACATCACCCGCCACGCCACCCATACCCAGCAGAAGCGCAGCACGATGAGCACCGCCGAAATCGCGCCGACGTAGAACATCAACTCGCCGAGATTAAGAAATGTTCCCCACAGATGCTCGCTCGGGCGCAGTGCGGCGCGCACGATGTCGGGCAATTGCAGGCCCAGCAGCACGAACACGGCGCCATTGAACACGAACTCGAGCATCGACCATACACCGTTACCGAGAATGCGCGTGGCCGTGCGGGAATTGAGCAGTTCGGTCGAGCTGACCGTCATACCGGCGGCGACCGCTGCGAGAATGCCCGAGAAACCGAAGTGCTCCGCCAGCAAGTAAGCGGCAAACGGCATGAGCAGCAGGAGCAGCACGACTGTCGCGGGCTCTTCCGTGGTCGCGTCCATCACGCGGCGGTGGAACTGCGTGAAGAGCCACGTCACGGCCCAGCCGGCGAGCAGGCCGCCCAGCGCGATGACAAAAAAGGAGAACGTCGCGCTACCGATGGAAAAGATACCTGTGGTGGCGGCAACGAGGGCGAACTTGAATACGACGAGACCCGAGGCGTCGTTCATCATCGCCTCGCCCTCAAGCACATGCATCAGCCGCGTGGGCATGCGCATGCGTCCGGTGAGCGCAGAGACGGCCACGGCGTCGGTCGGCGAGAGCACGCCGCCGAGCGCGAACGCCACGGCGAGCGGAATCGACGGAATCATCCAGTGGATGAAATAGCCCACGCCGAGCACCGTGAAGATCACCAGGCCGAGCGCCATCGCGATGATCGGCACGCGCAGGTGCCAGAACTCGCGTTTGGGCATGCGCCAGCCGTCGGCGAAGAGCAGTGGCGGGATGAACAGCAGGAAGAAAATCTCAGGGTCGAGATCGATGTGCAGCCCCGCGCCCGGATAAGCGAGCGCGGCGCCCACGGCAATCTGCACGAGCGGTACCGGCAGGAATCGGATGTAGCTGACCAGCACGCCGGTCAGCGCCACCACAAACAGCAGGATGAGTGCTGTGTAGACTACCTCCATGCCACCTCCGTGGTCTGTCGGTCAGGCATCGGCCGCATTCCCCAGAGTGGCGTGACGTGCATCAGACCAGCACGCGCTCGATGCCGCCGTTGTTGGCGTCCTTGACGTAGTCCACCAGCCACTCGTCGCCCAGTACGTGCTTGGCGATCTCGACGACGATGTAGTCGGCCGTGACATTGGCGTCTTCGTTGTAGCGCGACAGACCTTGCAGGCACGACGGGCAGCTCGTCAGAATCTTGACGTCATCGACCTTGCCATCTGCGCGCAACTTCGCGGCGCCCTTGCGCATTTCCTCTTCCTTGCGGAAGCGAATCTGCGTCGAGATGTCGGGGCGCGTGACCGCCAGCGTACCCGATTCGCCGCAGCAGCGATCGTTCTTCTCGATCTTGTAGCCGTCGTTCTCGGTGCCCATCAACTGGTTCACGAGCTTGACCGGGTCCATCGTCTTGATCGGCGTGTGGCACGGGTCGTGATACATGTAGCGCGTACCGTTCACACCTTCGAGCTTCACATCCTTCTCAAGCAGATATTCGTGGATGTCGACGATGCGGCAGCCCGGGAAGATCTTCTCGAATTCATAGCCCGCGAGCTGGTCGTAGCAAGTGCCGCACGACACGACCACGGTCTTGATATCGAGATAGTTCAGCGTGTTGGCCATGCGATGGAACAACACGCGGTTGTCCGTCACGATCTTTTCGGCTTTCTCGCCCTGCCCCGAACCGCGCTGCGGATAACCGCAGCACAGATAGCCTGGCGGCAGCACCGTTTGCACGCCCACATGCCAGAGCATTGCTTGCGTGGCCAGTCCGACCTGCGAGAACAGACGCTCCGAACCACAACCCGGGAAGTAGAACACCGCTTCCGAATCCACCGTGGTGGCCTTCGGATTACGGATGATCGGCACGACCTTGTTGTCTTCGATGTCGAGCAGAGCGCGCGCCGTCTTCTTCGGCAGATTGCCCGGCATCTTCTTGTTGACGAAGTGAATCACTTCCTCGCGCAGCGGCGGCTTGCCCACCGTTGCAGGCGGGCGTGCCGTCTGCTTCTTCGCAATCTTCTTGAAGATGTCCGCGCCGAAACGCTGCGCCTTGTAGCCCCAGTCGATCATCACCTTGCGGGTGATGTTGATCGTTTCCGGGTTGGTGGCGTTCAGGAAGAACATGCCCGCGGCGGCGCCCGGGTTGAACTTCTTCTTGCCCATCTTGCGCAGCAGATTGCGCATGTTCATCGTCACATCGCCGAAGTCGATCTTCACCGGGCACGGCGTGACGCACTTGTGGCAGACCGTGCAGTGATCGGCCACGTCGTTGAACTCGTCCCAATGCTTGATCGACACACCGCGGCGCGTCTGCTCTTCGTACAAGAACGCCTCGATAAGCAGCGAGGTCGCGAGAATCTTGTTGCGCGGGCTGTACAGCAGGTTTGCGCGCGGCACGTGCGTGGCGCACACCGGCTTGCACTTGCCGCAGCGCAGGCAGTCCTTCACGCTGTCGGCGATTGCACCGATGTCCGACTGCTGCATGATCAGCGACTCGTAGCCCATCAGCCCGAAGCTGGGCGTATAGGCATTGCGCAGATCGGCAGGCAGTTCCGGCATGTCGAGCAGCTTGCCCTTGTTGAAGCGCCCTTCCGGGTCCACGCGTTGTTTGTACGCGCGGAACTCGCCGATTTCGGCTTCCGTCAGGAACTCCAGCTTCGTGATGCCGATGCCGTGTTCGCCCGAGATCACGCCGTCGAGCGAGCGGGCGATCTTCATGATGCGGGCCACGGCCTTGTGCGCATCCTGGAGCATCTCGTAGTTATCCGAGTTCACCGGGATGTTCGTGTGCACGTTGCCGTCGCCCGCGTGCATGTGCAGGGCGACGAACACACGGCCGTGCAGCACGCGCTTGTGAATCGCTTGCGCTTCGTCGAGGATCTGCGTGAACTCGCCGCCCGTGAAGATCTGGCGCAGTTCGGCGCGAATCTCCTGCTTCCACGACACGCGAATCGTACGATCCTGCAGCAGATCGATGAGACGCGTTTGCGGCTGCTTGTTCAGGCGGTCATTCAGCGCCACGTTCATGTCGCGAATGCCATGACGATTGAGTAGCGGAATCGTCTCGGCCAGCGGCAGTTCGAAGTGATCGCGCAGGAACACCCAGCGTGCGCGCACATCGCGCAGCAGCGTGAGTGCCGTCTGTACGCGGTCTTCGAGCAGTTCGGCCGACGGAATTTCATTCGCGTCGTCGGTCTTGCCGAGCGGCAGATTACCGGCTTCGAAGAACGTTTCGAGCGCGTCGACCAATTGCAGCTTGTTCTTGAGCGACAACTCGATGTTGATACGTTCGATGTGATCCGTGTACTCGCCCATGCGCGGCAGCGGAATCACCACGTCTTCATTGATCTTGAAGGCGTTGGTGTGGCGCGCGATGGCGGCGGTACGCGAACGGTCGAGCCAGAACTTCTTGCGCGCTTCGGCCGACACGGCGACGAAGCCTTCGCCGCTCTTGCCATTGGCCATGCGGATGACTTCCGACGTCGCCTGTGCGACCGCGTTGTCGTCGTCGCCGACGATATCGCCGATCAGCACCATCTTCGGGAACGCGTTGCGCTTCGACTTCGTGGCGTAGCCCACGGCGCGCAGATAGCGTTCGTCCAGATGTTCGAGGCCGGCCAGAATAGCGCCGCCCGCGGCCGTCTGCGCGAACATGTAGTCCTTGATTTCGACGATGCTCGGAATCGCTTCCTTCGCCTGGCCGAAGAATTCCAGACAGACCGTACGCGTGTGCGCGGGCATCTTGTGCAGAATCCAGCGCGCGCTCGTAATCAGCCCGTCGCAGCCTTCCTTCTGAATGCCCGGCAGACCTGCGAGGAACTTGTCCGTAACGTCCTTGCCGAGGCCTTCCTTGCGGAAGCGCTTGCCCTCGATCTCCAGCATTTCCGTCTTGAGCAGCGCGACGCCTGGCGCCTGATTGCCGTCGAACCATTTCAGTTCGAAGCGCGCGACAGGAATGTCGTGAATCTTGCCGAGGTTGTGATCGTGGCGGGTCACTTCCAGCCAGTTGCCTTGCGGGTCGACCATGCGCCACCACGCCAGGTTATCCAGCGCAGTACCCCACAGCACGGCCTTCTTGCCGCCGGCGTTCATCGCCACATTGCCGCCGATGCACGATGCGTCGATCGATGTCGGATCGACCGCGAACACCAGACCGGCACGCTCTGCGGCTTCCGCCACACGACGAGTCACCACGCCGGCGCCCGAGAAAATCGTCGGCACGGGCGTATCGACGCCCGGCAGGTCCGAGTATTCGACCTCGTCGAGCTGCTCCAGCTTTTCCGTATTAATGACGGCCGAGAACGGCGTGAGCGGAATGGCGCCGCCCGTATAGCCGGTGCCGCCTCCGCGCGGGATAACCGTCAACCCCAGTTCGAAGCAGCCCTTTATCAGCGCCGCCATTTCGGCTTCCGTATCCGGAGTGAGGACCACAAACGGGTATTCCACACGCCAGTCGGTGGCGTCCGTCACGTGCGAGACGCGCGACAGACCGTCGAACTTGATGTTGTCGTGGGCGGTGGTGCGGCCGAGCACCTTCTTCGCGCGACGGCGCAACTCGGCCATCTTGTCGAACTCGGCGGCGAAGTCAGCCACGGCGCGGCGGGCCGCCACTTCCAGTTGCTCGACGCGGGTGGCGCGATCGCGACCATTGGCGTCGGCGTGTTCGGCCACATCGGCGCGACGCCGCTTGTCGATCTCGTTCAGGCGGTGATCGAGGGCGTCGATCAGCAGCTTGCGACGTTTCGGATTGTCGAGCAGGTCGTCTTGCAGATAGGGATTGCGGCGAACCACCCAGATATCGCCGAGCACTTCATACAGCATACGGGCCGAGCGGCCGGTACGGCGCTCTGCGCGGAGTTCATCAAGGATGTCCCAGGCGTCGGCGCCAAGCAGGCGCATGACGATTTCGCGATCCGAAAACGACGTGTAGTTATAGGGAATCTCGCGCAGTCGCGGGGGGTTTGCGGCTACGGCATGCTTCGCGTCGTGCGGCTCGAAGGCAGGCAAGGGTGCGTTCATCTTGTCGGGCTCGTCAATGCGGCGGTGCATCCGCCGTCGGCGTTCGTCTCGCGGGACGTGCCGAAAGTCAAAATCGGGTATGCGCTAGAGATGCCGGCGGCAGACGCGACGGATGCGCGCGCGCCGGCAACAGACGATCTGCGGTCAGCGAGATCGACGACTGCCGTGCGAAGACGTCGATGACGAATCGTGTCCAGTCATCGAGCAGAAGCACAGAGGGGTGAGGCAGTTGGTGCGCATGCCCAGATCTTTCTTCCGGCTTGGGAAAGTGTTGGTAGGGGAATGTAGGCCGAATTGTACTTCATTGCACCGCAACACGTCGGCGCCGCGCCGAATTCCCCTTCACCACGCGCGATTCCCCTCCGCCTTAGTGCGCCGTCAGGTTCATCGCAGCGTTGACGACACACTTACCCCACTCTGGCGCCCGAGTCGCCGCTGACATTTCCGCCAAACCTACCGACCGCTATATTCGTTTATATACAACGACTTGCATCACATTCCTAAGCTGAAATTTCTACGGAATGGGAGTATGTTTGGCCGATCCCCCGATCCATCCGCCCGTCAAGAGGTGTCTCTATGGTTTCGTTTCAACTGAACGGCCGCCCCGTGCAGGTCGACGTCGATCCTGCCACTCCCCTGCTCTGGACCTTGCGCGACGCGCTCAACATGACCGGCACCAAATTCGGCTGCGGCATGGCGCTGTGCGGCGCGTGTACCGTGCATATTGATGGTGCCCCCACCCGAAGCTGCATCACCCCGATCTCCACGGTTGCGGGCAAGAAAGTCACCACCATCGAAAACGTTGGCGCAGACCCTGTCGGGCGTGCGGTGCAGGACGCCTGGGTCAAGCACGACGTTCCCCAGTGCGGCTATTGCCAGAGCGGCCAGATCATGTCCGCGGCGGCGTTGCTGCGCGAGAACAAGCAGCCGAACGACGAGCAGATCGACGCGGCCATGGCGGGCAACATTTGCCGCTGCGGCACTTACGCCCGCATTCGGGCGGCGATCAAGGACGCTGCGGCGTCGCTGGCTTGAGGCTAGGAGACACCCACATGCGTGAACTTCGTTTTTCCCAGCGTCCCGGCGTGGCCGTGGGCGACCTCACCGGCCTGACGCGCCGCGCGTTTCTCAAAACGTCGGCGATTGCGGCGGGTGGACTGATGCTCGAAATGTCGCTGCCTGGCGCGATGCGCACGGCCGGCGCTCAGGGGGCGGCGGCCAAACCGGTCGTGCCCTCGGCATTCGTGCACATTGCGCCCGACGACATCGTGACCATCCAGGTCAATCGATTGGATTTCGGACAAGGCGTACAGACGGCGCTGCCGATGCTCGTCGCCGAAGAACTCGATTGCGACTGGTCCAAGGTTCGTAGCGAGTTGGCACCGGCGGCGGACGTCTACAAAGACCCGCTGTTCGGCATACAGATGACGGGGGGCTCCGGTTCCGTCGCTCACTCGTGGCTTCAGTACCGGCAAATAGGCGCATCCGCGCGCGCCATGCTCATCGCGGCTGCCGCACAGCAATGGAAAGTACCGGCAGCGCAGTTACGCACTGAAAACGGCGTTGTGCTGGGGCCGAATGGCCAGCGCGCCACCTACGGCAGCCTTGCTGCGCGTGCCCAGGCGCTGCCCGTTCCGACCGGCGTTACGCTCAAGGATCCGTCCGCATTCCGTTTGCTCGGCAAGCCGACGGGCCGGCTCGATGCACGCGCGAAGTCGACGGGTGTACCGATGTACGGCATGGACTTCAAGCTACCGAATCTGAAAGTGGCGGTCGTGGCGCGTCCTCCGGTCTTTGGCGCGAAGGTGAAGCACTTCGACGCCAAAGCGGCGCGGACGGTCAAAGGGGTGCGCGACGTGCTGGAGATTCCGGATGACCGAGGCGGCACGGCGGTGGCTGTGATCGCGGACGGCTACTGGCAGGCCAAGACTGGCCGAGACGCCCTCAATGCCACGTGGGACACCAGCGGCGTCGAGCATGTCGACACGACAGCGCAACTGGCCAAATTCAAGGAGTTGGCGAAGACGCCGGGCACGGTGGCCATTGACGGTGACATTTCCAAACTCAAGGGGGCGCCAAAAACGCTCGTCGCCGAGTACAGCTTCCCGTATTTGGCGCATGCGCCGATGGAGCCGCTGAACTGCACCGTGCAGCTCACCGACAAGGGCGCTGAAGTGTGGACGGGCACGCAGTTCCAGACTGTCGATCAGGCGGCCATGGCGCGCACGCTCGACCTGAAGCCGGAGCAGGTCAAGCTTCATACATTGATGGCAGGCGGCGGCTTCGGCCGCCGTGCGGTCCCGACGTCGGACTATGGGGTTGAGGCGGCGCAGGTGGCGAAAGCGTGGCGCAGTGCGGGGCACCACGAGCCGGTCAAAGTGATCTGGAGCCGGGAGGACGACATTCATGGCGGCTACTACCGTCCGATGTACGTTCATCGTGCCGAGATTGGGCTTGATGCAAAAGGCAACGTCTTGGCGTGGAATCACACCATCGTGGGCCAATCGATTTTGCAGGGCACGCCGTTCGAAAAGATGATGGTCAAGAACGGCATCGATGGCACGAGTGTGGAGGGGGTATCGGGAACACCGTACGCGGTGCCGTTGCGTCTGACGTTACATAGCCCGCAGGTCAACGTGCCGGTTTTGTGGTGGCGTTCCGTGGGCAACACGCACACGGCGTTCGTCATGGAGACGCTGGTGGATGAGTTGGCGAAGAATGCCGGTCAGGATCCGGTGGCGTACCGGTATGCGTTGATTGGTGACAAGCATCCGCGCCATCGACAGGCGTTGGCCTTGGCGGTGGAGCGTTCGGGTTATGGAAAGACCAAATTACCGGAGGGGCATGCGTGGGGTGTCGCGGTACATGAATCGTTCGATTCTGTGGTGGCGTACGTGGTGGTAGCGGAGATGCGTAATGGATCGCCGCGATTGGTGAGTGCGACGGCGGGGGTGCATTGCAATTTCGCGGTCAATCCGTTGACGGTGGCGGCGCAGGTTGAGGGTGCGGCGTTGATGGGATTGGGGACGACGTTACCGGGTGCGGCGATAACGTTGAAGGATGGAGAAGTTGAGCAGAGCAACTTTCATCAGTACACGGT
>JARLJF010000190.1 GCA_031291335.1 Pandoraea sp. | reverse complement strand
TGACCGAACTTGGCCTCGTGACCCCTTATCTCGATAACGTTCAGCAACGGATCATCGCGAACTATGCGCGTCTGGGCATTCGGTGCACGGCGGAACGACATCTGGATCTGAGCAAGAATTTCGAATTCTCCGAGGTGAGCGAGCAGACGCTGGAGCGCCTGGTGAAGGAAGTCGCGCAGGCGCATCCGCAGGCCATCACCACGTTCTGTACCAATTTGCACGCCGCGCCGCTTGCCCGTGCGCTGGAAGCGCAAACGGGCATTCCCCTTTACGACACCATCTCGACAGTGCTCTGGAAGTCGATGCAACTCGCCGGCATCGACACCCGGGAACTGCGCGGCTGGGGCCAGTTGTTCTCGCAAGGAGAGTAAGACGATGAGCGACACTTTTGACCTGGTCATTCGTCACGCCGACGTCGTGACGGCGTCAGATCGCTTTCAGTGCGACATCGGCGTGCGCGATGGCGTGATCGCGGCATTGGGCAAAAATCTGGCACCCGGTGTCCGCGAGATCGATGCTTCGGGACTGCTGGCACTGCCGGGTGGCGTCGATGGTCATTGCCATCTCGACCAGCCGATGCCAGAGGGTCTTCGCATGGCCGACGACTTCTTTACCGGGACGCGCGCCGCCGTGTGCGGTGGCACGACAACGGTGATCCCGTTTGCCGCCCAGGAGAAGGGCGGCTCGCTGCGGGCGGCCGTCGACGACTACCACCGCCGGGCGGAAGGGAGGGCCGTAGCGGACTACGGGTTCCATCTGATCGTGGCCGATCCGACGGAGAAAGTGCTTCGCGAAGAACTGCCGCAACTGATTCGGGAAGGCTATACGTCGTTCAAGATCTATATGACTTACGACGATCTGAAGCTCTCCGACCGTGAGATTCTGGAAGTGCTCTCCGTCGCCAGAGAGCACGGGGCACTCGTCATGGTGCACGCCGAGAATTCGGACTGCATTGCGTGGCTGACAGACAAGCTGGTCGGGCAGGGCCGTATTGCGCCAAAGTTTCATGGCCTTGCGCGGCCTGCGGCGGTAGAGCGCGAAGCAACGCACCGCGCCATCACCTTCGCCGAGCTTGTCGACGTACCCATTCTCATCGTGCATGTTTCGGGCAAAGAGGCCATCGGCCAGATTCGCTGGGCGCAGGGCCGGGGGATGCAGATTCTCGCCGAGACATGTCCTCAGTATCTGTACCTGAGCGCCGAGGACATGGACCATCCGGGAGACGACGGCTACGCCGGCGCGAAATGCGTTTGTAGCCCGCCGCCGCGAGACGCCGACAATCAGGAAGCTGTCTGGAAGGCGTTGAAGCAGGGCGTGTTCTCGGTATTTTCGTCGGATCACGCCCCGTTCAACTATGAAGACCCGCAGGGCAAGAAGCCGGGGGGCAATCCTCAGTCTTTCGATCACATTCCGAATGGCATTCCGGGCATCGAGACCCGTCTGCCGTTGCTGTTTGACGGCGTGCGGCATGGGCGTTTGTCGATTCATCAGTTTGTCGAGCTGACGTCATACCGTCCCGCACGACTCTATGGTCTGTATCCCCGCAAGGGCACGATTGCCGTGGGGGCGGATGCCGACATCGTGCTGTGGGATCCTGAGGCGCGCACGACCATTCGCAATGCGCAACTGCATCACGCCGTCGATTACACGCCCTACGAAGGGCGCGAGGTCGTGGGGTGGCCGGTGCACTGTTTCTCGCGTGGCGAACAACTCGTGGCAGACAGGCGATATCTGGACCCCGAGGCCGGGCGAGGGCGCTTCCTGCCTGCGGACGCACCGTCGCTGGTGTAACCCGAGATCATGACGACTGCAGGAGAATCCATGCGCTTACTCGTAGTGAATCCGAATATTTCCACGAGCGTGACAGGCTTGATCGAGGCTGAAGCCCGACGGGCCGCATCGCCTCAAACAACGCTTTCGTTCGCAACGGCATCTTTCGGCGTTGCCTATATCGAAACACGTTTCGAGGCGCTCGTTGGCGGCTACGCCACCGCCTGCGCCGCAGCAGAACAGAACGGCGCCTTTGACGGCCTGGTGGTGGCGGCGTTCGGCGACCCGGGATTGGGCGGGCTGAAGGAGTTGTTCGACGTACCGGTCGTGGGCATGACCGAAGCGGCACTGGCGAGCGCCTGTCTGTTGGGCGCCCGCTTCTCGATCATCGCGATCTCTCACCGGATTCAAGCCTGGTATCGGGAGTGTGTCGAAGCGAATGGACTGACCTCGCGCCTGGCGAGTATTCGCAGCCTGACGTCGCCATTGCGGGACATTGCCACGGTGCAGGAAGATCATGCGCAGCGTCTGATCGAACTCAGCCAGCAGGCGGTCGATGAAGATGGCGCCGATGTCATTATCGTCGCAGGTGCGCCACTGGCAGGGCTCGCGCGCACGCTAAAGGATCGGATTCCGGTGCCAGTGGTGGATGGGGTTTCGAGTGCGGTGCGTCATTGTGAGTCTCTCGTGGCATTGCAACCGGGGGTTGCGCGCAGCGGCAGCTTTCAGCGCCCGCCCGTGAAGCCCAATGCGGGGCTGGATCCCGCCATCAGTCGGTTGCTCTGCGGTGCAGCCGTTTCAGGCCGTCAGACATGACAACCGTCCGACGGCCGTCAGGACTTCGTCGCACGCTTCGCGTCGGTCACGTGCCTCGACGAGACATGACGCGAATTCAATGCCTGACAACGTGAGCCCGCGGGCCGGGGCGGAATCCGTGGTTCCGGACGATGGAGGCCGCCATCTCGCAGGTCATGGTGGTTTGGGATGCGTCATGCGTGACGCAAAGCCATGGCGTGCGTTCAGTCGCTGGCAACGCGCACAACGACTTTGCCGAACTCGTGCTCTTGCAATGGCCCGATGCGCGCCGGCGATGCTTGAGCCCGCCGGCGGCGAATTTCATTCCGGCCAAACGCGCGTGCTGCGCGGACTGTCCATTCGATAGTCGGAATAGGGACGGGTCATGATCTCGCGTCCGAGGTCGCGCGCGGCTTGCAATGGGTTGCGCGGATCGCGGACGATTTCGCCCCGCTTGTTGCCGGAACCGTGTACCAGCCCGACGAACTCGGAATGGGTATAGCGACTGTATTCCTGAACCTGATGGACGATGCCCAGCGCCGCACCGGGGTAAGTCTCCTCCGACGCCACCGTAACGCCGATGCGCTTGCTGCTCATGCGTCGATGCACTTGCTCGGCTTCCGGATATCCATTCACGATGAAGCTGAAAGAGCGATCGAAAAAGGCCTTGGCCTGTGCCGACATGCCGTACCAATAGACCGGCGTGCAGAGAACCGCAGCATCAGCCGGCAGGAAATGCTCCAGAAACAGTTCGGCATAACGATCGTTCGGTGGAGGTGCATGCCGTTCGTCGGTGAGGAAACCACTGATGTAGTCGTCAAGAAAGTGCAGGCTCGCCGTGGCGCCGGCTTCCGCAGCGCCATCTATCACCGCGCGTGCGAGAGTTGCGCTATTGCCGTCGCGACGCGGGCTACCTACCAGGACGACAATTTTCTTGTCTTGATGAATTGATGTCATGTGTCTCTCTGTACTGAGCGGGAAATGCGAACCTGAATTTAACGGCTCGCCTTCCACACTGACAAATGACGGCTTCTCTTTTAAGATGAAACCAATTCATCTATAACGACTACCATGTTTGCTACGTTACCCGTCAATGCCTTGCGCACCTTCGAATCGGCCGCGCGGCTACGCAGCTTCAAACTGGCGGCGGCGGAACTGGCGGTAACACCGACGGCGATTTCGCACCAGATCAAGAGGCTGGAGCAGCAACTGGGCTTCGCATTGTTTGAACGAGTGCCGCGCAGCGTGCGCCTGACGGAGAAGGGCGAACTGCTGTTCGCCGGCGTGCATGGCGCATTGCTGGACATCGCCAACACACTGGATTCGCTGCGGCCGGTGCCGAGCGCGGGGTCGCTGTGCGTTTCGGTGACACACTCGTTCGCGGCCCTGTGGCTGGTGCCACGGCTGGGGCGTTTTTACCAGGCCCATCCCCACTATCTGGTGCGGCTGGAACCTTGCGCCGAAGTGATCGATCTGCAGCAGGACGCTAGCGTCGACATTGCGGTGCGCTACAGCACTGCCTACTATCCAGCGCTGCATCAGGCAGCACGACTCGAAGAGACCTTTGGCGTCTATGCCGCCCCGGGCCTAACGGCGGCCGAGCTGAAAAAGCCGATGCTGATCACCGTCAAGTGGGGACATTCGACGCTGTATGACAACGGCTGGCGAGACTGGTGCGAGGCCGCTGGCGTTGACTGGTGGCGCAAGCCTGCTGCGCCGCGCAGTTACGACGAAGAGCATTACGCGCTGCAAGCCGCGATCGCCGGACAAGGGTTGGTGCTGGCCAGTTCGGTCATGGTGTCCGACCTAGTGGAGAACGGCCTTTTGAAGGCTTACCGCCCGGAAATTCGCGTGCCCGGTGCCGCCTATAGCGTGCTGTGTGCGCCGGGCCGGGAACGGCATCCGCCGGTCAGAGCATTTCTGTCATGGCTACAACAGGAACTGCCGCGCTGAGCGCAAGCCCCCCAGCCGTTTCTATCAGACGACCCCGCGCAGCACTTTCAAGGCAGTTGGCCGACGCGCTTGGTGTTGGCATATCAATCATCGCTTCAGGCGAGCGAGGGGCTGCCGTTCCTCACACCCGGCAAGCACTGGATCGCAAATCCGACTTTGAATAAAACGATACGCGAGGCGTCTGGCTCGTCGACGATTAGTTTTCCAGCTCCAGCGTCATATGAAGATACTTCGATGATTATCTTCAACCAAAATATCATCCAATTATAATTTTTAAAATTTCAATTTTGTTTGACGAATCCCGGCTCGTGACTTAGTGTCACTCATGCCGATGATTTCAATGATTTTTTCAAATATTATTTATTGGTAATTTAAATTACTTAAAACACCCGTTACCCCACCGCGAGTTGACCTCCAATTAACTATCAAAGGAAGGTGAGATGAAGGCAACGTTCAATTGCGGATTGCCGTTTCGTCGAGCGGCATTTGCAAGCGCTATGGCGCTCTGCGCGCCTGTGGCTCTGGCGCAAACGTCTGCAGATGACGCGAACAAGAGCAACAACCCACTGAATTTGGCACCGTCGTTCAACGTGCAGAATTTTTATACGCCGTCGCTTTTCGGGGCGGACGGGCATACGAATGATTTTTTGCTACGCCCCACGATTCCCTTAGGTCCGAATAGTCTTATTCCGGTCCCTCAGATTTTTCGCGCCACCATCCCTATCAGCACGCGCCCGGATCCGGCCGGCGGCTACAACACGGGTTTGGGCGATATCAATCTCTTCGACATCCTGTTGCTAAATCCCGGCGCTGCCACCGAAATCGGCGTAGGGCCTCTGGTCACCATGCCCACCGCGACAGACAAATCTCTGGGCACCGGCAAATGGCAGGCCGGGCTAGCCGCCGTGACGATCAACGCCAACAAGCAACGTTTGCTTGGTGCATTGATTCAGTGGCAGCACTCGTTCGCAGGACAGTCGGATCGTCCGACGGTGCAGACCCTGACTGCGCAGCCCGTGGTCATCTGGAATCTGCCCGAGGGTTGGTATCTGCGCTCTACCGGCACCTGGACATTTGATCTCCAGCACGGCACGTATTACATGCCGGTCGGGTTGGGTGCGGGCAAAGCGTGGAAGGTGGGAAAGACCATCTTCAACGCCTTCATCGAACCTCAGTACTCTGTGGCGCACTCTGGGAACGTGCCCAAGTGGCAAATTTTCGCCGGACTGAATATGACCTTCGGTCATTGATCAGTTCCGGTCGCAAAGTGAAATTTCGCTTTCAGAAGGTATGTCGCACCCCAACCATCACCCCTAACTGATTCACGCCGGCGTTCGGTGATGCGCCGGGGCCGCCTTGGCTGAGGGTGTACGCCGCACGGGCGCTGTTGAACAGATACCCCGTCTGCAGATACACGGCCGAGCGGCGGGAGAGCAGCCATGTGCCGCGCAACGCAGCAATCGTTCCGCGCGCATCGTGTTGCGCATTCACGATGCGATAGACGCCGCCGTCGGTGACGAATTGCGGCGTCCATGTGTATGACGCCGTCAGATAGAACATGTCCGAGTTCACGCCGGGCAGTCCCGCCGCATCGGTGCTCACGCGCCGTCCGAGCCAGCCGCCGCCCACTTTCCAGTCGCCGCCTTTGACATAGCCATTTAACTGTATGCGCGTGTCCGTCGCACCGCTGCCGGTGATGGCGACCGGCGCAACGCCGTCGAAGAAGCTTGCCGCCGCGCCGGGACCGCCGTGCTGCTGGTCGTAGGCTGCCGCGACCCCGAACGAGGCCGTGTCGTAACGCAGCATGGCCGACCACTGGCGGCACGCTGGTGAACCGTTCGCCCCCGTGCCGTTGCCCGCGCAGGTGCCTTGCCCCGGCGAGTTGCCTGTTCCCGCGCTGTCGCGGCCGAATGACCACGTCGCGCCGAACGTCAGTCCCTGCCACGTCCCCTTGTACGCAACGGTGTTGTCACTGCGGGCATTCGGGATGTACGCGTCGAACGACCCCAGTCCACCGTAGATGTCCGGCCCGAGAATGTCCGCGTCGGACAGCGCCCAGAAGGTCATCGAGTACTGACGCCCGAAGCTCAATGTCCCCCAGTCGTTCTGCAACCCGACCCACGACTGACGACCGAACAATCGTCCGCCTTGGTTGACGTCACCCGCGCGCACATTGAATCCGTTCTCGAGCGTGAACAGCGCGTGCAATCCGCCGCCGAGATCCTCACTGCCGCGAATGCCCCACCGCGAGGGCATCGTCCCCGTAATGCCGGGCACGCGCCAGAGATTGTCGCCGGTCGGCCCGGCATGCGTCACGAATTCGATACCCGTGTCGAGCACGCCGTATAGCTGGATATTGCTCTGCGCAAATGCCGGGCTCATGCCCGCGCAGGCGAACACCGTCGCCGCTACGCCTGCAAGGCGCACCGTTGCTACTTTCATTGCTGTCTCCTCAGTCGATGCCAGTGTGTCTGGTCTGTTGTGCCGGCGCGCTCAGGCGCCAGGGGTGTCGGTGTTGCGAATGAAATCTGCGGGCACCTCTGGCCCCCACAGGTACAACGAGTCTTCGGGATCGAAGTCGCCGGCGGGCCACGCCTGTCCCTTCGCAACGTAGTCAATGTCGGCCGAGTACTCGCTGAAGGAGCCCCACGGGTCCTGAACATAGTGGAAGTAGTTCGAGCCGAGCACATGTCGTCCCGTGCCCCAGCCGTGGCGATAGCCGCCCGCAGCCATCTGCGCCGCGCCGTTGCCGACGTCGTCCAGACTCGCAACGTCCCACGAGCAGTGATGCCAGCCGCGTGCATGGCTCTTCGCGAAGGCCACCAGATGGTGGTCACAGCCGTGCGGGGCATGCGTGAAGGCGATGATGTCCTGCGAGCGATCCGACAGCCGTAGTCCGAGCGCGTCGCGATAAAACGCGAGCGCACGCAATACATCAGGCGTAAAGAGCAGGACGTGCGACAGACGTCGCGGTCTCACCTGCACGACGTCGTGCCGGCAATGGGTGCCGCGCTCGCCGTTGGCACTCGAATTCAGCGTGAAAGACGGCTTCACGTCGGGCGACGTCTTCGCGCCGACACGCACACCTATCAGGTTGCCGTCCGGGTCGTGGAACCAGAATCCATCGTCGTGCGCACCGGCGCCGATAGCCGCGAGCGACGCCGGCCTGTCCGCAGGAGATGCACCGGCTTGCACGACCTGTGCGCGAAGTGCGTCGAAATCCTGCGCAAAACAGTTGAATTGCAAATAGGCGAGCGACTTGCCCGCTGCGGGCAGCAGGCGCGCCCAACGATGCCCGTCCCCCGCGCGAAGCTCCAGCGCCTGTGCGGGCGCCGTCGCATCGCTCACGTCAAGGCCGAACGTGGTGAAGAAATGCTGCGCTTGTGTCAGCGAGGGCACGTTGAGTGCAAAATGATCGATCGAATGCACGGCGCACGGCGCGCCGGGCGATGGCGATGCAGTCATGACGTTCTCCGGGCAAAGACCTGCCGACGCCGGACGACGAGCGCCCGGTGCCGGCAGCAGGTAGCGATCAGACGTGCGCCTTGCGCAGCGTCGCTTCGTCGGCAATCGCGTTGCGCAACAAGCCCACGCGTTCAATTTCCACTTCGCACACATCGCCGTCACGCATGAGCAACTTCGGCGTACGCGCCCAGCCAATGCCCGAGGGCGTGCCGGCCACAATGACGTCGCCCGGCTCGAGGGTGATGGCCTGACTGATGACTTCGATCAGCGTGGCGACATCGAACACCATGTCGTCGGTGCTG
>JARLJF010000003.1 GCA_031291335.1 Pandoraea sp. | reverse complement strand
GGCGCCGCAACTGTACATCGCGGTGGGTATCTCGGGGGCGATCCAGCATTTGGCGGGGATGAAGGATTCGAAGGTGATCGTGGCGATCAACAAGGATCCGGAAGCGCCGATCTTCTCGGTGGCGGATTACGGTCTGGTGGGTGATCTGTTCACGGTGGTGCCGGAACTGACGAACGCGCTGTAAGGCTGTCATGAGGTAACGCTGCGGGGTGCGTATCCGGGTGATACGTATCCCGCAGCCGATCCGCATGAGGAGGCCGGCCGGCAGCGGTGCGGTGTCTTCATGCGAATCGGAAAGCAATCAAGGAACGGCAATGGACAAAGTCGATTGCGTCGTGATCGGCGCGGGCGTGGTGGGGTTGGCCGTCGCGCGCGCGATGGCCATGGCCGGCCGCGAAGTGGTCATCCTGGAATCCGAGCGCGCGATCGGCACCGGTACGAGTTCGCGTAACAGCGAAGTCATCCACGGTGGCATCTACTATCCGCCAGGGTCGCTCAAGGCGAAGCTATGCGTCGAGGGGAAACATCGCCTCTATGACTTCTGCGCCTCGCATGGGGTGGAGCACCGCCGTTGCGGCAAGCTGATCGTTGCGACCACCGATCATCAGGTGGACGAACTCGAAGCCATCGCTGCCAACGCGCGTGCCAGTGGCGTTGATGACCTTCAGTGGCTTACCGCCGAGGAAGTCGCCCAGCTTGAACCCGATTTGCACGCATTTGGTGCATTACTCTCCCCGTCAACGGGCATCGTAGACAGTCACGGTCTCATGCTGGCTTTGCAGGGAGACGCGGAGAACGCTGGCGCCATGCTTGCGTTCGACGCTCGCGTCGTCAGCGCCCGCGTGGGTCGCGCCGATGGCATCGAACTGGACGTCGAGACCGAGGGCGTCGTGTCGACGCTGCTCGCCGACACCGTCATCAACAGCGCCGGACTTTACGCCGTCGACATCGCTCGTACGTTCGAGGGGTTGGCGCCCGAACACATTCCGCAGCGCTACTACGCGAAGGGGAGTTACTTCACGTGTGCCCAGCGCGCGCCGTTCTCTCACCTGATCTATCCGGTGCCGGAGCCAGGCGGGCTGGGTGTGCACCTGACGCTAGATCTCGCGGGACAAGCGCGTTTCGGCCCCGACGTGCAATGGATCGACGCGATCGACTACACGGTCAATCTGGCAGATGGCGAGGGCTTTTACGCGGCGGTTCGGCGCTATTGGCCGACGCTGGCGGACGGTGCATTGCAGCCTGGCTATGCCGGCATCCGACCGAAGATCAGCGGACCGGGTGAAGCGGCGGCGGACTTTCGTATCGACGGACCGGCGGTGCATGGTGCTGCCGGACTGGTCAACTTATTCGGTATCGAGTCGCCCGGACTCACGGCGTCATTGGCCATTGCCGAAGCGGTGCGCGCGGCGCTTTGACGCGAGACGTGACGGCTGTCACATCTCGCGCATTGGCTGCTATCTGGCTAACCCCGTAATTCCTGCCCGACGGTGCCGCGAGCGTTGCGCGGGCATTCCTGTCGAATGAGAATGGTTGCGATGGCGGTGCGGCGTTGCCGTAAAGGCTGCCGATCAACGCATGGCAACCGGCGGCTTCCACGAAGCCGGGTTCGTCCAGAACACCCCGCGCAGGCGATCGGTGTCGCCGCACGGCGTGCTGCGCGCCGGCTTGCTGATTTGACCTGCACAGGCGCTGATATCGCGGCCCGATTGTTGCAGGCGTTTCAGAATCGTATCGAGCATGCCCGATTCGCGCCACTCATTGAGTTTGCGGCGGCAAGTCGGCACGGAAGGGTATTGCATCGGCAGTTTGGACCAGCTTTCGCCAGTGAACAGCACCCACAAGACAGCATTGGTCAGCGTGCGCTGCTCGACTTGAGGGCGGCCGCGTCGTTCCGTACGGACCGGTCGGTCGCAAATCAGATCACGCAGGGCGTGCCATTCAACGTCGCTCAGTTCAGTAAACATAACACCTCGACCCAAAACAAACGGAGGCGCCGCAGGGGGCGAGGCCGGGCTTCAAGATCTGGCACGTACCGGTGCAATCTGGTGCGTACTTATCAATGAAACCTCGGCCAAGGCGGCGTCGTTCCCCGATGCTGGAAATACAAGCAACAAGCATGCCAGGGCATCAGGTTCTCGCGTGAAGAACACCGAGGGCGGGTCGAACCACACTGCGAAGGGAGCGTTTAACCAGCAAAAAAACGCCCACTTGGCAGGTGGGCGCAGCTCCTGAGTGGCTATTGGGATAGGCAATCGCAAAAGCGTCAGGAGAAAAGGAATACGTGCCTTTTGGCCTGTCCGGATCGTTTGTTGTTCTCGGCTCAGGCCACGGTGTCTCGCTCCACATGCGCCAGCTTGTCAAGCTTGCAGGCGCAATGATGACAAAAAGCGCGAGTCGACGCGCTTCGGAATTACCCCCATTGCGGTGCATGGCCCATGCCGAAGGCGACCCGCCCAAGTTGGGTGCCGCCTTGCGCCCCGATAGGGCACCATGTCGCGAGAACGGGCGCAACCCGGCGTTCCCGGGGCGCAACCGCGTCTCGTCACACGAGAAAGTGGCCCGGTCATGGCATCGCGTACCGACATGGCCGAGCAGTGGGCCCGTAGCCTATAATGTGCGCCTTCCATGAATATCGTCTATCGGTTGCGCGGAACTGCCGCTCACCGGTCGGCGCCAGTGTGCGCAAACGGCATGAGCAACGACAGCGATAACAAATACTCCGTTCCAGGTCTTGAGCGCGGACTGCGCATTCTCATGACCTTCTCCGCCCGCGAGCCGGTGCTGGCCGGGGCCGATCTTGCGCGGCGCCTTGATATTCCGCGCTCGACGGTATTCCGCTTGTTGCAGACCCTCGAAGCCGAGGGCTTCATCGAGAAGGCGGGTGACGAGCGTCACTACCGGCTTGGGGTGGCGGTGCTGCGCCTCGGGTTCGAGTATTTGAATTCGCTGGAACTCACCGATCTGGGTACGCCGGTCATCGAGAAGCTGCGCGATGCGACCGGTTTCTCGAGCCACATTCTGATTCTCGATCAGCGCGATGCGGTGTTCGTGGCCAAGGCTGCGAGTCGCGAGCTGGTGTTCGGCACGGTGCGTGTCGGCACCCGTCTGCCGGCACATGCCACGGCCGTCGGCCATATTCTGCTGGGCGACTATTCGTTACCGGCGCTCAAGCAGCTTTACCCGGAACGCAAGCTCGAAGCCTACACGGCATACACGCCGACGACGGTGGAAGCGCTGCACCGGGTAGTGCAGGAAGACATCACTCGCGGCTACAGCATGAGCCAGGCATTCTTCGAGCAGAACATTTCGACGATTGCTGCGCCCGTGCGCAATCATCGCGGGCATATCGCCGCCGTGATCAGCGTGACGATTCCTCAGGCACGCGTCGAAGCAGATTTGCTCGAGAGCGGCATCGTCGAGAAGGTCGTGTCGGCGGCCGACGAGCTTTCGCATAAGCTCAATTACCGTGCGGAACCGGCGGGTGCGGTGTCGATGACGGCGAAGTAACGCACGTCAGCAGCCTTCGCGTCGAACCACGCGACGCCCGAACATGGGTTCGGGCTACGCCGATCGCGGGCGTTCCGGCGCCGCGTCGTTGACGCCTCTCGTCTATGCGTCGGAATGTGCCGGTCGATTCCCCGGCAACTCTCCTCCTCGCGCGCTTCGCGCGGCATCTCCTCTTCAATGCCTCTTCAATTCGCTGCGCTTCCGTACGCCGCTTCCGGCCACATCGCAAGCGCACGCGGAGCAACGTCGTGCGCGCCATCGTCGCGCCATTGAGGTGCACCCGCCCTCAAATTTTTCCCGCAGACGCGCGAAGGCTTAGTCATTAGCATTTGCGCAACATCAATAAACGCAGACTTATTTTCTGCTTGTCTCGCTGAATTCACTTCGCCATAATTGTCTCACCTATTAATCATTGTTTCATAGGTAAGACAAATAACGATGCGTCGGCCGGAACGTCTCAGGGGACGTCACCGGCATCTGCATGGCGCGTCAGACAGCCGCAAAGCATCAGGAAGCAAAACAGGAGTGGAAGGTGAAGAGACGCAGTATTGGCGCAGCCTGCCTTTTGGCATGCGCGAGCGCGGCCCATGCCGCAGGTAATTCCTTGCAGATTTACGGGACGATCGACGACGGCCTCACGTATGTGAGCAATCAGGGCGGTGGCCGTTTATTCAAGATGGATGCCGGCATCGGGCAACCGGATCGTTTCGGCCTGAAGGGCCGTGAAGACCTCGGCGGTGGATTGGCCGCGGTGTTTCAGTTGGAGCAGGGCTTCAACACGAGCACCGGTGCGCTGATCAACAGCGGCGTGGAGTGGAATCGCCAGGCGTGGGTCGGCCTTACGAGCGATCGCTTCGGCACCGTGTCGATCGGCCATCAGACCGACTTCATGCAGGACGTTTCGATTCGCTACTCGAACGGTTTCTGGCAACACAATCTATATGCCTATCACCCGGGCAACCTCGACAATCTGGCCAACTCGTCGCAGGTCGACAATGCGGTCAAGTGGAACAGCACGAGCTTTCACGGTCTGACCGGTGGCCTGATGTACGGCTTCGCTGGCGGCAACGCGCTGGGTCGCACGGCGGGCGGTTATGTGAAGTACGACAACGGCCCGCTGTCGGTCGCGGCGACTTACGTCAGCATCAATAAGCGGACCTTCGATTTCTCGTCACGCTTGGGCATCACGTCGATCTTCGGGCAATCCGGTCTTTCCGCCACGAACGTGTTCAAGTCGGACGCCGTGAACAACACGGGCATCGGCGCTTCGTACCGCATCTCGTCGCGCTGGAACGTGCACGCGCTCTATACGCGCAGCGAAGTGCGCGCACCGGGCGGCTCGGGCAACATGTTCAACTACGACGTGGGCACGGAGTATCGCGTGACCGACGCCAATGCGCTCACGCTGGGCTATTCGTATTCGTCGTTCAGCCATACGCACTACAACCAGATCGAAGCGGGCGACCTCTATTCGTTCTCGAAGCGCACGCAATTGCAGGCGCAGGTGACGTATATCGGAGCGAATGGGAATAACAACGCCGCGTCGTATCCGATCGGGGCGTCGAGCAATCACGATCAGTTGTTGCTGCGCGTGGGCATGTATCACAGCTTCTAAGTCGCAATGCCACCGGGCCAGATGTCGACTGGCCTCGGTGGCGACAGGCATTTCGGCGGCGTGTCGACGACATCGCCGCTCATTACGAGACTCATCATGTCAGTTGCTTTGCACCCGTCGTCCTCACCGCGCCCATCGCGTGTGCGCTACTGGATGCTCTTTCTGGTATTCGTCGGGACGGTCATCAATTACGTCGACCGTGCCAATCTTTCCGTCGCCGCACCGATGCTCAAGCAGGAGTTCGGCCTCGGCCCCGTGGAGCTGGGTTTCATCTTTTCGGCCTACGCGTGGACATATGTCATCGCGAACATCCCCGGTGGCTGGGTCATTGACCGTTTCGGTACGCGTGCCATCTACGGCATCGCCATTCTCAGTTGGTCGGTGCTGACGTTCATGCAAGGCTTCGCGACGCGATTCGTCACGTTGTTCGGCATGCGCTTGGGCGTGGGCATCGCCGAAGCGCCTACGTTTCCGGTCAATAACCGCGTCGTCTCGATCTGGTTTGCGCAACGCGAGCGAGGCGTGGCCACCAGCATCTATCTTGTGGGGCAGTACATCGGCATGGCCGCGCTCACGCCGCTGCTGTTCTGGATTGCCCACACGTGGGGCTGGCGTGAAATTTTCTACGCAACCGGTCTGCTCGGCATCATCTGGGCGGGCGTGTGGTACCTCGGCTATCGCGATCCGGACAAGTGCTCGTGGGTGAACGCCGCTGAACTGGAGCACATCCGCAGCGGTGGGGCGCTCGTCGAGGCCAAGCCGGCGGAGCGGGCAGCTCCGCAGAAATTCCCGTGGCGCAAGCTGCTGATGCTGTTCCGCAATCGTCAGATCATCGCGATCTGCGTGGGCAAGTTTGCCTCGCTGTCGTCGCTGTACTTCTTTCTGACGTGGTTCCCGACCTATCTGATTACCGAGCGGCACATGACGGTACTCAAGGCGGGCGGCATGACGTCGGTGCCGTTCGTGGCGGCGTCCATCGGGGTGGTTTGCGGTGGCCTGCTTTCGGACTGGCTGCTGCGTCGTGGCGTGGCGGTCGGAACGGCGCGCAAGACGCCCATCGTGACCGGCTTGCTGCTGGTGCCGACGATGTCGCTCACCGTGCTGACCGACGCCAACTGGCTGGTGATCGCCATCATGTCGTTCGCGTTCTTCGCGCAAGGCGTGGCGTCGGCGTCCTGGTCGCTCGTGGCCGACATCGCACCGAAGGGCATGGTCGGCATCACGGGCGGCGCGGTGAACTTCGCCGGCAATCTGTCGGGCATCGTCACGCCGATCGCCATCGGGTTCATTGTCAAGGCGACGGGCTCGTTCGGCTGGGCGTTGGGGCTCATCAGTCTCTTCGCGATTGCCGGGGTGCTTTGCTACCTGCTGTTGCTCGGCGAGGTGAAGCGCATCGAGCTGGACGACGACGATGACGGCGGCGAGGGTGAAACCGCCAGCGATCCCGCCAGCTCGCGCGTCCATGCAAAGGCCCGCACGGCCTGATCTTCAGCGTACGCGTCAGGCCTCCACGGCCTGACGCCGATAGTCGCCGGGACGGGCCCCTGTCCATTTCCGGAACGCACGAAAGAACGCGCTCGGGTCGGCGAAGCCCAGCGACAGGGCAATCTCCAGCATCGGTTTGGACGTATGGCATAGCGCGTGAATCGCGAGATCGCGCCGCAATTGGTCTTTGATCGACTGATACGACTGGCCCTCATCCTCCAACCGGCGACGCAGTGTCGACGGCGTTGTGTGGAATTCTCCGGCGAGTGCTTCGAAAGCCGGCCAGCCATCGGTCGGCATCGTCTTCAGACGACGACGTACCCGCGCGACCATCCCCTTCGTGTTCTTGTATTTGAGGATGATGTTGGCCGGTGCGGCGCGCAGGAACTCCTTCACGGACACTTCGTTCTGCACCACCGGCAGATCCAGACACGCCGCGTCGAACTCGATGGCGGTATGCGGCGCATGAAAGACCAGACGCGGGGAGTACATCGTGCGGTACTCGTCGCTGTAGGCCGTCTCCGGAAACGCGAAGTAGGCGGTGCTGAGCGTTACGCGACGCGCGATCAGCCAGCACGTCAACGCATAGAAGAGGATCAACAGCGTTTCGTGCCCGAAGATGCGCGGCGCTTTCGCGTCCGCGCGCTCATGGACTTCGAGCCGGGCGAGTGCGCCGTCGCGGACCAGATGCACTTCGAGATCGTCGAGCAACAAGCCCATGAAGCGCGCCGCGCGTTGCAGTGCCTGCTCCAGCGTGCGGCAGGTCATGACGCTGTGACACAGCATTGCGAAACTGCCGACCTTCATGCGGCGGGAGTCTTGCCCGAAGAATTCATCGTCGAGGGCGAGACTGATCAATCGCCACAGATGGGCGTATCGATCGGCCGACACGCGGGCTTGCGGATGGGCGAGCAACGACGGGGCAATATCGGCGGCACGCAGCAATGCCGTCGGATCGCCGCCAAGTCGTTCGACATGCGCCAATGCGTTGATAACGAAATAGATCGAGATGCTGCCTTTTTCCATGCGTCGCGAAACGGTACGTCGTAGCAAGGGGACGCAAGGATTCTAGCAGTGCGGCCCCTGTCGACGCTTCCGGCGCCGTCTGAAAATGGATTCAGCGCTTTCCGATTTCGCGTGTGTCGCAGGATCTCGAGACGCGCGGCGACTTACTTCGGTGCCATACGCAACGCTCCGTCGAGTCGAATGACTTCACCATTGAGCATCGTGTTCTCCACGATGTGACGCACAAGCGCCGCATACTCCGACGGACGTCCGAGCCGCGGCGGGAAGGGCACCGAGGCCCCCAATGCGGCCTGAACCTCCGGCGTCATGCCAGCCATCATGGGCGTCTCGAAGATACCCGGCGCAACGGTCACAACACGCACGCCCACGCGCGCCAGTTCACGTGCCGCCGGGAGTGTGAGGGCAGCGACACCGCCTTTCGACGCCGCATACGCGGCCTGACCGATCTGTCCGTCGAACGCGGCGACGGATGCCGTGTTCACGATGACGCCACGCTCGCCTTCGGTGTCCGGCGTTCCTTCGGCCATGGCTGATGCGGCGATCCGCAGCACATTGAATGTACCGATCAGATTCACACTGACGATGCGGGCAAAGCTGTCGAGCCGGTGTGGGCCGTGCTTGCCCAGAATGCGCTCGCCGATGACGAGCCCGGCGCAGTTGACGACGCCGTTGAGCGCACCGAACGCGCTGATGGCGGTATCGACCAGACGCTGCACGTCGTCTTCACTCGTGATGTCGGTTGCGACAAAGCGAGCCGCGTCGCCTAGCGCCTGGGCCTGTGCGGCACCGGCGTCGGCATTGATGTCACCGAGCACGACCTTCGCTCCGGCGTCGACAAACATGCGCGCGGTGGCGGCCCCCAGGCCCGACGATGCCCCGGTAACGAGAAAGACGCGATCCTTGATTTGCATGAGCTGCGATTCCTGAAAGAAAAATGGGGTGACGTTCAGGCCGCGGTTGCCGACGATTGCGCGGCCTTGGCGATTTCCTGATTGCGCAAAATGAAGCGCTGGAGCTTGCCGCTCGGCGTCTTCGGCAGTTCCGCGACGAATTCGATTTCTCGCGGATAGGCGTGCGTGGAGAGGCGGCGACGGACATGGTCCTGCAACTCGCACGCGAGCGCTTCCGTGGGAGCGAACTGCGGATGGAGCACGACGAAGGCCTTGACCAGTTCGGTGCGCTCCGGGTCGGGCTTGCCGACCACCGCCGTTTCGATCACTGCCGGATGCTCGATCAGCGCGCTTTCGACATCGAACGGCCCGATGCGGTAGCCAGCGGATGTGATGACATCGTCGTTGCGTCCGACAAAGCTGATGCTGCCGTCTTCGTTGCGCTCGACGGTATCGCCCGAGAGGTAGTAGCCTCCGACGAACGCCGGCGTCTCCCGCTCCCAATAGCCGCCGAACCACATCAACGGCGATTGTTGGCGATCGAGCGCGAGAACCCCCGGCTGTCCGACCGGACATTCGCGGCCGTCGTCATCGAGCACGACCACGCGATGGCCCGGCGAGGCGAAGCCCGCAGCGCCGGCTTGCACCGGATGGGCGAGCGCATGGTGGTTGCAGACGACCATGCCAAGTTCCGTCTGCCCATAGTGGTCATGAATGGTCACGCCGAGATGTTCACCGAACCAGCGGATGACTTCAGGGTTGAGCGGTTCACCGGCACTGGACACCGCGCGAAGCTTCCCCTTGAGGGGGGCCGCCGCCTTGTCGCCGCCCGCGATCAGCAGACGGAATGCCGTCGGCGAGCCAGCCAGATTCGTGATGCCGAGCTTGTTGATGATCCGGTACGTGCTTTCGACATTGAACGGGCCATCGTAAAACGTTGTGGGAATGCCCATCGCAAGCGGGCCGGTGACGGCGTAGTACAAGCCATAGGCCCAACCCGGATCGGCGATGTTCCAGAAGGTATCGGTGGGGCGCAGGTCGACCGCGTCGCGCATGTAGCCCGCGAACGCCAGGATCGCGCGCAACGGCACCATGACCGGCTTTGCCGACCCGGTCGTGCCGGAGGTGAACATCATCAGGAACGGATCGTCGCCGCGACGCAGCACGGGCTCGAAGTCCGGGGTGTGTTGCTCGACTTCGTGCCAGAAGCTGAAGTCGCCGCGACGCACGCCTTGCCCGCGCGGCCCGCTGACGGTGGCGACCGGCGGGCAATTCGCTACTTCGTCGAGCTTGGCTCGATTGGCGCCGTCGGTGATCACAAGCTTGCTCTGTGCACTGTGCAACCGGTGTTCGATGGCTTTCGGCCCGAACGCCGTGAAGAGCGGTTGATACACCGCGCCTGCCCGCCAGGTGCCGAGAATCGTTACAAGCAATTCGGGCGTTCGCGGCAGCAGTCCGCTTACGCGGTCGCCGGGCTGCACGCCTTGTTCGCGGAGGAAGTTGGCGAAGCGCGCGGAGAGCGTTTGCAATTGCCGGAAGGTCCACGTCTGGCTCGTGCCGTCTTTTCCTTCCCAGAACAAGGCGATGCGCCCGGGAAGTGCGTGACGGTCGCAGCACTCGACGCAGGCGTTCATCGCGTCGAGATTGCCGGCAAGCGTGGCACGCACAGCGGCGTCGAGGTCGAACGCCTGATAGGCGTCGGCGTAATCGGCAGTCATGGATCGTCTCCTGTAGTCGGATGCTGGCCGACGGCGGCGCGCCTATCATGAAAGGACTCGGGCGCACGTCGCTGGCCACCTCAGGCGCCGCCTTGATGGGGCGCGGCGCTCACGGGGCAATGGCGAAATTCATCGTAATGCGTGGCGTCGGCGACAGGCAATGTCCAAACGGGTCAGAGTTCGTGAGGGATTTATCCACTCCGCAGACGGGGAAATCGAGACTGGCCGGGGCCTCACGGGGCGCGCGACTCGGGGGTGTCTGCGGAGGTAAGGGTTTGTCCGGGGCCGGTTTCGGACGTCTCCGATGGCAATTCCGCTCATGTAATTTGCCGTTTTTGGCTATGGTGCCAATGCGGCGCGATCCCTACACTGGTTCCATCGACATGGCATAAGCGCCGGCGATCCATTCGGACAACGTCAGGGTGCAGGAGACAGAACATGGATTTCTATTCCGAAGACCAACGCATGATTCGTGACATGGCGCGCACGTTCGCCAGCGAGCAGCTCGCGCCGAATGCCGCGCAATGGGATCGCGATTGCGCATTGCCCGACGCGATGGTGGCGCAAATGGGCGAACTCGGTCTGCTGGGCATGATGGTGCCCGAGCAGTACGGCGGGTCGTACACCGATTACACGGCCTACGCGCTCGCGATGGAGGAGATCGCGGTCGGCTGCGCGTCCACGGCCACGATGATGTCCGTTCACAACTCCGTGGGTTGTGCGCCAGTCCTGAAGTTCGGCACGGACGCCCAACGCGATCGCTGGCTGCCGGATCTGGCTGCGGGTCGGAAGATCGGCGCGTTCTGTCTGACCGAACCACAAGCCGGGTCGGAGGCCAATAATCTGCGAACGCGGGCAGAGCGCCGGGGAGACAAATGGGTACTGAACGGCAGCAAGCAGTTTGTGACGAACGGCAAGCGCGCAGCGATGGCCATCGTGTTCGCCGTGACGGACCCTGCCGCAGGCAAGCGTGGCATTTCGGCATTCCTCGTGCCGACGGATACCCCGGGCTTTGAAGTTGGACACCCTGAGCACAAGCTCGGTATCCGGGCGTCGGATACCTGCCCGATCACGCTCGTCGATTGTGAAGTGGGCGACGACGCATTGCTCGGTGAACCGGGGCAGGGGTTGAAGATCGCGCTGTCCAATCTCGAGGGCGGACGCATCGGTATTGCGGCACTCGCGCTCGGTGTGGCACGCGCGGCATTCGAGGCGGCGCTGCGTTACGCAGGCGAGCGTCAGCAGTTCGGCAAGCCGATCCGCGAGCATCAGAGCATTGCGAATATGCTGGCCGACATGACAACGCGGATTAACGCGGCGAGATTCCTGATTCTCCACGCGGCGGCGCTGCGCACCCAAGGATTACCGTGTCTGTCCGAGGCGTCGCAGGCGAAGCTGTTCGCGTCCGAGCTGTCCGAGTGGGTGTGCTCGCACGCGATTCAGATTCACGGCGGTTATGGTTATCTCGAGGACTATCCGGTGGAGCGTCATTACCGCGACGCCCGCATCACGCAGATCTATGAGGGCACCAGCGAGATCCAGCGTCAGGTCATCGCCCGCGCGTTGGACTGATCGCGTCGCGGCAATCACGGCAAACCGCATTGCGACAAGCATGTGCGTATGCCCGCGACGTGCGACCGGGCATCGCCAGGAGGAGGGGGAGTGAACCAGCGTGACAACGCCGTTGAGGCGCAAGACGAAGTGTTGTTCGACGTGGTCAACGGGTTCGGCGTGATCACGCTGAATCGGCCGCGCGCATTGAATGCGATTACGCACGGCATGGTGCGCTCGATGTGGGAGCAACTTAGCGCCTGGGCCGATGACCCGGCCGTGCGGGCGGTGCTGATCGAAGGGGCGGGTGAGAAGGCGTTCTGCGCAGGCGGTGACGTGCGGGCGCTTTACGAGAGCCGCGTGAATCACGCCAACGATCATCATGCGTTCTTCGTCGACGAATACCGTCTCGATTACCTGATCCACCGATATCCGAAGCCCTACATCGCGCTGCTCGACGGCATTGTAATGGGCGGGGGTATGGGCGTTGCGCAAGGGGCGGCGCTGCGCATCGTGACCGACCGCACACGGTTGGCGATGCCGGAGACGGGCATCGGCTTGTTCCCGGATGTCGGGGCCAGTTGGTTCCTGGGGCATTTGGCGCCGACGCTGGCGCGCTATCTGGGGCTGTCCGGTGCCACCATCACCGCCGCCGACGCGCTGTATTGCGGACTCGCCGACGTCTGGCTCGAAGGCGATGCGCCTCAGGAACTGAAAACGATGCTCGACCGATTCGACTGGACCCCTGGCGCAGCGGGACACCCGACGGCGGGCAGTACGGGACGGCGCGCGTCGGAGTCGGTCGATCTATTAGCGCGACTGCGCGCCGCCATTCTGCCGCTCGGCCGCACATGGACTGACGCCGCGCCGCTTGCGCAGGTGCGGGCAACGCTTGATCGGCACTTCAGCGCCATCGACGTGCAAGGCATCGTCGCGTCGCTTGCCGAGGATGCGAAAACGCCATGGTCGGCCGAGACGCTGGCATTGTTGCAGCAGCGCTCACCCCTGAGCCTGTGTGTGACCGACCGGCAATTGCAGAAGGGGCGTCGGCTCGATCTGGCCGATGCCTTCCGGATGGAACTGGTGCTGGGGCATCACGCGTTCGCGACGGGAGATTTCGTCGAAGGCGTTCGGGCGCTGCTGATCGATAAGGACAAGCAGCCGCGCTGGCGCTACGCCACATTGATGGACGTGCCGGCGGCAGAGGTCGAGGCTTTCTTCGCCTCACCGTGGCCGGAAGAGGCGCATCCCCTGAAAGCGTTAGGGGAGCATTGAACTCGGGCAAACGCGTGCGACAATGCCGGTTTTGCGGGGGACCGCACAATCCGTTGGAGTCCAGATGCTCGTCGAAATCGCCCGTCTGCTGCTAGACCTTGTTTTCTCGCTATTCGGCGCTTTGTTGCTGTTGCGTGTGTGGATGCAGGCCACCCAGTTGCCGCCGCGTAATCCGCTCTCACAGGGGGTGTTCCAGTTCACGAACTGGATTGTATTGCCGCTACGGCGTGTCGTGCCGGGCGTGGGGGGGATCGACTGGGCGTGCGTGGTTGCCGCGTGGCTGAGCGCCATTGTCTACCTGGTGCTGATTACCGCCGTGGTGGGCGTATCGCCGGTGTCGGTGTTCCCGCGTGGTTTGCTGGTGGCGCTGGTGTTGGTCGCCAAGTGGGGCGCCAACCTCGTAATGTGGCTGACGCTGCTGATGGCCGTGCTCTCGTGGGTCAATCCGCGTGCCGCCGCCATGCCGATTCTCCAGCACTTGCTCGACCCGCTGCTGCGCCCGATCCGACGTGTCATTCCGATGATGGGCGGCTTCGACCTGTCGCCGCTGGGGCTGTTTCTGCTGATGCAGATCCTGCTGATCGTGCTCGCCCGCTTAAGCCTGTTCTTCGCGACGCTCTGACGCGTCGGCAGGCAGCGCCGCTGCCTGTTGTAACTCACCCAACTCACGGACGGTCTCCCCGACAGACGCCCTCGTCGGCTCGGACCGTCCGCTGACATTCTTCCCAGCCTCCTGATCCTCGCGTCGAGCGGTCGTGGTCGTCAGACGCGGCGCTTCCGCGCGCTCGCCGACCGAGCGCTCCAGCCCCAGACGGCGCAGCACACGGTGACCATCCTCGGTCACGATCACTTTGGCTTGTCCTTGATCGACATTCACATGCACCAGACGGGCTTGCTCCAGCGCCGCGAGATCCGGCGGCTCGAGCGCGTCGGCATCGATAGGTCCAAGGGATGCGGCCGCCAGCAACAGCGTGGCGATTTCATGCGGGCTCAGCATGGTCATGCTCCTTGAGGCGAATTCATATCGGCAGCGTACCGGGCAGATGTAAGCCCACGACTACGCCATGTTTACCGCTAGTTACGACTCGCCTCCGACCAAGCCTCCCCAGGCGGTCCTGTGACAGTCCTGTGTTCCGTTGCCTGATTTTTCGCGAGGGTAGAACACCGTCGCGCAGTGACACCGTAGTTCTGAAGTCGGATCGCAAAGCGACCGGCAAGTTCGTGCATTCGGGTTTCCCCTAGTATGCCCGTATTTTGCGTACTGAGGTGGCGCGTCCCCCTTGTTTTGACAGGGTTTGCGCTGCGTTCGGGGGGCGTGCATCGATGTCTTGGCAGCATTTGAACTATTTTTTTTCTTTTGACGGGGTGCTGATGAAAATATACTTTCCTTCACTCCAATGGACTGCTGTGACTCATGATTGACGCCGAATCGTTGCCCGCCGATCTGCCGCTAACCGAGCGCATCGTGCGAGCCATGCCCGACCTGACGCCAGCGCAACAGCGCATGGCGGCGTTCGTGCTTGACAACACGTTTCGTGCCGCGACCATGCGTATCGATGAATTCGCCGATGCCGTGGGCGTGTCGCCTGCCACGGTCAATCGCTTCGCGCGTGCCCTTGGCTTCGACGGCTACCCGCAGTGCCGGGCGGCGATGGTGCGCGGGTATGAGGCAACGCTTGCACCGATCGAAAGTCTGCGCACGAGCAAAGCGCAGGCGAGCGCGAGCGCCGATGTGATGGCGGCGTCGCTGGCGCAGGCCATCGAGAATCTGGAGTGGACGCGACGGGCTCTCGACGCCGGCACCTGCGAGCGTGCCGTCGAGTCGATCCTGCAGGCGCGTCGCATCTACGTATTGGGGCTGGGCGCGAGCGGGTATCTCGCCGGGCTGCTGCACCACGGTCTCGATCCGTACTGCGAGAACGTGCAGGCGGTGGTCGGTGTCGGCGGATCGACGCATGCTGCGCGCCAGCTCTTCAAATTGCGCGAGGGCGATCTGGTGATCGCGCTGGCCTTCCCGCGATACGTGTCTGACACCATCACGCTGTGCCGACGCCTGCGCGGACGCGGCGTGCCCGTGATGGTACTGACGGACAGCCCGACGTCGCCATTGGCGCCGCTCGGTGACATCGTGATCTTCGTGCGCAGCAAACCGCGTCTGTCGAGCAACTCCGAGGCGAGCGTGCTGGCAATCATCGACGCGCTGTGCGATGCGGTTGCGCAGCGCGCCAAACATGCGGTGGACCGCGCCACAGAACTCACCGATTTCCTGTTGCCGTGGCTCGATTCGGCATCGTTGGCCTCGGCGGCCAGCGCGAGTGCACCGGCCGGGCCGGTCGTTGGCCGCGTCGTCACGCCGCAACGCACCGCCGCCGCCAACGCCACGGCGAACTCGCTTACCAACGCGGCGGTCGCCGCGACTGCCAGTACCCAAGGCGTACCGAACCCGGGCCATCAGGCCACCCCCCGCACTTCGCCGGGTAGTCAGGACAGAAAGGACAAAGCATCATGAGTCACGCTCAACGCGCGGTCATCGCCATTCACGGCGGTGCCGGAACGATCAGTCGCGAGACCTCGCCCGAAGAACTCAAGGCCTATCACGAGGCACTGGCCGACGTGCTGCGTGCGGGGCAAGCCGTGCTCGCCGCTGGCGGTTCGGCGCTCGACGCTGTCACCGAAGCCGTGCGCCATCTTGAAGATTGCCCCCGCTTCAACGCCGGGCGCGGCGCTGTGTTCACGCATGAAGGCACGCACGAACTCGACGCCGCCATCATGGACGGCGCCACGCTCGACGCTGGCGCGATCGCCTGCGTTCACCGTCTGCGCAATCCGATCCTCGCCGCTCGCTCGGTGCTGGAACACAGCCCGCATGTGCTGCTCGTGGGCGAGGGCGCGGAAGCCTTTGCGGCGGCCAACGGCGCTGAACTGGTTGAGCCTGAGTACTTCTTCACCGAAACGCGTTACGCCCAATGGCAACGTGCCCTGGCCGACGCGGCCGTCGCGCTCGATCACGATATGCCCCTCAAGACAGAGCCCATCGACCCGGACACCAAGTTCGGCACGGTCGGCGCGGTGGCTTGCGACAGCTACGGGCACGTGGCGGCAGCCACCTCCACGGGCGGTATGACGAACAAGGCGGTCGGCCGCGTGGGCGATTCGCCGCTCATCGGTGCCGGTTGCTACGCGAACGATGCCACGGCGGCCGTCTCGGCCACGGGCACGGGCGAGGCGTTCATTCGCGCGGTCGCCTGCTACGAAGTCGGCGCACTCATGGCGTACGCCGGTCTGTCGCTTGCGGATGCCGCCGAGCGCGTGATCCGCGAACGTCTGCCGCGTGTGCAAGGCCGTGGTGGCCTGATCGCGGTGGACGCGCACGGCAACGTGGCGTTGCCGTTCAATACCGAAGGGATGTATCGCGGCGTGGCTCGCGTGGGCGAGACGCCGGTAACGGCCATTCACGAGTAACACTCGAGACGTCAGGCTCGGAAAGACAAGGCCGGGCCGTTGACGGCAAGACCTTCAGCACCAGATTCAGTAAGCGAAGATTAGTGAGGACCGGCGTGGCAGAGCGCAAGACAACCCCTACGATTTCGTTGCCCGACGAGCGCGTGCTCGACGTGAGCGGCATTACCGTGCAATTCGCGACGTCCGAGCGCGTGGTCACGGCCGTGCGCGACCTGTCCTTCCATGTCGACCGTGGCGAGACCCTCGCCATCGTGGGCGAATCGGGCTCCGGCAAGTCGGTGACGTCGCTCGCCGCCATGCGCCTTGTCGAGAACGGTGGTGGAACCATCACCCAAGGCTCGATGATCATGCGCCGCCGCAACGGCAAGCTCGTCGACCTCACGCGTGCCAGCGGCCGGACCATGCGCAGCATTCGCGGCGCCGACATGGCGATGATCTTCCAGGAGCCGATGACCTCGCTCAACCCGGTGTTCCCGGTGGGCGAACAAATCGCGGAATCCATTCGTCTGCACCAGGGCAAGGACGCGGCATCCGCGCGTGCCGAAGCCCTGCGCATGCTCGAACTCGTACGGATTCCCGAAGCCCGTCGTGTGCTCGGCCGCTTCCCGCATCAGCTCTCGGGCGGCATGCGTCAGCGCGTCATGATCGCGATGGCGCTGTCATGCAAGCCGGGCCTGCTGATCGCCGACGAACCGACAACGGCGCTCGATGTGACGATTCAGGCGCAGATTCTGCAACTGATTCGCGCGCTGCAAGAAGAGATGCACATGGGGGTCGTGTTCATCACACACGACATGGGCGTGGTGGCCGAAGTGGCCGACCGTGTGCTTGTCATGCACCGCGGCGACAAGGTCGAAGAGGGCCCGTCGCGCGAGATTTTCGCCGCGCCGCGCGAGCGTTACACACAGGCGCTGCTGTCCGCCGTGCCGCGTCTGGGCTCGATGCATGGCACCGACGTGCCGGCCCGTTTCCCGCTGCTGCGCTATGACGCCCCGGCCGATGCCAAGCCCGCTGCCGAAACGCCGCAGCCGGCCATCAAGACCGACGCGGGTCCGATTCTGCGCGTGAAGGATCTCGTCGCCCGCTTTGACGTGCCGTCGGGTTTCTTCGGTCAGGTGAAGCAACGCGTGCACGCTGTCGAGCGAGTGAGTTTCGACCTGTATCCGGGCGAGACGCTGGGTCTTGTGGGCGAATCCGGTTGCGGCAAGTCGACCACCGGCCGTGCGTTACTGCGTCTGGTCGCGAGTCAGGGCGGCTCGATCGAATTCGGCGGCAAGCCGATTCAGGACCTCGCCGGACGTGCCTTGCAGACGCTGCGCCGCGATATCCAGTTCATCTTCCAGGACCCGTTCGCCTCGCTTGACCCGCGTCTGACCGTGGGTTTCTCGATCATGGAGCCGCTGCTCGTGCATGGCGTGGCCAGTGGTGCAGAGGCCGAGAGGCGCGTAGCCGAGTTGCTCGACCGGGTCGGATTGCCGGCGGATTACGCGCAACGCTACCCGCATGAGTTTTCGGGTGGCCAGCGTCAACGCATTGCGATTGCCCGGGCGTTGGCGCTCAAACCGAAGGTCGTGATCGCCGATGAATCGGTCTCGGCGCTCGATGTCTCGGTGCAGGCGCAGATCATCAACCTGATGCTCGACCTGCAGAAAGAGTTCGGCATCGCGTTCCTGTTCATTTCGCATGACATGGCGGTCGTGGAGCGCATCAGCCATCGTGTGGCGGTGATGTACCTCGGCCAGATCGTCGAGATCGGCCCGCGCCGCGCCATTTTCGAGAACCCGCAACACGCCTACACGAAGAAGCTGATGTCGGCGGTGCCGATTGCCGATCCGGCGCGTCGTCACGCCAAGCGGGAGTTGTTGACGGAAGAAATTCCGAGTCCGATCCGCGCGGTCGGCGACGAACCGCAGGTGCAACCGCTGGTGGAAGTCGGTGCGGGGCACTTCGTGGCGCGTCACCACGTGGCGGGCGCGTATTGAGCCGGCGGATGCGGCAGCGTGACCCGATGGGCGCGTTGCTGACCACCGGCATGGTTTCGGTTTCCCCGGGGGCTGATTCCCGGTAGCTCAGGCAGTACCCAGTTGCAGCTCTCTTAGTAGCCACAATGTCCGCCAAGGGAAGCAGTCGTACGACTCGCTCGCGGCGACCCCGTCAGACCAGAAGGAGAAAGACAGATGTCGAAAAACGCTTTGTTGGGCGCTCGCTGGAAAACCGCGCTCGCGTCCGTCGCTGTGGCTTCCGCCGTGCTCGGCGCAGCGCCGGCGTTCGCCGCCAAGGATGTCGTGATGGCCGTGCAGTCGACCTTCACGACGATGGACCCGTACGATGCCAACGATACGCTGTCGCAGGCCGTCGCCAAGTCGTTCTATGAGGGCATGTTCGGTTTCGACAAGGACATGAAACTCATCAATGTGCTGGCCGATAGCTACACGGTCTCGCCGGACGGCCTGGTCTACACGATCAAGCTCAAGTCGGGCGTGAAGTTCCAGGACGGCACGAATTTCGATGCCGCCGCCGTCAAGGCGAACTTCGACCGCGTGACGAATCCGGACAACAAGCTCAAGCGCTACAACCTGTACAAGGAAATCGCCAAGACGGAAGCGGTCGATGCCCATACGGTGAAGTTCACGCTCAAAGAGCCGTTCTCGCCGTTCATCAACACGCTGGCTCACCCGTCGGCCGTCATCATTTCGCCCGAAGCCCTCAAGAAGTACGGCAAGGACATCGCTTCGCATCCGGTCGGCACCGGCCCGTTCGAGTTCGTCGAATGGAACCGCACCGATTACGTGAAGGTGAAGAAGTTCGACGGCTACTGGAAGAAGGGCTATCCGAAGGTCGACACGATCACCTTCAAGCCGGTGGTCGACAACAACACGCGTGCCGCTGTCATGCAAACCGGCGAAGCCGGCTTTGCGTTCCCCGTGCCGTATGAGCAGGCCGATGGTCTGAAGGCCAGCGGCAAGGTCGACGTGATCGCCGGGCCGTCGATCATCCAGCGTTACGTCAGCTTCAACACGAAACAGAAGCCGTTCGACGACGTGCGCGTGCGCCAGGCCATCAACTACGCGATCAACAAGGAAGCGCTGGTGAAGGTGGCCTTCGCAGGCTACGCCACGCCGGCCGAAGGGGTGGTGCCGAAGGGCGTCGACTACGCGGCCAAGACGGGTCCGTGGCCGTACAACCCAGCCAAGGCGAAGGAGCTGCTCAAGGAAGCGGGCTATCCGAACGGCTTCGAGACGACGCTGTGGTCGGCCTACACCTTCACGACCGCACAGAAGGTGATCCAGTTCGTGCAGCAGCAACTGGCGCAAGTGGGCATCAAGGCGCAGGTGCGTGCACTGGAAGCCGGTCAACGTGTCGAGCTGGTCGAGTCGGCACCGGACCCCGACAAGGCCCCGGTGCGCATGTACTACGTGGGCTGGTCGTCGTCGACGGGCGAAGCCGACTGGGCACTGCGTCCGTTGCTGGCCTCCGAGTCGTTCCCGCCGAAGCTGTTCAACACGGCGTACTACAAGAACGACGCGGTGGATGCGGACTTCAACAAGGCGCTGCTCACGACCGATCGTGCCGAGAAGACCAAGCTCTACACGGACGCTCAGCAAAAGATCTGGAACGATGCGCCGTGGGCGTTCCTCGTGACGGAAAAGCTGCTGTACGCACGCAATAAGAACCTGTCGGGGGTGTACACGATGCCTGACGGCTCGTTCAACTTCACCGACATTTCGATGAAGTAAGCATCACGCGCAAGTGTGAAGTGTCCGCGCCGCCGCATAGGCTGGCGGCGCGGCTTACCGCAAGACATGGTTTGGCAAGACGTTCGGCAAGACTGCGATGCTCAATTACTTTCTCAAACGCCTGCTCGGCCTGATTCCCACGCTGCTGATCGTGGCAGTGCTGGTGTTCGGCTTCGTGCACATGTTGCCGGGCGATCCGGCGCGTCTGGCTGCCGGCCCGCAGGCGGACGAGGCGACCGTGACGCTGGTGCGTCAGGATCTCGGCCTCGACAAGCCGCTGCTCACGCAATTCACCCACTTCATCACGCACGCGGTGCGGGGTGACTTCGGTTTGTCGATGCGCAGCAAGCAACCGGTCTCGGAGGAGATCGGCAGCCGCTTCATGCCGACGTTCTGGCTCACGCTGGTGAGCATGATCTGGTCGGTGATCATCGGCATGGGACTGGGCGTGGCGTCCGCCGTCTGGCGCAATCGCTGGCCCGACCGGCTGGGCATGACGTTCGCGGTCTCGGGCATCTCGTTCCCGGCCTTCGCGCTGGGGATGTTGCTGATGCAGGTTTTCTCGGTGCAGCTCGGATGGCTGCCCACGATAGGCGCCGATTCCTGGAAGAGCTACATCCTGCCTTCGATCACGCTGGGTGCCGCGGTGGCGGCCGTGATGGCGCGCTTTACCCGCTCGGCGTTCGTCGAAGTGCTTCATGAGGACTTCGTGCGCACGGCGCGCGCGAAGGGGCTCAACGAAATGCACGTGGTGTTCAAGCACGCGCTGCGTAATGCCATGATTCCCGTCGTCACGATGATGGGGTTGCAGTTCGGCTTTTTGCTCGGCGGCTCGATCGTCGTCGAGGTGGTGTTCAACTGGCCGGGACTCGGGCGTCTGCTGATCGATTCGGTCGAGATGCGTGACTACCCGGTGATTCAGGCACTGGTACTGCTGTTCTCGCTCGAGTTCATTCTGATCAACCTCGTGGTCGACGTGCTGTACGCCGTCATCAACCCGACCATTCGCTACAAGTGAGGCACGCATCATGAACGCGGGTCAACCGACTACTGCCACCAACACCGCCGCCGCTGCCAGCAGCAATCGCGTACGCACGCCGTGGCGCGAATTCTGGCGCAAATTCAAGAAGCAGCACATCGCCATGGTTGCCGGCGCGTTCGTGCTGGTGCTGGTCATCATCGCGATCCTCGCGCCGCATCTCGTGCCGTTCGATCCGGAGAACTTCTTCGACTACGACGCGCTCAACGCCGGGCCGTCGTCGAAGCATTGGTTCGGCGTCGACTCGCTGGGGCGCGACATCTTCAGTCGTGTGCTCGTGGGCACGCGAATTTCGCTTGCCGCCGGTTTCGGTTCGGTCGCGATCGGTGCCGTGATCGGCACGTTGCTCGGCCTGCTCGCGGGCTACTACGAAGGCTGGTGGGATCGCATCGTCATGCGCATTTCCGACGTGCTGTTCGCTTTCCCGGGCATTCTGCTCGCCATCGGTGTGGTGGCCGTGCTGGGTAACGGCATGGTGAACGTGATCGTCGCCGTCGCCATCTTCTCGATTCCGGCGTTTGCGCGACTCGTGCGCGGCAACACGCTGGTGCTCAAGCAACTGACGTATATCGAAGCGGCACGCTCGATCGGCGCGTCGGACTGGACGATCATCATGCGGCACATTCTGCCGGGCACGGTGTCGTCCATCGTGGTGTATTTCTCGATGCGTATCGGCACCTCGATCATCACCGCCGCCAGCCTGTCGTTCCTCGGTCTGGGGGCGCAGCCGCCCACCCCCGAGTGGGGCGCGATGCTCAACGAGGCGCGTGCCGATATGGTCAACGCGCCGCACATCGCGATCTTCCCGAGTCTGGCCATTTTCCTGACCGTGCTCGCATTCAACCTGTTGGGGGACGGCCTGCGCGACGCGCTCGATCCGAAGCTGGACCGCCATTGACCCATCGGCCCATTGACCCTATGTCCTCATTGACCTCAGTGTAGGAGCGCGACATGACGCCATCGTCAGACCCTCGCGAAGCGTTGTTCGGTGCGCCCCATGTAGGGCTTCTGCCTGCGGGGCCGCGCCAGACGATCACGGACGTGCCTGGCGTTTTCGTCGGTCACTTCACGCTCGCGGACGGCCCGTTGCAGACGGGGGTGACGGTGGTATGTCCGACACCGGCTGACGCCGCGAGTGCCTCCGGCGGGGCGACATCCCCCGATGTGCGCTGGGATCCGTTTCGCACCAAGATCCCGGCCGCGGCCGCTGTCATCAATGGTTTTGGCAAGAGCGTCGGTCTGATGCAGATCGATGAACTCGGCGTCATCGAATCTCCAGTGGCGCTGACCAATACGTTCTCCGTCAGCCATGTGGTGCTTGGTCAGTTGCGCGCGGCAATCGCCGCGAATCCGAACATCGGTCGGGGCAGTCCGTCGCTGAATCCGACCGTTCTCGAGTGTAACGACGGCTACCTCAACGACATGCAGGCGTTCGCCGTGACCGAGGCGCACTACGCGCAGGCGCTGGCCAATGCGTCATCCGAGATGGAGCAGGGCGCGGTGGGTGCCGGACGCGGCATGTCGAGCTTCGGCCTGAAGGGCGGTATCGGCTCCGCGTCGCGTGTCGTGGAGACGACGGGGCAGACGTTTACCGTCGGCGTGCTAGTACTGTCGAACTTCGGCCGCCCCTCGCAACTGACGATCGCCGGGCGTCACGTCGGGCCGGTGCTCGACGAGCGTCTGGCACAGCCTGAGTTGAGCGCGGCGCCCGAGCGCGGTTCCATCATCATGCTGGTCGCCACCGACGCACCGCTCGATGCACGTCAGTTGCGTCGCGTCGCCACGCGCACGGGCGCGGGACTGGCGCGTACCGGTTCGGTGTACGGGCACGGCAGCGGCGATGTCGCGCTGGCCTTCACCACGGCTTACACGGTGGCGCACGATGCGATGGGCCGTGTCGCGCCCGCAGCCCTCCTGCCCGACGCGTTACTCGATCCGATTTTTCAGGCCACGGCCGACGCGACCGAACAGGCGATCCTGCACGCGCTCTTTGCGGCCGAGTCCGTACTCGGGCGCGACGCTCATGTGCGGCGCGCGCTGGCCGACGTGCTGCCCGACTGGGCCACGCTGTGAGCCTTCCTCTCTTTAACTGACATCATGCGAATTCTGATCTCCACCGACATTGAAGGGGTTGCGGGCGTTTTTCACGTCGAGCAGACCCGTGCGGGCAACGGCGAATACGAACGCGCCCGGCGCTGGATGACGCGCGAAGCCAACGCGGCTGTCGAAGGGGCGTTCGCCGGCGGGGCAACCGAAGTCATGGTGAACGATTCCCATGGCGGATTTCGCAACCTGCTGCCCGACGAACTCGATCCCCGCGCCCGCCTCGTGCTGGGCAAGCCGCGCTATCTCGGCATGGTGTCCGGGGTGGAAGCCGGCTGCGACGCACTGTTCATGATCGGGTACCACGGCAAGGCGCAGAGCGCCGGCATTCTGGCGCACACGATCAACAGCTTCGCTTTTGCGCGCGTGTGGCTGGGGGGCGTGGAAGCAAGCGAGGCCATGTTGTACGGTGCGCTCGCGGGGGAGCGTGGCGTGCCGATGGTCATGGCGAGCGGCGACGATGTTTTCTGCGAGGAAACGCAACTGATCTTTCCGCATGCGCGTTTCGTCCAGACGAAGGCGGCCTGGGGGCAGGGTAGCGGCATGACGCTCAGCCCGAGCCAGTCGTGCGACCTGATTCGCGACGCCGCTAAGGAGTCGCTTGCGGACCCGCGCAAGTGGCACGCGTGCAAGGTGGAGACGCCCGTCGAAGTGCGTCTGCAGGCGCAGACCACGGCGCTCGCCGATCTTTTCTGTCAGTGGCCGACGCTCGAACGTGTCGATGGCGTCACGTTGCAGTACGTGGCGCCCAGCGTCGAGGCCGCGGTGAGGGTATTGAACTGCCTGTCGGCCATGTCGTTCATGCTGCGGTGAGGGCGGTGAGGGCGGTGAGGGCGGTGAGGGCAATGAGGGGGCAACAAGACTGACTGCCGAGCCTTACGCAGCCTTACCAGCCCTTGCCAAGCCGCTGATCGCCCCTGCGGTCGTCGGGGTTTTTCGCCGCGTTTTGACACCGGCCACCGACGTGGTATTCCCTGTCAACCGACCGGACATTGACCGCTCAGCCGCGCCAATGCTGGCTCTGCTATTCCCGTGTTGTTAAGGCGCTACTGAATACGGGTTCGCCATTGCGGGACGTCAAGGCCCGGCATGCGATAATCCGTAATATTTTGTAACAGCTGCGCCGCACTATGGGGCGCACCTTCGGATTATTGAATGCCGGCAAGTCCCGGCGGTGAATCATGGATATCAGAAACGCCCGACGTTGGGCGGAGCCCGGCGCCAAGCGTTACGTCGGTGCGTTATTGGTGGTACTTGCTGCGTTTCTTGTTCGCAGCCTGCTGCATCCGGTGCTCGATCACTCGATGCCGGGCCTCTTTTTCGCCTGCGCGGTCATCATCGTCGAATTCCTGTGGGGCCTGGGGCCGGCGATCATGGCGATGTTCATCAGCATCCCGATTTTCGACTTCTTCTTTGTCCCGCCATTTCGTGACATCGCGGAGCTTGATCGCCGCGATGCGCTGATCGTTACGGGCTTCCTGATGATTACGCCGCTCGCCGTCGTGCTGATCGAGCGCCTGCGTCGTGCCCAGTACCGCGCCGAGCTGATCGCGGAAGTCGCACAGACGCGCTACGAGATGTTGCTGCGCGCCGAGAACGAGCGCATGTTGTTGTCCGACTCGGTGCAGTTGGGCAACGCCTTGATGACGTATCTGACGAAGCACCTTGATACCATCTTCTATCTGGCCAATCCGGCAACGCATTACGAGTTCGTCGACGAGCATTTCCGCCGGGCCACGGGCGTGACGCCCGAAGTCGTCAAGCGCGAAGGGCTGCGTGCATTGCTGCATCCGGAAGATGCATTGCGTCTGGCGGGGCTGTTTAGCGCCGATGGCGATCGTCCTCAGCACGGTGCGCACAACCTGCGCATGCGGACCCGGGAAGGCGGCTATGAAATGTTCCACTGCGAATTACAGTATTTCCGCGCCCATGTCGGCACCTACGTGATTCTGCGTTTGCATGCGGGGCCGGCGGTGCGTCCGGTCACGCCGTTGCATACGCTCACGCCGGCGGCCAATGCGCGTGATGTTATCGAGACGCCGGTCGTCTCTGGCGGAGTTTGAGATGTTCCAGGACGATATTTTCTACAAGGGCGGCGAGCACGCGGTACTGCTGTTACCGGGCCTGTCGAGCACACCGCTCGAAATGCGCCCCGTGGCGAAAGCGTTGCATCGCGACGGTTACACCGTGTCGGTGCCGCATATCGAGGGCTACGGACTCGGCACGCCGTGCACCGACTGGCGCTCGTGGATCGCTGCCGCGCGGGCGAAGTATCGCGAATTGCGCGACACGCATGCAACCGTGTCGATATGCGGCCTGAGCATGGGGGCGACGCTGAGTCTTGCCGTCGCCGAGGAAGAACCGGATATCACGGCGCTTTCGCTGCTGGCCGTCACGCTCGTCTACGACGGCTGGACCATTCCCTGGTATTACCCGCTCATCGATCTGATCTACCACACGCCGTTCCGTCATCGCTATCGCTATCAGGAGAAGGCGCCGTACGGCCTGAAGAATGAAGCGTTGCGCGCGCGCGTGGCGAAGTCGATGTCGCTGCACGACGCCTCCGAAATCGGCTCGGCCTCGTTGCCGCTGGCACACCTGTACAACGCGCGTCGCTTGGCGGCGCATGTGCGCGATCGGCTCAATCGTGTGACGGCCGATTGCCTCATCGTTCACGCGGTGGATGACGACACGTCCAGTCCGCACAATGCGCGCATCGTCTACAACGGTGTGTCGTCTCAGGTGAAGCAGAAGTGCCTGCTCGGCGAGAGCTATCACATTCTGACGATGGACAACGAGCGCGAGACCGTTGCCGACGAGACGCGCCGCTTCTTCCGCGATGCCGTAGCGCGTAGCACCGGTGCCGCCACGTCCGAGACGCGCATCATCTCCAAGGCGCTGCTGCGCGCCAAACGTCGTCAGGCCGCCGCCTGATCGATGCGCAGATAGGTAGCGGCACGCGCCTGAGGGCGCATGCTGCTACCGTCGCCCCTTCGTTTTTCGCCTCGCGCTCCCCCTCGCTTCTCTCTTTCTTTCTCAGCACCTGCGAACGTGATGCGGTGTCCGGTCACCTGACCGGCTGCCTGATACCGTCGTGTCTGCCGCCTGCGTCACTGTGAAGGACGTGTGGTGTCATCAAACTGCCATCGATAGCCGGTTATGGTCGGGGTTTTCCGATCCAGCCGCCTGCATGACCTGCTGGCGGCGCTGCACACATCCGCCATGTCATCGCTCGTCATCGAATCCGTCAGCAAGCAGTGGGGCAATACACACGCGCTTCAAGATGTGAGCTTCGCGGCCGACGCCGGCTCGTTGGTGGTGCTGCTCGGCCCGTCAGGGTGCGGCAAGTCGACGTTGCTGCGCATGATCGCGGGCCTCGATACGCCCAGCACCGGACGCATTCTGCTCGGCGGCATCGACGTGACCGGACTGCCGCCTGCCCGTCGCAAACTCTCGATGGTGTTCCAGTCGTACGCGCTCTTCCCGCATCTGTCGGTGCGCGAGAATCTGCTGTTCGGGTTGCGTGTGCGCGGCGAGCCGGCGCGCGATTATCCGCAGCGTCTGGCGCGCGTGGCATCGCTGCTCGGGCTCGAGCCGTATCTGGAACGTAAGCCGTCACAACTCTCGGGCGGCCAGCAACAGCGCGTGGCCCTGGGGCGCGCCGTGATCGCCGAGACATCGGTCTGCCTGATGGACGAGCCGCTCTCGAATCTCGATGCGCAACTGCGTCAGGAGATGCGTCGCGAGATCCGCGCGCTGCAACAGCAGCTCGGCATGACGCTCGTCTACGTGACCCACGATCAAACCGAAGCGATGAGCATGGCCGATCAGGTCGTGTTGCTGCGCGACGGTCGCATTGAACAAAGCGGTGCGCCGCACACGCTCTACGCCACCCCCGCCACCCGTTTCGCCGCGAGCTTCATCGGCACGCCGCCGATGCAGTTGCTACGCCTCGTGCGTCACGGCGATGCGCTCGTGCCTGCCGGACAGACCGGTCCGGCGCTGGCCTCGGCGGGCGCACTGGACACGGCGTTGCTCGGCCTGCGCCCGGAGCATGTGCATGCGGTGCCGCCGACATCGGTGGGCGCGGTGCTCGCCACGGTGAGCGCTGTCGAATATCTGGGGGCGGACACGCTCGTTGCCTGCACGCTAGGCGACGCGGGCGAAGTCGCCACGCGTGTGCCGGGCCATCGTCCGTTTGCACCGGGCGAAGCCATCGGTCTGCAATGGGACGCGGCCGACCAGCATCTGTTCGACGCGACGACGGGCGCGAGTGTCTCGGTGGGCGCGGCGAACTGGCGAACGACGGACGTCGCCGAGCCGGTGGGTGCCGGCGCGGGCGCTGCGTCAAACGCCGAACGGGTGGCCACGCCGCTGGCCGCAACAGCACTCACCTCGCTCAATCCCGAACAACACGTCTGATCACCGGCCCGCCGCTATCGGCGCCGAATCGATGCGAGTCGATCCCCGGCGCGGCGACCAGAAGGCCGGACATCCGGCGTCAGGCGTCTGGCATCGGGAATTAGGCACCGGACAACAGTCACACCACCACAACGCTTACATGGGGAACCAAGCGACATGCGACGCACGATTCTGAAAACGTTTGCGGCCAGTCTGGCCACGCTGGCATTGGGCGGCCTGACGGGCTCGGCCATGGCGCAGCAGAAGCCGGTCGAACTCACGTTCTACTACCCGGTCGCCGTGGGCGGCCCGGTCACGAAGATCATCAATGATCTGGTGGCGGACTTCGAGAAGGATCATCCGAACATCAAGGTCAAGCCGGTGTATGCGGGCACGTATCAGGACTCCGTGGTCAAGGCGCTGACCGCCGCGAAGGCCGGCACGCCGCCGCAACTGGCCGTGCTGGCGGCGGCCGACGTCTTCACGCTGATCGACGAAGACGCCGTGGTGCCCATCGACAGCATTGCGAATACGGCCGCTGACAAGCAGTGGCTCGACGGCTTCTACCCGGCGCTGATGCTGAACTCGCGCATCAACGGTCACACCTGGGGCGTGCCGTTCCAGCGCTCGACCATCGTCATGTACTGGAACAAGGACATGTTCCGCGAGGCCGGTCTCGACCCGGATCGCGCACCGGCGAACTGGGCCGAGCTGACCAGCTACGCCCAGAAGCTCACCAAGCGCGACGCCTCGGGCAATGTGACGCAGTGGGGTATCAAGGTGCCGTCCGTGGGCTTCGCCTACTGGCTGTTCCAGGCGTTCACCACGCCGGCCGGTATCGAACTGATGAATCCGGCAGGCACCAAGACGTTCCTCAACGCACCGCAGGCGGTCGAGTCGCTGCAGTACTGGGTGGATCTCGCGGCGAAGTACAAGGCCATGCCGTCGGGCGCGATCGAGTGGGGCACCACGCCGAAGGACTTCCTCGAGAAGAAGACTGCCATCATCTACACCACGACGGGCAACCTGACCAACATCCGCACCAATGCCACGTTCCCGTTCGGCGTTGGCAAGATGCCGACCAAGGTGCGCGGCGGCAGCCCGACCGGCGGTGGCAACTTCTACGTGTTCAAGAAGACCTCGCCGGAAGAGAAGCAGGCGGCGATGACGTTCATCAAGTGGGCCACCACGCCTGAGCGTGCGGCGCAGTTCGGCATCGATACGGGCTACGTTGCGGTGACGCCGGCCGCATGGGAGACCCCGGTGATGAAGCAGTACGTGCAGAAGGTGCCCGCTGCCGCTGTGGCGCGCGACCAGCTCGGTGTGAGCGTGGCCGAATTCTCCACGCATGACAATCAGCGCGTGACGAAGGCGCTTAACGATGCCCTGCAAGCCGCGCTCACCGGTACCAAGTCGCCGAAGCAGGCGCTGGACGATGCGCAACGCGAGGCCGATCGCATCCTGCGTCCGTACGCTCGTTGAAGTTTCGTTGAAGTTTCGTTGAAATGTGGGGCCGGCACTTTGCGGTGATGCAACCGCCGGTACCGGCCCCCGGTGTTGAATCGATGGACCGTCGATGAATCGTTCCTCTGCTTCGTGGGTGCCCTGGCTGCTGCTGTTACCGGCGCTGGTGCTGCTCGTCGCCTTCACCCACTATCCGGCTGTCGCTACGCTGTGGCACAGCTTTTTCTCGACGGCTCGTGGCGGGGTGCCGTCCGTGTTCGTCGGCGCCGAGAATTACCAGCTTCTGGTCGAAGATCCCGTCTTCTGGCAGGCGCTGCGCAACAACCTGCTGTTTGCGCTCATTACCGTGCCTGCGGCCATTGTGCTATCGATTGCCATGGCGCTGTGGGTGCACCGTCAGGTGCCGGGGCGTGCGCTGTTGCGTCTGGCGTATTTCACGCCCGCGATTCTGCCGATGATTGCGGTGGCGAACATCTGGCTGTTCTTCTATACGCCGCAGTACGGCCTGATCGCGCAGATTTCGCAGGCGTTGGGCTGGGGCGATCACAATTGGCTCGGCCAGCCGAGCACGGCGCTGCCCGCGTTGATGATCGTGACGATCTGGAAAGAAGCCGGGTTCTTCATGATTTTCTATCTGGCCGCGCTGCAACAGATTTCGCCGACGCTTGCCGAGGCGGCGGCCCTTGAAGGGGCGTCGCGCTGGCAGTTCTTCCGTCGCGTGCAGTGGCCGCTGTTGATGCCCACGACCGTGTTCGTGGTGATCAATGCCGTGATCAACGCGTTCCGCCTGGTCGATCACATTGTCGTGATGACGCGCGGTGGCCCCGACAACGCCACGCAATTGCTGCTGTACTACATCTATCAAGTGGCTTTCAGCTTCTGGGATACGTCTTACGCGGCGGCGCTTACGGTGGTCTTGCTCACGCTGCTCGCCATCGTCGCTTTTGTGAAATTCCGTCTGCTCGACTCACGCACGCACTATCAATGACGACCTCCGCCAGCCCGACTTCCGCCAAGGGCACGCCTGCAAAGCCACGTGCCGCCCTCCCGGCGTTTTCCGCGAACGGTCAGGCGAACCTGATCGACGTTGCCGGTGCCTGGCTGCTCGGCCTGCTGTGGCTGCTGCCGTTGCTCTATGCCTTCTGGAGCGCGTTTCATCCGTCGGCTTACGCCACGCGCTTTTCGCTGAGCGCGCCGCTCACGCTCGAGAATTTCGTGAACGCGTGGCAGGCCGCGCCGTTCGGGCGCTATCTCATCAATACGTTCGTGCTGGTGACGGTGATCCTCGCCGCGCAACTCGTGCTGGCGACGCTCGCGGCTTATGCCTTCGCGCGCTTCACGTTTCGCGGCAGCGAGGTGGCGTTCATGATCGTGTTGCTGCAGTTGATGGTCATGCCCGACGTGCTCATCGTCGAGAACTACCGCACGATCGCGTGGATGGGGCTGCGTGACACGATCTTGGGCATTGCATTGCCGTATTTCGCATCGGCGTTCGGCATCTTCCTGTTGCGTCAGGCGTTCAAGACGGTGCCGCGCGAACTGGACGACGCCGCGCGCGTGGAAGGCGCCAACGCGTGGCAGGTGCTGTGGCGTGTGTATGTGCCGCTCGCGCGTCCGGTGTATGTTGCTTACGCGCTGGTGTCGATCAGTCACCACTGGAACAACTTCCTGTGGCCGCTCATCGTCACGAACTCTGTCGAGGCGCGTCCGCTGACGGTCGGTTTGCAGGTGTTTGCGTCGACCGATCAAGGGATCGACTGGTCGATGATCACGGCCGCCACGTTGATGACCGCCGCGCCGTTGTTCATCGCCTTCCTTCTCTTCCAGCGTCAGTTCGTGCAGTCGTTCATGCGAGCCGGTATTCGCTGAGCGGCGACGCGCCGGGGAGCGGGCGAATTCATCTGCGCAAAAGCAAAACGGCACGCCGAGGTGCGTGCCGTTTCGTTTGTCACCGGACGATACGGAATCAGACCGGCGTGGCTTGCCGACTGACTTGTCGGCCGATTTCTCGATTTACTTGTCGGCGGCCTTGACCAGCAGGACCGGCAGCGTGGTGATGCGCAGCAGCGTTTCGGCCACGCTACCCAGCAGCAGACGATTGATCCCGCGGCGGCCGTGCGTGCCGAGCACGATCACGTCGGCGTTCCATTCCTGCGCTTCGCGCAGTACGGCGTCGGCGATTTCATCGGTGCCGGCGTCCAGCGTGACGTGCTTCGTCTCGGCATCGACACCGCGCTTTTTCAGGTCGGCTTGTGCCGTGGCGAGAATCTCGTCCGTTTCCTTCTCGAACGACTCCTGGCTTTCCAGCGGCACGAAGCCGCTGTAGGCGCCGGCAGCGTAGGCGTTGGCAAGCGAGGGGACGACCGACACCAGGCGAATCTTGCCCTGGCTGAGCGCCACGAGCTTGACGGCTTCGTCAATGGCGCGGTTCGAGGGGGTACTGCCGTCGATCGAGACCAGAATGCGTTCGTACATGATGGTGTCCTCTTTGGGCTGGAAATGCGTGAAGGCTAGCGTGTTGCCGCAGGGGTACATCGAGACTGCGATGCGCGGCAATCCGTTGGGATGCTTTTTATTCTCGCATTGCGTGTATCGAAAGTCATCCCGCGAAATGACACGGGATTGACCGCACGCAATAACGCATCGTAATGGCAACGGCCGTTGCGTGCATGCCAAGGCGACACGCGCCCGGGGGCGCAGGCTGTTTCGGATTCCGGAACGCGCGCAGGCTTAGTTCGGCTGGCAGGCGATCACGAGATTGGCGACGCCACCACCCACGTCGCGCGTGAGCACGTCGTAGCCCTTTTGCAGGCACTGGGTGCGGGCGCGCTGGTCGCAGTCGCCGGCACTGCTGGCCGAACACTGGATTTGCTGAGTGGGACGTCCGTCCGAGGTGAATAGCGGCGCAGACGAGCCGCACGCGGACAGCGTGCCGGTGAGAAGCCCCGAGGAAAGCAGAATGGCGATCTTGGCGAGATTTTTCATAATGGTCGTCTTACAAGCTCTCGCGAGTATAACGCGCCGTCATGACCGCGCAGGCGTGCAAGTGCAAGCTTGGGATACGTCTGAAGCGGCCTTGTCGGGCCCTTGGTTTGCCTCAGTGTGCCTGCTTTGCTCAGTGCACTTAGTGCGCCGCGCCCGCCCGTGACGCTGCACTGGCGAGCCGCTGGCGGCGCAGCGTGCGCAGGCTGTCGAACACGATGAGCGCAACGCCGAGCCAGATCGGGGCGTACGTCCACAGGCCGCGTGCCGTGAAAGGCTCGTCGAGCAGGAAGATCGACACCGCGAAGAGCAGCACCGGCTCTACGTAACCGAGAATGCCGTAAAGCCCGATGGGGAGCATGCGCGCGGCACCCAGTGTGCTCGCCAGCGCCCCGGCACTCAGCAGGCCCAGCGCAGGCAGCCAGAGCCAGTAGCGGGGTTCGCCGAGCACCATGGCGTTTTGCGCCCACGCCTGCCAGAGCAGAACGGCGGCCACCGGGGCCATGGCGAGCAGTTCCATGATGAAGCCGCTGAGCGCGTCGAGCCGCAGCCGGCGGCGCAGCATGAAGTAGGGCGGATAGCCGAACATGATGAGTGCCGTGACCCACGACAGGGCGCGCGTGGCCCAGAGTTCATGCGCGACGCCCAGCACGGCGGCAATCACGGCGGCCGTCTGCAACGGGTTGAGGCGCTCCTGATAGACCGTGCGGCCGGCCAGCACCATGGTGAGCGGCAACAGGAAGTAGCCAAGGGACACGTCGAGCAGGCGCTGTTGGAGCGGGGCCCAGACGAACAACCAGAGCTGAACGCTCAATAGCGCGGCGCAAAGCAATACCGCGCCCAGCAGCGCCGGGCGGTGCAGTACGTGGGACATCGTGCGGCCGAGCACATGCCAGCGACGCAGCACCGTCACGATAACGAGCGTGCCGGGCAGTGTGAGCAGAATGCGCCAGGCGAACACGTCCAGCCCGGACAGGGGCGCCAACTGCGAGACGAGCGCGGGCATGACGGCGAACATGACCGACGCCGAGACAGAGAGCATCACGCCGCGACCGGAAAGCATGGGTGTCCTGTGAAATGAGGCTTTGGGGGAGGGGCTTGGCCCGGATCAGGCCGCGAGCATAGCAAATTTGCACCAGTTCAGGGCGCTCGTGACGGATCGCGATGGCAAGTGCCTAACCCGGCCCGCGAACGCGTATGATCGCCATTCGTCATTGTTTTCCCTTCTTGCCGCTGCGCGCGGCACTTTTGCAGGAGATTCGTGCATGTCGTCCGTTCCCGCTGTTGCCGAATACGCGGCTTTCGCAGCTTCGCTGGCCGATGCCGTCAGGCCGCTATCGCTGGGCTGGTTCCGCCGGCGTCTGGCCGTCGACGACAAGGCGGACGAGAGCCCGGTCACGATCGCCGATCGCGCAGTCGAAACCGCCCTGCGCGAGAAGATCGCGGCGCGCTATCCGTCGCACGGCATTTGGGGCGAAGAGTTCGGCAAGCGCGGCGTGGACGCCGAGTTCGTCTGGTCGGTCGATCCCATCGACGGCACGCGCAGCTTCATCACGGGCCACCCGCTGTGGGGCACCTTGCTGGCCCTGCTGCACAACGGCAAGCCGGTCGTCGGTCTGATCGACATACCGGCGACGGGCGAGCGCTGGGTCGGTATCAACGACGCCGCCAGCGGCGTGCAGGAAGCCCGCTTCGGCGATGAGCCATGCCGCCCCAGCCCCGTGACGGCGCTGTCTGAGGCGACCGTGTATGCGACGTCGCCCGACATCTTCGATGCGGCGGAGTATGGGCAATTCGAGCGTCTGACGAAGGCCGTGAGCCGTCGCCGCTTCGGGGGCGATTGCTACGCCTACGGGCTGCTCGCCAGCGGACACATCGAACTTGTCATGGAAGCCGGATTGCAGACCTACGACTATCTGGCCGTGGCGCCGGTCGTCGAGGCGGCGGGCGGTGTCATCACCGATTGGGAAGGCAAGCCGCTCACACTGACGTCGCAGGGACGCGTGCTGGCCGCGGCGAACGCCGAACTGCACGCCGCCGCCTTGGCCTGCATTCGCGGGGAGTGAGGCGGCAGGCGGCCGTCTGCCGCCTGTCCATGTCTGTCGATGTCTGTCGATATCTGTCGCGGGCGTTAAGCGATCTGTCGCGGAAGACCGCGCCAGATGCGCGGCAGCAGGAGGCCCAGCACGACGCCGCGTGTGGCGAGAAACGCCAGCAGCGCGAGCCACAAGCCGTGATTGCCCCACGCCGCGAGCGTGAGCGGCATCACGGCGCCAAACACCAGCAGACCGATCAGTGAGGACGAGAGCAACTCGCGTGTTCGCGTCGCCCCGATGAACACACCGTCGAGCTGGAAACACCACACCGCGACGATCGGCGAGAGTACCGCCCATGGCAGGAACTCGCGCGCAGCTTCGCGTAGCGCGGGTTGATCGGTCAGCGTGTCGATGATGGCGCCGCCAGCCAGCGCGTAGACGAGCGCAAACGCGACGGCACAGCCCAGTGCCCATCCCAGCGACAGCCGGATCGCATGCAGCAAGGCCTCGCGTTGACGCGCACCGACATAGGCGCCGACCAGCGCTTCTGCCGCGTGGGCGAAGCCGTCGAGACCGTAGGCCATGAACGTCTGAAAGTTCAGCAGCAGCGCGTTGGCGGCAAGCGTCGTGTCGCCGAGCCTCGCCCCGACGCGGGCAAACCATGCGAAGGCGAGTTGCAGGAACAGCGTGCGCAAGAAGATATCGAAATTGAGTCGCAACAGACGCCACAGCGCGCTTCGCTCGACAAGCGTGGTCAGTCGCAGTGGCGACAGGCCGGGCGTGCGGGCGAGCCAAAGCAGCCATGCGCCCAGTGCGAAGCCCAGTGCGTCCGCCAGGGCTGTCGCCGAGGCGATGCCTGTAACGCCCCAGCCGAACCCGCGAACGAAGACGAGTACCGCCACGATATTCACGAGGTTGATGAATACCTGCACGGCCAGCCCCTGCCGCACGCGCTGACACGCCAGCAGATAGCCGAGCACGACATAGTTACCCAGCGCCAGCGGCGCGGCGAGGATGCGGATGCTCGCGTATTCGCGGCCCAGCGCCTGCACTTGTTCGCTGCCCCCGAGCCACGACACGCCGATCGACACCAGCGGGCTGCGAAAGACCAGCAGGACGGCGCCGATGGCAAATGCCAGGGCCAACGCACGCGCGAGCGTGTCGCGCAGGCCCTCGGTGTCGTTCGCACCGAACGCCTGAGCGGCCAGACCGGTGGTGCCCATGCGCAGGAACGAGAAGCCCCAGAAGATCAGGTTCAGCAGCAGGCCGCCGAGCGCGACACCGCCCAGATAGGCCGGTCCCGGCAAGTGACCCGCGACGGCGGTATCGACGGCCGAGAGCAGGGGCTGGGTGAGATTGGCGAGCACGATGGGCACCGCCAGACGAAGAAGTTGCCGGTGACCGGCAGCCGCAGGGGCAGGGTTCATGGGTGAGCTGTGCGGCGGCCGTTCATGGCGGCACCGTCGATTCGCGCGAGGCGGTGGGTTATGAGTGCGCCGATTATAAGGTCTGACAGACGTCCGGATGCGAAGCCCTGCGAGTCCGTGTGCAGAACGCGAACGGTACAATGCCTAGCTTCTCCGCCTTCAATGAAAGTCCGCGTATGCCGTCTTCGTCGCTTTCAATGCTTTCGTCCATCAAGATTTCACCGATCCCCTCGACCGCGCGTCTGGCGCGCCGCCGCTATGCGCTTGCCGTCGCTCTGTGTCTTGCAAGCCTGCCGGTATTCGCCGACGTGACGCTGCAACGTGGCCCGCCGCCCGCGCGCTTCGAAGACCCGCACGCGGCGCCGCAAGGGCAATTCTGGGTGCCGGGTTACTGGCAATGGAGAGACGGCCGCTACGACTGGGTCGACGGTCATATGGAACCCAAGCGGCCAGGCATGCGCTACACGCCGCCGCATTGGGAGGAGACGGGCGATCACGAGTGGACCTTGCGCGATGGCGCATGGGAGTCCTCGGGCTGGGGACCGGGCACGATTCACGAGATTCGTGCACCCAAGTGATGCTGCACTTGTCCCGCATGCTTCATGCATGTGTCTTGCACGTGTCTTGCATGCGTCATGCTGCCGCAGTGCTTGAAAGTTTTTCATCCATTCCTTTGACGTATTGCGATGACGACAGTGGCGCGAATTCATCCTGCGCCACTGTGCGACACCGTCTCGCCTGCATGCGCGATGCGCTGTCCGTATTAGTCAGCAATCCGATGTGTTTAATAAAAAGCAGACTTGACGGGCACAAGCCGGTGCCGTTACGGAAAAGATATTGACACGTCCGGAACGTTGAACAACACTATGCCGACATCGCGTCACCACGAAGCGCGGAACAGTCGCAGATAGCGTAATTTAAATTACTTGTGCAACGAATTGCGTGAAGTTGGCGCATGTCGCGCAGGCATTTTGAATGTACCGCCGGCGGCTGATGGTGTAACGCCCTGGGACTTCTGGGGAGGAGACAGGGCGTAATCGATTATCGGGTTGTCTCAACGTTTTGGGATCCGCTATGTACACCGTTCGCATTGTCTCGAGCGCCTCCCCGAGGGTAGCGCGCGTTGTTCGATATCTTTCCGTCCCCACTCAAACGCCTGGCGGATTCACGCACAGGTGCATAACGTAAGACCGCATGCACGGTCTGCTGTCTCTTTGATCTGCGCGGCACTTGCCACGTCGATCTGCCGTTTCTGAAGTCTCGTATGCCGGACCCGCGTCGCGAAGCGCGGTACAGCCCGTCACCCTTGGGTGACATGTGGCAGGAGCCTGTATGCAGTGTTCAGTTCCGTTGTTCGATGCCGTACCGTTGATTACCGTATTCGTCTGCGTCGTTCTGGGCCAACTGCTCGGACGCATCAAGCTCGGTCCGATCCAACTCGGGGGCGTATGCGGGGCATTGCTTGTCGCATTGCTCGTCGGCCAGACCGGTTGCATGGTCGAGGGTTCGCTCAAGGACTTCGCGTTCGCGCTCTTCATCTTTGCCATGGGCTTTTCGGCCGGCCCGCAGTTTGTCGAGAACCTGAACCTGCGTGGCCTGCGCTTCGGCGTGCTCTCCATCATTGAAGTGGTCTTCGTGTTCGGCATCGTAATGATCGCCGTGAAGCTGCTCGGCCTGGACCCGGGCACGGCAGGCGGGCTGGCGGCCGGTGCCGCGACGGAGTCCGCGATGGTCGGCACCGCGATCGAAGCCCTGAACCGGCTCGGCTTTTCCCCCGACGACTTCAAGGCGCTTCAGGCCAACGTGGTGACCGCTTATACGCTCACGTACGTGTTCGGCCTCATCACCATCGTGCTGTTCACCAACTTGATCGCGCCGCGCCTGCTGGGCATCGATCTGAAGCAGGACAGCGCGCGGCTTGAGCGCGAAATGGAAGATGAGAACGGCGGCGATGCGGGCGCCCCCGCCTCGCCCGAACTGGTGGGACGCAGCTATCGCGTGGCGCATCCGGGACTCACCGTCGCTGCGCTGGAGGCCGCCTTCGAAGGGCGGGTGGCCATCGAGCGGGTGCGGCGTGCATCGGCGTCCGTGCCTGTCGCGCAAGGACTCGCGCTTGAGCCGAACGACGAACTGCTGCTGGTTGGCCGGCGCGACGCCATGATCGAAGCGCACGCGCTCGTCGGCCCCGAAGTGGCTGGCACCGAAACGAACGAGATCGTGCTGGTGGAGCGTGACTTCGTGATGACCAACAAGGACGCGGAGGGTCGCACGGTGAACGATCTGCGCCGCGAAGCGCCCGTCGATGTGCGTCATGGTGTGTTCGTCAAGACGGTCAAGCGCATGGGCATGCAGTTACCGTCGCTGGGCAAGATCGCGCTGCAACGCGGTGACGTGGTCACGCTGCAGGGCGTGCTAAGCGACGTGGAGCGCGCGGGCGAGGTGCTCGGCAAGCCGGTGCCGTATGGCAACAAGACGAGTCTCGTGTTCGTTGGCGTTGCCCTGATCGTCGGCCTTTGCATCGGACATCTGTCGGTGCGCGTGGGCGGCGTGCCGATGACGCTCGGTTCAGGCGGTGGCGCGCTGCTCTCGGGACTGGCCAGCGGCTGGTTGCTGTCGCGGCGTCCCACGTGGGGCACGTTCCCGCCTGCGGCCTATGAATTGCTCAAGGATCTGGGGCTGGCGGTGTTCGTCGTCTGCGTTGGCCTGTCGGCAGGGCCGCAAGCCGCCGTGCTGCTGCGTGAGCACGGGTTGGCGCTGCCGGTCGTGGGCATTTGCGTATCGCTCATCCCGGCGCTCGTGTCGCTCTGGGTCGGCCACAAGTTGCTGCGTATCGACGGACCGATTCTCATCGGTGCGATCGCCGGTCAGCAGGCCAGCACGCCTGCCATCAGCGCAGTGGTGCAAACGGCAAACAGCGCATTGCCCGTCGTGGGGTACACGGTGACGTACGCCCTGTCGAACGTGCTGCTGCCGCTTATGGGGCCGGCGGTGGTTTTCGTCGCCCATCAGTTTTCGCGTTAATTCGCAACAGGGCGTATGGGGATGGCCGGGGTGCAGCCCTGACTCGACCCGTCGCCGCACCTATTTCTTGACGGAGGTTCTGCCGTGGAACTCGTGCATAGCATTCTTAACCATGTCCCGGAGGTCGCGATCTTTCTATCGCTCGCCCTCGGGTACGCGATCGGGGCGATCAAGTTCGGTTCGTTCCAGTTAGGCGGTGTGGGCGGTTCGCTGCTCGTGGCCGTTGTGGTCTCTCAGATCGGTATCTCGGTCGATGCGGGCGTGAAGAGCATCATGTTTGCGCTCTTCATCTACGCCGTGGGCTACGAGAGCGGTCCGCAGTTCTTCAGCTCGCTTTCGCGCAAGACACTGCGCGAGATCGGCATGGCCCTCTTTCTCGCGGCCTCCGGTCTGGTCACGGTGCTGATCTGCGCCAAGATCTTCGGCTTCGACAAGGGGCTTGCCGCGGGGGTCGCCGGCGGCGGTCTCACGCAGTCGGCCATCATTGGCACGGCCGGTGACGCTATCTCGCGTCTGGGCCTGCCTGCGGACGAGGTCAAGCGTCTGCAATCGGAAGTGGCTATCGGCTATGCCGTCACGTACATCTTCGGCAGTCTCGGCGCGATCATCGTGTGCGCATCGCTCGTGCCCAAGCTCATGGGCCGCACGCTCAAGGACGATGCAAAGAAGGCCGAACTCGCCATGGCCGGTGGCCAGACGGTGCTCTCCGCCGATCAGGTCGATTCGCTGCCGGCGCTCGTGGGTCGCGTCTATCGCGTAACGACCGGCGCGGGCAAGCGCGTGGTCGAGGTCGAAAGACAATTGACCGACGGTGTGACCATCGAGCGTCTGCGCCGCAACGGGAAGATCATCATCGCCACCGACGACCTGGTCCTGGAAGCGGGCGACGACGTCATGCTCATCGGACGCCGTGAGGCAGCGACCGAAGCGTGGCGCCTGCTGGGCGACGAGCAGCCGCCGTCACGCGATCTCGACATTCCGCTGCGCATGCAGGAAGTGGTGTTCGCACGCAAGGGCGGCAACGGCAAGACGCTCGGTGAACTGAAGGCCGGCGTGGAGCGCGACGTCAAGCACGGGGTGTACATCGCAAAGATCGTGCGGATGGGCCAGCCCGTGCCGGTGCTCGACGACACCATCGTCTATCACGGCGACGTGGTCACGCTGTACGGTGCCGACAGCGACGTGCAACGCGCCGCGAAGGAAGCCGGCTACCCGGTCGCGTACTCGGTGAAGACCGACTATGTGTACATGGGGATCGGCATCGTGGTCGGCCTGCTGATCGGCTACATCGTGGTCAAGGTCGGCGGTATTCCGCTCACGTTGGGCAGCGGTGGCGGCGCACTGCTCGCGGGGTTGGTCTTCGGCTGGCTGCGCGGCAAGCATCCGACTTTCGGTGCGATGCCGCTAGCCGCGAGTTCGCTGCTCAAGGAACTGGGCCTGGCGACCTTCGTGACCTGCGTCGGCCTGTCGGCAGGCGCGCAGGCATGGCAGACGCTGCAGCAAAGCGGTATCTCGATCTTCCTGGCCGGGGTGATCGTCACGATCGTGCCGCTGCTCCTTACCTATGCGTTCGGCCGTTACGTGCTTCGCTATGACAACGTGGCCATTCTGGCCCGTGCGTTGTCGGGCTCGCGCAGTGCGAACCCGGCCATCGG
>JARLJF010000032.1 GCA_031291335.1 Pandoraea sp. | reverse complement strand
TGGCAGACCTGCCGTGAGCAGATCGTGCCCGATGACGCCGCCAACTCGCCCCGTGATGCCCATTACGGTGTACATGGTCACTCCTTGCGCGCAGTAACGTTGCCGTAAAAGTAACACGGGCGCGGGGGTGGCTCATAAATGGACGGCGTCGACGGCAGGTTGCGCAGCGGTGCGCGGCGGCACGCGCCGGGCGTTGAGCAGCGCGGCGCCTGCGTCTGCCAGACGTACGGCTTCGCGGGCCCGCTCGCCCATGTCGCGCTCGTACGCGGCGATGGCTTGCGGCAACGTGCTGTGTCCTTGTGCAACCGTGGTCAGATAGCTGACCAGTTGCGCGGCGTCGCGCAGGGCTGTGTTCGCGCCGAGCCCGCCTGCCGGACTCATCGTGTGGACGGCATCGCCCAGCCCGGTGACACCGTCGACCTGCCATGGCAGCGGGCTGGTGGTGCTGCGTACGGGCATTGTGCGGATGGTGTCGGAGACGGCGTGAGCAAACAGTGAGCGCAGGTGTGGATGCCAGGAATAGGTCAGCGCTTCGATGCGAGCGAGAGGGGCCGGGCTGGACAGCTCGGCATTCGCGCGAGGCGCACCCAGCAGCGTTTGCGACGGGCCGATAAAAGCCCAGTAGAGGTAGTCCGACACCGGCGACAGCGGCATCCGGTCGGGCGCGATGGGCGTTGCATCGACCTGGGTGGCGTGGCCGCCGGGCTGCCGGCGAAACAGCATGGCCTCGATCACGACGGCGAAGCCGTCGGCAAACACCACCGTGCTGCCTTCCATCATCGTGGCTTCGCCGTGGCTGTCCATGAGCACGAGCAGGGCGGTGGAGAGTGGTGTCAGGCCGTAGATGCAGACATTGCCGGTGTCACGCGGTGCCATACCCGGCAGCACGTATTCGCGTACCCGGGAGTGGCTTCCATCGGCCGCGACGACGAGTCCCGGCGCACTGCATGACCCATCTTCGAAGTGAGCGATGCGTCGTCCGTCGTCGGTGGTCGTCGTACGCGAGAACGACTTGCCGAAGTGAACGCGATCGAGCACGCCATCGAGCAGAATCTCGCGAAGCGTCTGCCGGTGCAGGCTGACGTCGCCGGGGATACCGTCGGGAGGTGCCGCTCGGCGTGCGGCGGCGGACGGGTTGCGCCGGCGATGTTCGGCAATGCTGGTATCGGTGTGCACATCGTGCCAGCTTGGCGGCAGGACGACATCGGCGTCGCAGAGTTGCGGGGTGACGAAGCGTCCCCCGGTGCGTGCCACGGCGGCGCGCTCGCGCACCCGGTCGACGTGGCCGTCGGGCAGGCATTGGGTGAGGGCGTCGAGGCCGTCGGCGTCGATACGCAGCCGATAGCCCTGGAAGCGGACGGCGGGCGCGTCGTCGCGTTCGTAGACGTCGAACGGAATTCCCGCGCGGCGCAGCCCTTGGGCGAGGCACAGGCCGCCCAGACCCGCGCCGATGATGGTGACATGCAAGGCAGACATGATTTCGGATACGCCGCCCGGAGGCGGCTAGCAGTGGCACTTCGCTCATTGTCTGCGCGCTGTTTGCTGACCTGATAACATCGTTTGGTCATAAAACAATGCAGATCGGACAAAGCGATGCGCCCAGATACCCCGGACAGCGGGCCCGACACGCACCTGATGTCGCTCGACGAATCGCCATTCGCGAAGTACAAGCCGAACGACCGGCTTGACGGCCCACCGGTGTGGGCGTTTGGCGGGCGTGACCATGAGCGCAGTCTTTTCCGGATCGGCACGCGCGAGCTGGACTGGCATTCGCACGTGCGCGGCCAGTTGTTCTGCATCCACTCGGGATTGGTGCATGTGCATACGCCGTTTGGCGCGTGGGTACTGCCGCCCTATCGTGCGGGTTGGATTCCGTCGGGGGTAACGCATCGCGTGTCGTTCAGCGGGGTCGTCAGCGGATGGATCGTGCTGGTGGCGCCGTATGCCGCCACAGGGTTGCCGTCGGCGCCTTGCGTGGTTGGCGTATCGGAGTTGCTGGCGGCGCTGGTCAAGCGGGCTGTGTCGTGGGCGACGCGCGAGGCGCTGACGGAGGACGAATTGCGTCTTGCGCAGGTGCTGGTCGACGAGATCGCGCGTGCACCGGCGGAGCCGCTCGGCTTGCCGATGCCGACCGATGCCCGGGTGCTGCGCGTGGCGCGTGCTGTGCTCGATGATCTGGGCGGACACGCGTCGCTCGAGATGCTGGCCCAGCGCGCGGGCATGTCGTCGCGCACGGCCAGACGGCTTTTCGTCGCCGAGACGGGGATGGGGTTTACGCAGTGGCGGCAGCAGGCGCGATTGGTGAGTGCGCTTGAGCGGTTGGCCAATGGTGAGCCCGTCGGCACGATTGCCGATTCGCTCGGGTACTCCACGCCCAGCAATTTTATTGCCATGTTTCGTCGCGCCTTCGGCGAATCGCCGGGACGTTACTTTCGGCAGGTGGGGCCGCTCGCGCATCTTTATGAAGAGGATGAAGAGGACGAGGAGGATCAGGAGGAGATGTCATGAGTCGGCGCGATACGGCATCGCTGCGAAGCGTCGATACGCTGGTTATCGGCGGCGGGCAATC
>JARLJF010000189.1 GCA_031291335.1 Pandoraea sp. | reverse complement strand
GAAGGCGATGATGCGCAACTGGCGTGCGCAGATTTTCGCGTAGTGCGGGAAAGTCAGCAGTGTAACGCCGCCGCCGTGCGGTGGCGACCGTCCGCCTGCGATTCATCCCTACGATGAGCGCCGCTGCCGGATCGCCCCGATAGACGCGGATCGGATGCGCTCCGGCGGGGCAAACGACGTCAGCTCGCGAGCTTGCGGAACGTCTCGAGCACGGCATCGCCCTTGAACGGTTTGACGATCCAGCCCTTCACACCGGCGGCCTTGCCGCGCTCCTTCATGGCCGGGCTGCTTTCCGTGGTCAGCATCACCACGTTGACGGTCTTGTTCGCGAGTTCGCTGCGAATCTTCTCGACCATCGTCAGGCCGTCCATATTCGGCATGTTCACGTCGCTGATGACGAGCTTCACGCTCGGGCTGGCCTTCATCTTGGCCAGACCGTCCTTGCCGTCGACGGCCGTGTCCACGTCCAGGCCGTTCTTGCGCAGGAAACCCGCGACTTCGTCGCGCACAGTGCTCGAGTCATCGACCACGAGAATCTTCGACATGGTGTTGTCCTTGTGTGTAATGGGTAGTTGGTTGGCGAGCCGGGATCTCAGAACAGTTCCAGCGCCCCGGTCTCGACGGGCTCAGTCGTCGCCTGCGCCGCTTCGCGAAACGCTTCCGGCGACCAGTTGAGACTGAAAACGAAATGCTGATGCAACGTCACGATCTGTCCGTTGACCGGATCGGTGAGTCGATAGACAAAGCACAACTGCGGGTTGTCGGTGCCGAACGAGATGTACTTCTGCTTGTGATTGATGAGCAGCGGCACTTGCACCTGCGCACGGTCGACCGCCGACGGATCCCCCATGTAGCGGTTCTTGAATGCACCCCAGACCAGGTTCGTCAGCTCGCCGAGCATGCCGTTGAGTTCGCGAAAACCTGCCTGACCTTCGCAACGGCCCGTGTGTTCGAGCAGTTGCATGAACGGCACCTGTTCGGCCTGCATCATCATGTAACCGCGGCACCAGGCGCTCTCGAGCGGAATCAGGCTGAAGACTTCGCCAAAAATGATGCGATCGCGCACCACGCTGGGCGACTCGCAGCTCATGGCGATGTCACCGAACAGGCCGCGAAACACGCCATCGGTAATATCGATCATGCCGCGCACAAGCGCTTCGGGGTATTCGTGCTCGACGCTATCTTCGAGGATCAAAAACTGGCTGACCGACTCGCGGGGGGTGCTTCGGTTCATTGTCGTAATTTCCTATGGCGTACGCCGATTCAAAACATTTCCAGTTCGCCGCTGCTGTCCTGCGTCTCGCTGACCTCGGCGTTGAAGTCGAGCGGGGCATGCGCGCAAACGCAGAGCGTGGCAGCCAGACGCACCGAGCCGTCGAGCGTGATATCCCACGATGCCAGATGGTTCGGTCTGAGCTGCATGAGGTGAGGCACGCAGCGTGCACTCAGCACGTAGGGCGTCGACATGCCCAGATCGGGGAAGTAACCAAGCAGTTCCTGATTGATCGCGCCGCAGCAGAGGTTGCTGATTTCGAGGAAGACTTCGCGAAACGGCTTATCCTGATCCTCACCCGTGAAATACCGCGTGGTGACGTCGTCCTCGTCGAAGTGCAGCACCAGCAACATGCGAAAGTCGATCGACGAGATCGTGAGCACGACCACGTTGGCGTGCCGCGTCACCAGATCGACGTCGGTCTCCATGGCGGCCGAGCCTGGCTGACGGACCTTGAGCGGCACGATGTCGCACGAAGCGTCCGGCGTGCGGGGCAGTCGCGTGCGTGCCGCCTTGTTCAGAATGCGTTCGAAACTATCGCGTGCGTGAGCGCTGATCACAACGAAACCTGCCTGCTTAGTGAAGACGGGAATGCAACTGCTGCGCCAACGATTCGACGCTCGAGAGCGATGCCGCGATCATCTTGCCGCCCGCCTGAATGTCCTGAAACGTCGCCGTCGTCGTCACGTCGTTGCGATGCAGGCTGTCGCGGTAGCTTTTTGAAAGCTCCTCGGAACGCGTAGCAAGCGCGCGCACTTCGCTGGCGACGATACCGAAGCCGCGTCCGGCCGTACCCGCACGCGCCGCTTCGATGGACGCATTGAGCGACACGATCAACACGTGCCGCACAATCGACGCCAGTTCGTGGTTTTTCGCGTGCATATCCTGGTTCTGCGTCATGAGCGAGGTCATCTGCTCGTGCCAGCGTTCGAACGTCGCGGCCAGTCCGCGCAGTCGCGCAGCTTCCCCCGCGATGCGCTCCGCCTCGGCTTGCCAAAGGCCCTTCGCCTCGAGCACCGCCGCTTCCGACTTGAGCGCCACCTGCAAATCCAGTTCCGCCTGCGTCAGACGCGCCTGCAATTCGGCGAGCGCCTCATCGTTCGCCTGTCCGCCTTCGTCCTTGCTGGCGACGGCCAGACGCTCCCGTTCCAGCGCTTGCTCCAGTGCTTCATCGTGCGTCTTGGTCAGCGCGCGCCAGTGTGCGGTAGCCTGCGCCATGCGCCAGCGGTGCGCGACAAACGCCACCGCACCTGCACCGATCACGCCGGCAAGGGCACCTGCCAACAGCCATTCCACTGCGTCCATACTCCATTCGTCTCCGAAAGCGGCGCGGCGGCCGCAGACCCTTGAGGTCTGCACCGCCTCGCCCTCGCCCTACGTGCTTACTTTGCCAACTGTGCCAAACCTGCAAACAGTGCGGCAGTGCCTCAGACCTTGTCGGCTCGCGACAGATCGCCGCGTGATGCGGCGCGGTCGTCGGCCTCGATCGCCGGCAGGTCGACGGCATCGGCCGCCACACTGTTGAGGTCGAAACCATCGACCACGAGGTTGTCGGGCAGGCACACCACGGTCTGGAACTGACGGAACTCGGCGCCCTTGCGCTCATCGGTGAAGCGCAGTTCGATGCGGCCGTGTTCGCGGCGCACAAAGTCCTGCACGGCATCCATGCCTACGCCGCGCCCAGAGACTTCGGTAACTTGCGCCGCCGTCGAGAAGCCCGGACGGAAGATGAACTGCGCGATCTGCTCGTCCGTCACATACGTCTCGGCCGTAATCCAGCCACGCTGCACGGCGATGTTGCGGATGCGATGCAGCGCCAGTCCACGACCGTCATCGGTGAGCGTGACTTGCAGCATGTTGTGATCGAGGCCGACTTCAATGTCGATGGTGCCCGCCGCCGGCTTACCTTTGGCGCGACGCTCGTCCGCCCCCTCCAGCCCGTGATCCATCGAGTTGCGCAGCAGGTGCATGAACACGTCGCGCAGAATTCGCACGGCCGGAGAGCGCAGGCGATAGCCGTTGTCGTCGATACGCACGGCCGGGGCCGGCTTGCCAAGCTCACCGGCGAGCGACGGCAGCGAATCCAGCACACCACCCAGCGCTTCGCCCACGCCTTCGGTGCCCAGCAGACGCAGCGTCTGGTGAACGGCATCACGCATGGCGACGAGTTGCAGCGGATCATTCGGATCGGCCGCTTCGAGCATGCGCAGGCTGGCGCGAATGTGCGAGCGATCGACCACCATCGACTGTTCGTCGGCGGTTCGGCCCGGGCCCTTGCGCCCAAGGCTCATTTCATTGATGTGCGCGTAGGTATCGACGGCATCGCGCACACGTTCGAGTTCGCGCATCAGGCCGTCCTGATCCCACAGACGAGCGACATCGGGCTGGCGCAGATCGTGATAGCGCTGCTCCGTCTCGTGCACCACGTTCGTCAGATACTGCAGGTTGTACGTGCGCGCGTTGCCCTTGATGGTGTGCATGTTGCGGAACAGCTCCGCAATGGCTGCGCTGTCGGCTTGCGAGTGCTTGCGGATGATGCGCTCGTTCTCGCGAATGAAGTCGGTCGAGCTTTCGATGAAGTGATGGAACTTCTCCTGACTCACCGCCAGAATCTCGCCGATCATCTCCAGACGCTGCTTCTGCTCATTGGCCTCGGCCGCGAGTTCGCGCAGTTCGGTCACGTCGCGCACGCACAGCATCAGACGCAGGATCGTGTCGCTCTCGTCGGTGATCGCCGACCACGTCAGGTCGAGTTGCTTGATGCGGCCATCCGGCATGCGCTTGCCGATCTCGCCCACCAGCAGGTGTTCGTTGAAGGCGAAGTTGATGGCGTCCTGCCCGATACAGGCGTCGATGGCGGCTTCGACCTGCGAGAGCGCATCCGAACCGAGATCGCTGTCGCCGAAGACCAGTTCCATGACGGGACGCCCGGCGATGTCCTGCGTCTCGAAGATCGCTTCGAGATAGGCGGAATATTCGCCGTGCACCTTCGATCCGTCGACGACCGTCAGAATGCCCTGCTGCATGTTCTGCAACATGGCCTGAATGTCGGCCGTCTTCTGTTTGAGCTGCGCCGAACGCTCCTGAATCTTCTCGATCATGCCGTTGAACGCCACGATCGAATGCCCGATTTCATCCATGCGTCCGACCGGCACGCGACGGGTGAAGTCCTGGCTGTTCGCGATCTCGCTCATCATCGCCTGCATGCGCGAGAGCGGCCGCGTGATCTGGCGGTACAGCAACGCGCCGATAGCAGTGAGCAGCACGATCGCCAGCCCCGTCACCAGGGCGATGGCCGTCGTGGTGGTCGAGAGCGTGTCGTTGAGCGTGGCAATGGCCAAGTCTTTTTGGCGGTTCTTCTCCACGCGCAGCGTGTTGACCACGCCTTCGAGTTCGTCGCGATATTGCGCGACCATCGCGAAGAGGAATGCCTGCGCCATCTCGGTCTTGCCCGCCTGCTTGAGCTTGGCGGTGTCGTTGATGGCGTTGAAGTAGTTCTCGACGCTCTCGCGGGCCTGCGTGACCAGCCCCTTTTGCGCGTCGCTTGCGGCACCTTCGTCCTGACGGGCAAGCGACTGGTCGATATCGCCGCGCAGCTTCTTGAGCGTGTCGAGCGCCTGTTCAACGACAGTGTCGTCCGGCGCGTAGACCAGCGTCATCGTGGCGATCTGCACCGCCTTGACTTGCGAGACGAGATCGGCGGAAGCGAGCGCACTCGGCACCACACCTTCCGTAACTTGCCGCACCTTGTGAGCGCTGGCGCGGGTCTGATAAACCGCGTAGCCACCGATGATCGAGAGCGCGACAAACGTCAGGATCACCAAGAGCGTTATTCGATGACGGATCGTCATTGCGTCATTTCCCCGGGTCGCACCGGCGCCCGGTGCCACGCGTGAGTTGACGCAGTAGATCGGCCGCCGAATTAGTTATGTAGATTCCTCGTGCGACGTGATTATTGCGGGTGAACTGTGACGATTCGATGAATCCACAGAAGCTTCACGTATCCTCGATGCGGCAACGCCGTGTAGGAATCCGATATGAGTGAGCGCGCACCAACGTCGTTATGTGCCTCATGCCGCGCATCGTTCCGGCCGTCGCCCTTAAACGACAACGGCGCCGGCGGCGCAGTGTGAGACACACCGTACCACCGGCGCTGCCGGCACTACCGCAACGCCGCTCGCTCAGAAGCCTGCGGCGAGGCCGTCGCGGCGACTGTCGCTTGCGGCCACGTAGCCGCGATCCGGATCGTTGCGATCCAGACGCCAGATGTACTGGCCTGAGCCGAAATCCATATACGGGTCGTCGATGGACTTCAACTGATGCCCCATCGCGACCAGCCCGGCGACCGTTTCGCGGTCGAGCGTCGATTCGATATCGACGGTGAAGTCGCGATTGACCTTCCAGCGCGGCGCGTCGCATGCCGCCTGCGGCTGCTGGCCGTAGTCGATCATCCGCACGATCGATTGCAGATGGCCTTGCGGCTGCATGTCGCCGCCCATCACGCCGAAGCTCATCACTGCCTCGTGCTTGCCGTCGACCTTCTGCGTCAGGAACGCCGGAATGATCGTGTGGAACGGCCGCTTGCCGCCCTCGACGACATTGGCCGACTTCGGGTCCATCGAGAAACCGCAGCCGCGGTTTTGCAGCGCAATGCCCAGATCGGGCACCACCACGCCGGAACCGAAGCCCATGTAGTTCGACTGGATGAAGCTGACCATCATGCCTTGCTCGTCGGCCGATGTCAGATAGATCGTGCCACCGGACTTCGGCATGCCGAAGTCGAACTGCGATGCACGATCGGGGTTGATGAGCTTCGCACGCGCCGTCAGGTAGGCGTCGTCGAGCATCTGCTCGGGCGTGACTTCCATCGAGCGCGGGTCGGCAACGTACTTGTAGAGATCGGCAAACGCAAGCTTCATCGCCTCGATCTGCAAGTGCTGGGAATGCACGCGGTCGACGGCAAGACCCGACACGTCGAACTTTTCGAGAATGCCCAGCGCCATGAGCGCCGCAATTCCCTGCCCGTTCGGCGGAATCTCGTGCACGGTGTAGCCGCGATAGTCCTTCTCGATGGGCTTGACCCAGTCCGCGCGGTAGCTGCGCAGATCGTCGGTCGTCATCGCTCCGCCATGCTGCGCCGACCACGCGGCAATGCGCTGCGCGATCTCGCCTTCGTAATAGGCGCGCGGCCCTTCCTTCGCAAGCATACGCAGCGTGCGCGCGTGGCCCGGCATGCGGATCATCTCGCTTGTCGTCGGCGCACGGCCGTTCGGCATGAACGTCTGAGCGTAGCCCGGAAGATCCTTCAGCTCCGGCACCGCCGCCGCCCATTTGCGCGCGACGATATGCGCTACGGCATGGCCGCGCTCGGCGATCTCGATGGCCGGCGCCATGAGATCCGCGAACGGCAGCCTGCCGAACTTCGCGTGCAACGCCTCCCAGCCAGCAATCACGCCAGGCACGGTCGTGGTGTCGACGCCGCGCGTCGGCTGCTTGGCGATGCCATGCTGCTCGCCATACTTCTTGCGGAAATAGTCGACGTTCCACGCCGCCGGTGCGACGCCCGAGGCGTTCAGGCCGTGCAGTTCCTTGCCGTCCCAGATCAGCGCGAAACAGTCGCCGCCCAGGCCGTTGGAGACCGGCTCGACGACCGTCATGCACGCGGCGGCAGCGATCGCGGCGTCGACGGCGTTACCGCCCTGCCACAAGATGCGCAGACCGGCTTGTGCGGCAAGCGGGTGCGACGTCGACACGATGTTACGGGCGAACACCGGCAGGCGCGGCGTCGGGTACGGATTCTGCCAATTGAATTGCGTCATGGGACTACCTGTTGACCTCTGTCTCGAATGGTTGGAATAAGCCTGCCGGAGGGCGATGCCGCCTCGCTATTGCTCGCGCGGATCGAGCGCGTCGCGCAAGCCGTCGCCAAGCAGGTTGAAACCGAGTACCGTCAGGAAAATGGCGATACCGGGGAAAATCGACATCCAGGGGGCCTGCTCGACAAAATCCTTGGCCGTATTGAGCATCGAGCCCCACGACGGCAACGGCGGCAATTGCCCCAGCCCCAGAAACGACAGGCTTGCCTCGGCGATGATGGCGGTCGCCACCGTCAGGCTCGCCTGCACGATGATCGGCGGCAGCACGTTAGGCAGGATGTAGCGCACGATGATGCGCGTATCGGTCAGCCCGATCGCACGCGCGCCTTCCACATACTCTTCGGCCTTGACGGTGAGCGCCTGCGCGCGGGCAAGCCGCACGAAACGCGGCATCGCCGATACCCCGATGGCAATCATCGCATTGGTAAGGCTCGCCCCGAGGAACGCCGCCATCGCAATCGCGAGGATCAGGAACGGGATGGACAACAGCGCGTCGGCCAGACGCGAGACGATGGCGTCGACCCAACGGCCGAAGTACCCCGCGAGCAAACCCAGGGGCACACCGATAATCACGGCAATGCCGACCGACACCACGCCCGCCGCGAGCGACGCGCGTGCGCCGAAGATCATGCGGGCGAGCACGTCGCGGCCCAGTTCGTCCGTGCCGAACCAGTGCAGCGCACTCGGCGCCTGCCGCACGGTCATGAAGCTTGTGGCAATCGGATCGTAGGGCGAGAGCCACGGCGCAAAGATCGCCACAATCACGGCTAACGCCACGATGATGGCCCCCGCGACCGCCGCCCGGTTGCGCGCGAACTTGCGCAGCCCCCGATGGCGACGTCGCGGCAAACGTTCGGCGCCGGCCACGGTCGTGACGGGACTGCCCCCTTCGGGCGTCGGCGATGCAGAAGATGTCGTTGGCAATGCGGCCATGTTCGAAGAGGTCTCAGGCGCGACGCAGGCGCGGGTTGAGCAGGACGTAAAGCACGTCGGCCACCAGGTTCAGCACGATGAAGCCGGCCGCCGTCACCAGCACGACGCCCTGTACCACCGCGTAGTCGCGATTGAACACAGCGTCCACGATCAGCTTGCCGAAGCCCGGAATCGTGAAAACTTGTTCGGTCAGTACCGCCCCGGCAAGCAATTCACCGAAGAGAAGCGCCAGCACCGTCACGATCGGAATCAACGCATTTCGCAGTGCATGCTTGAGCACAATGGTGCCGCGCAGCAGCCCCTTGGCGCGTGCCGTGCGAATGTAGTCGGTGCGCAGCACGCCCAGCATGGCGCTACGCGTGTGGCGCATCAATTGCGCACCCAGCGCCGCCCCAAGCACGAACGCGGGCATGACCATCGTCTTGAAGCTCATCCACAGGTCTTCGCCCGGCGACACGTAGCCCGACGACGGCAGCAACTGCCAGCGCACCGAGACGAGGAAGATCAGCAGAATGCCCAGCCAGAAGTTGGGGATCGACATGCCCGACAACGCGAGCACGTTCGCGCCGTAATCGATCGCCTTGCCGCGATTCGCTGCCGACAGAATGCCCAGCGGAATGCCGATCCCGATGGCGATCACCAGACCGAACATCGCCAGTTGCAGCGTGACGGGCAGCTTCTGCGCGATGAGTGTCGTCACCGGCTCGCCCGTGCGCAACGACGTACCGAGGTTGCCGTGCAGCACGTCGCCAATCCAGAGCGCGTACTGCGTGGGCAGCGGCTTGTCGAGGTGATACTTCTCGCGCAATGCGGCGATGACCTGCGGGTTCTGGTCCTCGCCGGCCATCGCGAGCACGGGATCGCCGGGCAACATCTTCTGAAGCCCGAAGATCATCATCGACACGATGATGAGCGTGGGGATCGCAACCAGCGCACGATGAACGACGAGGCGCAGCATGGCGGCTTCTTCTCCTTATCCCTTGACACTCACGCCGCGCAGGCGAATCAGCCCGTCGGGATACGCGACGAAGCCTTGCACCTTCTTGCTGAGCACGTAAGGCCACGGCTGCACGTACAGGTAGAGGATCGGATTGTCGTCGGCCAGAATCTTGTTCGCGGCGTCGTAGAGCGGCTTGCGCTCGGCCACGCTGGACTTCACGCGCGCCTCGTTGAGCAGCTTGTCGACATCGGCGTTGCAATACTGGCCGTAGTTCAGGTTGCCCTTGCACGTAACGAACTGATGCAGATTGCCGTCGGGGTCGACGCGTCCGGACCAGCCGTTGTAGAGCACGTCGAAGTCGCCGCGATGGGCGGCGTCGAGCGCCGCCGCATAGTCCATCGGACGCAGTTTCAGCGTGATGCCCGCCTCGGCAAGCATCGCCTGGAGCATCTGCGCCATCTGATTGGATACCGTGTTGTTGCCGAAGCTCAGCGTCACGTCGATCTTCTCGACGCCCGCCGATTTCAGCAGCGCCCTCGCCTTGGCGACATCGCGCTTGGTGGTCTTGATCGACGCGTCGTAATACTGCCCCGAGCGCGGCAGCGCCTGATTGGCCGGCGTGAAGATGCCGCCGCCAATCACCTGATTGATGGCGTCGCGATCGATCGCCAGGTCGAACGCCTGACGCACGCGCTTGTCACGCAATGCCTTGGGCGCGTTCGCTGCCACGTTGAACGTGAGGCCGTAGTAGCCGAGGCCGTCGATGGAGACGAAGTTCAGATTCGCATCGCGCTTGACCGATTTCACGTCCGACGGCGAGAGGCGTTCGAGCATGTCGAGCGAGCCCGAGCGCACATTGGCCAATCGCACGGTCGTGTCGGGAATCGGCAGGAAGATGACCTTCTGCGTCGGATATTTGTCGGCGTCCCAGAAGCCCGCGAATTTCTCCAGCACCACGCGATCGTTCTGCACGCGTTGCACGAACTTGTACGGCCCCGAACACACCGGCCGGGCCTGCACGGCAGCGTCATCGGTCAATGTCTTGGGCGCGAGCATCATGCCCGCGCGGTCGGACAAGGTGGCCAGCAGCGCGGAATCCGGCGCCTTGAGCACAATGTTGACCGTATTGTCATCGACCGCGTCGACATGATCGATGGACGACAACTCGCTCTTGCGATTGCTCGCAGGCAGGCTGCGCGCACGGTCGAGATTGGCCTTGACTGCGCGCGCGTTGAACGGCTCGTCGTCGTGGAACTTCACCCCCTGGCGCAGCTTGAACGTCCATGTCTTGCCGTCGGCACTCACGCTCCACGAAGTGGCGAGCATCGGCACGAACTTCAGATCGGGGCTGATATCGACCAGCGAGCTGCACAGCGAACGCAGCACCATGCGATCGACGACCTGCGAACTGCGGGCGGGGTCGAGCGAACCGATGTCCTCCTGCAAGCCGATGCGAAGGGTCGACTGCGCCATCGCAGACGCCGCACCGGTCGTCAAAGACGCCGCCAGAACAAGATCGAGCAGAACGTTGCGCATGCGTGAGATCCCTTGTGTGTAATCGTGTAGTGGGTGTAGTGAAACTGTTGCTATCCGGCGATCGCCGCGTCCGCTTGCGCCTGTCGGGCGCGATACAACGCGAGTCGCGCCTCCAGCTTCTCGCTGGGTGGCGCCGCGCGCGCAGGGCTGGCACCGGCGTTCTGAATCTCGCGCCAGAAATGGCAGGCGACCTGCCGCCCGTCGGGCAACACTTCGTCGATCGGCCGCTGCTCGCGGCACACGACCTTGGCATGTGGACACCGCGGATGGAAGCGGCAACCGGGCGGCGGCGCCGTCGGGCTGGGCAGCTCACCCCCCAGCGGCGCACGCTCGCGCCGCAGGTGCGGACGGCTCGCTGGAATCGCCTGCAGAAGCGCCTGCGTGTAGGGATGCAGCGGGTTGTCGAAGAGCGCATCGGCGCTCGCCAGTTCGACGATCTCGCCGAGATACATCACTGCCACCCGGTCGCTCATGTGACGGATCACCGCCAGATCGTGGGCGACCATGATGAGCGTCAGGCCGAAGTCGTGCTTGAGCCGCTCCAGCAAATTGATGACTTGTGCCTGCACCGAGACGTCGAGCGCCGAGACCGGTTCGTCGCCGATGATTACGCGCGGCTCACCGGCCAACGCCCGTGCGATGCCGATGCGCTGGCGCTGACCACCGGAGAATTCGTGCGGGAAGCGCTGCGCGTAGTCGGGTTGCAGGCCGACGGTGCGCAACAGCTCGGCCACGCGTTCGTCGCGGGCGCGTCCTCGGGCGAGGCCATGCAGCGCGATGGGCTCGCCAATCAGACCGCCCACGGTCATGCTCGGATTGAGTGAGGCGAATGGGTCCTGAAAGATAATTTGCAGTTCGCGCCGCAGTCGGCGCATCGCGCCTGCCCCCAGCGTCATGATGTCTTCGCCCTGATAGCGCACTTCGCCGCGCGTGGCATCGAGCAGGCGCAATAACAGGCGTCCCAAGGTGGATTTTCCACAGCCGGATTCGCCCACGATGGCGAACGTCTCGCCCGCCTGTACGGCGAACGACACGCCGTTCACGGCATACACCGTGGGCGCACGGGAAAAGCCAACGCGGTGTCCACCGAAGTGCTTGGTCAGATCGCGTGCCTCCAGCAATGGCGACGGGGTATTCATACGGCGACCTCTTCCAACGGCGCAGCAGGCGGTGTCAGCGCTTCGACCGGTGCCAGCCAGCAGGCGACGCGATGTGCGCCGGACAACGTACGCTCGACCGGCACTTCTTGCGTACAACGGGCTTCGGCGAACGGGCAGCGCGGTGCAAACCGGCAACCCGCAGGCATGCGCTCCGGCGACGGCACCGAACCCCGAATCGTGGCTAACGTGCCTTCGCGTTTGCCGATCGAGGGAATCGCCCCCATCAGCCCGACGGTGTAAGGATGCTGCGGATCGTCGAAGATTTCGTCGACCGTTCCGTATTCGACGATGCGCCCCGCGTACATCACGGCGACGTCGTCGGCGACTTCGGCCACCACACCCAGATCGTGCGTGATGAGCACGACAGCCGTGCCGGTTTCCCGCTGCAACGTTTGAATGAGGGTGAGCACCTGCGCCTGAATCGTCACGTCGAGCGCCGTGGTCGGTTCGTCAGCAATGAGCAGCGCAGGACGGTTGGCGAGCGCCATCGCGATCATTACGCGTTGGCGCATGCCGCCGGAGAGTTCGTGCGGGTAGTTGTCGAGCCGTGTCTCGGGCGCGGGAATTCGCACCCGCTTGAGCATGTCGAGCGCTTCGGCACGCGCCGCGCGCCGGTCCAGTCCCCGATGGCGGCGAATGCCTTCCTCGATCTGATGCCCGATCGTGAACGCCGGATTCAGCGAGGTCATCGGCTCCTGAAAGATCATCGCGAGCCGATTGCCGCGCAGGTCGGCGAATTCGCGCTCGCCCAGCGCCAGCAGATCCCGGCCCTCGAACATCGCCCGCCCCGCCACGACATTGGCCGGCGGCGTCGGCAACAACCCCATGAGCGCGAGCGAGGTCACGCTCTTGCCGCAGCCCGATTCGCCGACGATGCACAGCGTCTTGCCGGGATGCACGGCAAACGACACGCCGTCGATCAGGTTGGGCGCATCGGGCGCCTTGGAAAATTTCAGCGATAGTCCGGTGACATCGAGCACCGGCCCAGCGTCTGCGGGCATGGTCATGGGCGCGTTGTGTGGGTCGGTCTTCTCGCCCTCCGTCGCGGACAAGCCGGTCATGAGGGATGTGCATGACACGATTATGTCTCCCACGCCATCAAAGGAAATATTAATATTTCTTTTTTATACGTAAATTATTCTTAACTGCCAGATGCTCACGTTACGCATGTTGAAGACGTTCCGGCTGGTGGCACAAACCGGCTCCTTTGCGGCAGCCGCCGAGCGTGCCGCGCTCACTCAGGCGGCCGTCAGCCTGCAAATGCGCGGGCTGGAAGACGCCGTCGGTCAGCGGCTGTTCGACCGGCGCGGGCGGCAGATTACGCTCACACGTCAGGGGCGCGACCTGTTTCCTCGCGTGGAACAGATTCTGGCGCTCACGGCCGAGCTGACCGCGACGCCCGTCGATGCCATGCAGGGCCCCGTCACCATCGGCGCGGTGGTGTCGGTCATCGGCGCCCTCTCGCTCGTGGTCGCGGAACTCAAGACCGCGCACCCACGGCTGGACGTGCGGCTCACGTCGGCACGTTCGGACGAACTGACCGGCCTCGTCGAACAGGGCGAAGTCGATATTGCCGCCGTGGTCGCGCGCGCCGACGATGCCCGCGCCGATGGCTTGGTGTGGACGCCTCTCTACACCGAACCGATGATCATGGTCGTGAATCGCGACGTCACCGAGCCGGACCCGCAGCGCATTCTCGACGAACATGCGTTTCTGCGTTTCGACCGGCGGGTTCGCACCGGGATGGTGGTCGAGCAGGCGTTGCGCGCGGCCAAGCTCAGCGTGACCGAGTATCTGGAGTTGAATTCCATCGAGACGATCGTTGCGCTCGTGCGCAAGAACGTCGGGGTTTCCGTGCTGCCGCTGCTGCATCGAGGAGACTGGCAAGCCGACCCGCTGTTGCGCATCGTGCCGATTGCCCAGCCGGCGTTGCTGCGCACGGTCGGGATGATTCATCGCGAGCACGATTCGCGCACGCACAACATCACCGCCGCGATCGCCGCCATGCTGCAAGACGTGTGAGTGCCCCTGAAGACGTGAAAACGGCGCGAACCCGGTCGCGCCGTTGGCAAGAAACCACGTGACACCTGGCGTCAGTCGCGTGTCTCGAAGGCTTTGTTGATACGCAATGCCACTAGCGTGCAGACCGTTCCCGAGAGCAAATAGGCGCTCACGGCGATCAGTCCGAACTCCGATGACAAGCCCAGCGCCACGAGCGGTGCGAACGCCGCACCGAACAGCCATGCGAAGTCGGTCGTCAGCGCCGCTCCTGTGTAGCGGAAGCGTTGTTCGAAGTTCGATGTCACTGTCCCGGCCGCCTGGCCGTATGACAGACCGAGCAGTGCGAAGCCCACGAGAATGAAGATGTCCTGACGTGTCGACCCGCCACCCATCAGGAACGGCGCGAAGAGGGCAAACACCCCGATGAAGATGGCGAAAAGGCCCAGCGTGGTCCGTCGGCCAATGCGATCGGCAATGCGCCCGGAAATCACCGTGCACACAATGGCAATCGCCGCACCGCACAGTTGCACAATCAACACACTGTCCAGATCCTGCGTGTTTTGCAGGGCAATCCACGACAGCGGAAACACCGTCACCAGGTGAAAGAGCGCATAGCTGGCCAGCGCGGCAAATGCACCGAGAAAGATGTTGTAGCCCTGCGAGCGCACCATCTCACGCGTGCTGATGGGCTCCAACTGGCCTTCTTCCAGCATCTCCGTGTATTCGTGCGTCACCACCAGACGCAGCCGCGCGAACAGCGCCACCACGTTCACAGCGAAGGCCACGTAGAACGGGTAACGCCAACCCCACGTGAGGAAGTCGTCGGACTCAAGGCTCCAGTGCAGGAACAGGAACAGCGACGCCGCGATGATGAACCCGATCGGCGCGCCTAACTGCCCCATCATCGAATACCACCCACGCCGCTCCGGCGGCGCATTCATGGCGAGCAGCGACGGCAGACCGTCCCATGAACCGCCAAAGCCGATGCCCTGCACGAGACGGAAAAACGCGAGCAACCAGATGGAGCGCTCACCCAACACCGAATAACCGGGCAGGAACGCCATGCCGGCGGTCGCCGTGCCGAGCACGAACAGCGCGGCCGTGAGCTTCACGCTGCGTCCCCAGCGGCGTTGCACGGTCATGAACAGCGCAGTGCCGAAAGGCCGTGAAATAAACGCGATGGAGAAAATCGTGAACGCGTACAACAGGCCACGCAGGCTGTCGGCGAACGGGAAGAAAACGTGCGGAAAGACGAGAACGGCAGCGATGCCGAACACAAAGAAGTCGAAGTACTCGGAGGTGCGTCCGACGACCACACCGACCGCGATTTCCTCCGGCGCAATACGGGACTTACTCCCGTGATCGTGCGCCGTCGTCGCGACGGATACGCCGGGTGGCGTCGGCGGTTGATGAGCACTGCTTGACATTATCGGACCCCCTTGCGGATCGGGATGACGATGACACTCGTGCCAGAAAAGCATCGCAGGTATCGCGAATCGACGCTATAGGGTTTACCCTAAATTGATGCATCTGGGTGGGGAGTCCATGATTGACCCGGTCTAAGGCTACGGTTCCATCAATCGCAGCATGACTTCCCCCAAGTTCCTTCGCGGGGTACTTTTGCTCCCCGCCGCCGCGTTGCTGTCCGGATGCAATACCGTATTGATGTCGCCTTCGGGCGATCTCGCGGTAAGGCAGCGGGACATCATCATCGTTTCCACCGTCTTGATGTTGCTGATCATCGTTCCGGTGATTGTGCTGACATTGCTCTTTGCGTGGCGATACCGCGCCTCGAACAAAGAGGCCGTCTACACCCCCGAATGGGATCATTCGACGCTGCTCGAACTGCTCATCTGGGCCGCGCCGCTGCTGATCATCATCGCGCTCGGGGCGCTCACCTGGGTGAGTACGCACAAGCTCGACCCTTACCGGCCGCTCGAGCGCATCGACGCCCAACGAGAGATACCGCCAGACACCCGCCCACTCACGGTGCAGGTGGTCGCGATGGACTGGAAGTGGCTGTTCTTCTATCCCGATCAGGGCATCGCGACCGTCAATGAGCTGGCCGCGCCTGTCGACAGGCCAATCCGCTTCGAAATCACGTCGACTACGATGATGAATTCGTTCTTCGTGCCCGCGCTGGCTGGTCAGATCTACGCGATGCCGGGCATGGAAACGAAGCTTCATGCGGTGATCAACAAGCCCGGCGTTTATGACGGCTTCTCCGCGAACTACAGCGGGGCGGGCTTCTCGGGCATGCGCTTCAAATTCCACGGCCTCTCGGCAGACGATTTCGAGGCCTGGGTGAAGCAGGTCAAGGCGAAGGGCGAAAACCTCACGCGCGACAAGTACACGGCGCTCGCGAAGCCTAGCGAATGGGTGCCGGTGCGTTACTACGGCGATGTGGCGCCCGATCTCTACGACGCGATTCTGAACCGCTGCGTGCAGCCCGGCCAGCCGTGTCTGAAGGACATGATGGATCAGCCCAATCACCAGCACGCGAGCAGAGCGCGCGCAGGCAAGACCGACGCGTTGCTTGCCGATGCGATGTGTACGGCGCAGAACACCGTGCAGTTCGCCTCAGGCATGCGGAGCGCCCCCGGTGAAGGGATCGCGCAGTGACGCTCACCGCGCGCAACCCTCGACAATGATGCGCCTCGCGCGCGAATGATCCCAGGCTCTAGCTTATGGACATCGTCAAGCTGATCTTCGGTCGCCTCACGCTCGAGGCGATCCCGTACCACGAACCGATCCTCCTTGCGACGTTTGCGGGTGTGGCGATCGGCGGCATCGTCGTACTCGGCGCCATCACTTACTTCAAGTTGTGGGGCTACTTGTGGCGCGAGTGGTTCACGAGCATCGATCACAAGAAGATCGGCGTCATGTACGTGATCCTCGGCATCATCATGCTGCTGCGTGGCTTCGCCGACGCCGCGATGATGCGCCTGCAACAGGCGGTCTCGTTCGGCGACAACATGGGGTATCTGCCGCCCCACCACTACGACCAGATCTTCACCGCCCACGGCGTGATCATGATCTTCTTCGTGGCGATGCCGCTCGTGACCGGTCTCATGAACTTCGTGGTGCCGCTACAAATTGGCGCGCGCGACGTGGCGTTCCCGTTCCTCAACAACTTCAGTTTCTGGATGACGACGAGCGGCGCCTTGCTCGTGATGATGTCGCTGTTCGTCGGAGAATTCGCCCGCACCGGCTGGCTGGCATACCCGCCGTTATCCGGCGTGCTGCAAAGTCCCGATGTCGGCGTCGATTACTACATATGGGCACTACAGATCGCCGGGATCGGTACATTGCTCTCGGGGATCAACCTGCTCGTGACCATTGTGAAGATGCGCGCGCCGGGCATGTCGATGATGCGCATGCCGGTCTTCACGTGGACCTCGCTGTGCACGAACGTACTGATCGTGGCCGCCTTCCCGGTCCTCACCGCCGTACTCGCGCTGCTGGCGCTGGATCGTTATGCCGGCACCAACTTCTTCACGAACGATCTCGGCGGCAACGCCATGATGTACGTGAACCTGATCTGGATCTGGGGCCACCCCGAGGTCTACATTCTCGTGCTGCCGGTGTTCGGCGTGTTCTCGGAAGTCGTTGCCACGTTCTCCGGCAAGCGGCTGTTCGGTTACGCGTCGATGGTCTATGCGACGGTCGTGATTACCGTGCTGTCCTACCTCGTGTGGCTGCACCACTTCTTCACGATGGGCTCCGGCGCGAGTGTGAATTCGTTCTTCGGTATCACCACGATGATCATCTCGATACCGACCGGGGCGAAGATATTCAACTGGCTGTTCACCATGTATCGCGGGCGGATTCACTTCGAAGTGCCAATGCTGTGGACGGTCGGCTTCATGGTGACGTTCGTCATCGGCGGCATGACCGGCGTGCTGCTCGCCGTGCCGCCGGCCGACTTCTCGCTGCATAACGGTCTGTTCCTGATTGCCCACTTCCATAACGTGATCATCGGCGGCGTGATCTTCGGGGTCATGGCGGCGATCACCTACTGGTTCCCGAAGGCCTTCGGCTATCGCCTCGACCCGTTCTGGGGCAAGTGCTCGTTCTGGTTCTGGTTCATCGGCTTCTACGTCGCCTTCATGCCGTTGTATCTCCTCGGCCTGATGGGTGTTACGCGCCGTGTGAGCCACTTCGACGATATGTCGTTGCAGATCTGGTTCCAGACGGCCGCCTTCGGCGCTCTGCTCATCGCCATCGGCATCGGCTGCTTCATCATCCAGTTGGTGGTGAGCTACATGCGCCGCGAGCAACTGCGCGACGACACGGGCGATCCATGGAATGGGCGCACGCTGGAGTGGTCGACATCGTCACCGCCGCCGGCTTACAACTTCGCCTTCACGCCGATCATCCATGACAACGACGCCTGGTGGCAGATGAAGCAGCACGGCTTCAAGCGCCCGGAAAACGGCTTCATCCCAATTCACATGCCGAAGAACACGGGCGCGGGCATCATTCTCGCCGGGCTTGCGACGGTCTGCGGCTTCGGGCTCATCTGGCACATGTGGCTGGTGGTGATCGTGGCGTTCGTGGCGCTGCTGGCGGTGGCGATCGGTCACACCTTCAACTATCACCGCGATTACTACATCCCGGCCGATCAGGTCGAACACACGGAGGCAGCGCGCACGCGACTGCTCGCCCAGAATGTCTGATACGACCGCAACCTTCCCGCCCGGGGGCGCCCCGCTGGGGGCCCATACCCCGAGCCCGCCGCGCGACGGCGAGCTGAAGTTCATGATGACGAGCGACTACCACCCGCCGGGTGGAACGTTGCTCGGTTTCTGGCTCTACCTGATGAGCGACTGTCTCGTCTTCGCCTGTCTGTTTGCGGCGTACGGCGTGCTGGGGCGCAACTACGCGGGCGGACCGACCGGCGCAGAGCTGTTCGAACTGCCGCTCGTGGCGGTGAACACGACGTTCCTGCTGCTCTCGTCGATCACCTACGGCTTCGCGATGCTCGAGATGCAGAAGCGCCGCCAGAGCGCCGTGCTCGGCTGGCTTGCCGTGACCGGCGTGCTCGGTGCAGCGTTTCTCTCGCTCGAACTGTATGAATTCGCGACCCTCATTCATGAGGGCGCCGGACCGTGGCGCAGCGCGTTCCTGTCCTCGTTCTTCACGCTGGTGAGCACGCACGGGCTGCACGTCACGTTCGGCATCGTCTGGCTCATCACCCTGATGGTGCAGGTCGGCAAGCACGGCCTCACCGCGCCCAACCACCGCCGTCTGATGTGCCTGTCGATGTTCTGGCACTTTCTGGACGTCGTGTGGATCGGCGTCTTCACCTTTGTCTATCTGATGGGAGTGCTGCCGTGAGCACCCACGACTCGACGTTGCACGATGCCGACGGGCACGATCACGACCACGATCATGGCGAGGAAGGGCCGCACAGCACCCTGCGCGGCTATACGACCGGCTTCATCCTGTCGGTCGTGCTCACCGCCATTCCGTTCTGGTTCGTGATGGGCGGCGTGTTCGAGAAATCGAGCACCACCGCGATCATGATTCTATTTCTGGGCGCCATTCAGATCATCGTGCACATGATTTACTTCCTGCACATGAACGGGAAGTCCGAAGGCGGATGGAACCTGTTGTCGCTGATCTTCACGATCGTGCTGGTCGTGATCACGCTCTCGGGTTCGCTCTGGGTGATGTATCACCTGAACCAGAACATGATGCCGGGTATGATGCAGGATACGAAAAACCTTCCTTGAACGGCATTTCCCTTGAGCAGCAATCGACTTCATGACTCGGGGGACGCACAGCGTCCCCCGCGCGCTTCCGGCGCGCCCTCCCGTCCCTCTCCCCTGCGCGTGGTCATCCTCGGCGTCATCACGCTGGTGCTGATCTCCGTATTCGCCTCCCTCGGCACCTGGCAGTTGCAACGCCGTGCGTGGAAGCTCGAGCTGATCGAGCGGGTGAACTCGCGAGTGCATGCCCCGCCTGCCCCGGCGCCCGTGCGTTCGCAGTGGTCCACCGTCAATGCGACCGATGACGAATATCGTCACGTTTCGCTCACTGGCACGTATCAGTTCGACAAGGACACGCTCGTGCAGGCCGTCACCGATCTGGGGGGCGGGTACTGGGTGCTCACGCCGCTGCGCACCGCAGATGGCGGCGAAGTGCTCGTCAACCGGGGCTTCGTGCCACCGGGCTGGAAAGAAGCGGTACCGCCCGCCCCGGCCGGCGAAGTCACCGTCACCGGTCTGCTGCGCATGCCTGAGCCGGGTGGCGGATTCCTGCGCAAGAACGCGCCATCCGAAAACCTCTGGTATTCGCGCGATGTCGCGGCCATTGCGACCGCCCGCGGACTGACCGCCACCGACGTCGCCCCCTATTTCATCGACGCTGACGGCAAGCCGGGGGCAGACGCGGGTACCAACGCGGTCAGAGGCGATGCCGAAGCCGTCACCGGCAAGGCCCCCGCACGCGACTATCCCGTGGGTGGGCTCACCGTGGTGCAGTTCCCGAACAACCACATGAGCTATCTGCTGACGTGGTACGCGCTGGCCATCATGTCGGCGGTGGCCGGCTGGTTCGTCATCCGGCTCGAACTGCGCAAGCGCGCGGAGTAAAGCAGCAGGCAGCAGGCGCCAAGCACCAAACGACGCGGACCTATTTTGCCGACGCTGCCACGGCGTCGGCGATCCGCGCCGCGATCTCGGGCAACCGCGCGTCATCGAGCGCGGCGTAGCCCAGCACCAGCGCGGGAGCCACGGCCTGCGACCGGGTGAACTCCCCCAGCCCTTCCACGAATACGTCCTGCTCGCGCAGCGTCGCGACGAGCGCCGCCTCTTCGACGTGCGTCGGCAGCCACAGCACGAAGTGAAAGCCGGCGTGCTCCCCCGTAATACGCCACGGCAGCGGCATGCGCGCACGCAGTGTGTCGAGCAGCAGATTGCGTCGGCGCAGATAAACACTGCGCGACGCACGCAAATGCCGTGCGAAATCCCCGGCGTCGATGTAGCTTGCCAGCGCCATCTGTTCAACAAGACTGTTGGCACGCCCCGACGCCGAGCGCAGTGCCGCAATGCGGGCGAGCAACGCCGGGGGCGCCAGTAGATAACCGATGCGTAGCGACGGGAACAGTGTCTTGTTGAAGCTGCTGCAATGAATCACACGAGCGTGCGTGTCGATGGCCTTGAGTGCGGGCAACGGCGCGCTGCCGTAGCTGAACTCGCTGTCGTAATCGTCCTCGACGATCCACACGTCACGCGCCGCCGCCCACTCCAGCAGTTGCATGCGACGATTGATCGACATCGTGGTGCCCAGCGGCGCCTGATGCGCGGGCGTGACGTAGGCGATGCCCGAACGCCCCTCACCGGCACGTTCCGCGGCCTCCACGACAAAGCCTTCGTCATCGACCGGCACGCTCACGCAACGCTGCGGCGGCGCCTTCAACAGCGACGCCAGATTCTTGTAGCCGGGGTCTTCAAAATAAAACGCGGTGCCGTCGTGTGCGAGTACGTCGGTGACCAGATCGATGGCATGACGAATGCCTGTCGTCACCACGATCTCGGCAGCATCGCACGCAATGCCGCGAGTCATACGCACATAGCGGGCAATGCTCTCGCGCAGCGGCAGATAGCCGCGAGGATCGGTATCCGCCAGCAATTCCGGCGTGACCGCGCGCAGCGCCCGGTTCATATGTCGGCGCCAGGCAGGCAGGGAAAACAGCGCAGCGTCGACCGAACGGCCGGTCTTGAGCGCGATCGACGCCGCGTTTTCGGGCAATGGTGCCGCTCGCATCCCCGCACGACGCTCGGTATGAGACGAAGCCACCGCAACGGACAGATCCGCCACCACCTCGGTGCCCGAACCGACGCGACTCGCGACATAACCCTCAAGCGTCAGTTGCTCGAAAGCCAGCTCGACGATGCCACGCGATACGCCCCATCGCTCCGCCAGTGTGCGTGTAGACGGCAAGCGGTCGCCGCGCCGCAACTCACCCGCCACGATGCGCTCGCGCACACAGCGATAGACCCACGCCTGACGCGTCTCCTTGTCATGACGGTCCGCAAGCGGCAGTTCGAGCGATTGACTGAGGTGTCGTCGACGCATGGCGTTGAGTGAGCAGAGGGATGAGTAAGCGGAAAGAATGCGCGCCACGCCGTGCAACGAATTTAAAGTGGCCCAACCAAGCACACGACAAATGGCGCTTCGAATTATACAAGTCAGGCCTTATTCTGGTCACCGTTGACGCTTGTCCCGCAGACGGTAACGCGGCAGGCGGTCGTCCAAAGTCAAAAAGATCAGTGGAGAGATTCGATGGAGTTGGCACAAAGAGAAGCCGTCGGGGAGAAGTTCAGCGCCGCCGCCATGCAGCGCGCTCAGGCCCTGACGTGGGAAGCGACCGAGAAGATCGCCGCCATCATCAAGCCCGGCATGCGCGAATCGGAAGCCGTTGCCGCGAGCAAGGCGCTGTTCGGCACGCTCGGCATGGATCGCATCTGGCATCCGGTATTGATCCGCTTCGGCAAGAACACCGTGCTCACCTTCAGTGAGCGTAGCGACGACGATCCGGTACTCGGCGACGATGACATCTACTTCATCGACATCGGCGTGGTATTCGGTGCGCACGAAGGCGATTGCGGCCTCACGCGCACGACCGGCACCGATCCCGACATGCAGCGCTGCGCCGATGACGCCAAGCGACTGTTCGGCATCGTGCGGGATCACTGGCGCACGCAAGGCGTGAGCGGTCAGGCACTGTACGAGTTCGCGCAAGCTCAAGCCAAGGCAATGGGCTGGGTGCTAAACCTCGACATGAAGGGCCATCGCGTAAGCGACTTCCCCCACGCCATCTACAAGGCCGGCAAGCTGGCGGATCTGTCCGATACCCCCAGCGGCGGCCTTTGGATTCTCGAGATCCAGATTGCGCATCCAACGCGAGCGTTCGGCGCGTTCTACGAAGACCTGCTGGTCTGATTGGCCCCACGCCCCCTGACGGGCTGACGAGTTGACGAGCGGCGCCGGCCATCGGCGCCACTCAACACCGCATTCAATCCGGCTCCACCTTCGCCCCGGGAAAGCTGGCTTTGCCACCGCTACCTCGTGTCCGTGACGACGTGGTGACAGCGCAACAGCCCGGGGGCGGAATCTGGTCTTTTCGCGTTGTTTCGTCTCGCGATCTGCTTCGTTTCGACGAACAATCCCCCATCTTCATCTGTCCCCAAATATCGTCCAGCGCTTGCCGGTGAAGGCGCGAGCGCATTTGCGTGAAATGTCCAGAGCCACCCGATATCGCGTCGTGGCCCGTCGCCCGGACTTTTGGCGCATCTTTCCCCAATTACCCGTTATGCGTTACCGTT
>JARLJF010000031.1 GCA_031291335.1 Pandoraea sp. | reverse complement strand
GGCCGAACACAACGGCAATATCTCGGCCACCGCTCGCGCGCTGAACATGCATCGCCGCACGTTGCAGCGCAAGCTGTTGAAGCGGCCGGTGAAACAGTAACGCCCGCAGTCATCAGGCGAAAAAAAGGCCCCGCGAGGGGCCTTTTCTTTTTCACATCACATCAATCTCACAGCACGTAGCGCGACAGATCTTCGTTCTGCGCCACTTCTTCGAGGAAGCGATTGACGTACTCGGCGTTGATCAACACCGCTTCGCTGCCTTGCTTGCCGGCGTTGTACGAAATGTCTTCGAGCAACTTCTCGATGACGGTGTACAGACGTCGCGCCCCGATGTTCTCCGTCTTCTCGTTGACCGAGAAGGCGATTTCCGCGAGTCTCTTGATGCCGTCCGGCGCGAAGTCGAGGTTCACGTCTTCCGTGGCGAGCAACGCCTGATACTGCTTGACGAGGCTGGCGTCCGTTTGCGTGAGGATCGCTTCGAAATCCTGAACCGACAGCGACTCGAGTTCGACCCGAATCGGGAAACGGCCTTGCAGTTCCGGAATCAGATCGCTCGGCTTGGCCAGATGGAACGCACCGCTCGCGATGAACAGAATGTGATCCGTCTTGATCATGCCGAACTTCGTGCTCACGGTCGTGCCTTCGACGAGCGGCAGCAGATCGCGCTGCACCCCCTGACGCGACACATCACCGCCACCCACTTCGCTGCGCGTGGCAATCTTGTCGATTTCGTCGAGGAACACGATGCCGTTCTGCTCGACGTTACGCAGGGCCAGTTGCTTGACCTCTTCGTCGTTGAGCATCTTCGACGCTTCTTCGTCGGTCAGCACCTTGAGCGCGTCCTTGATCTTGAGCTTCTGGCGCTTCTTGCGCTGATTGCCCAGATTCGCGAACATGCCCTTGATCTGCTCGGTCATCTCTTCCATTCCGGGCGGGCCCATGATCTCCATGCCCTGTGCCGGAATTTCGACTTCCAGTTCCACTTCCTTGTCGTCGAGCTGGCCTTCGCGAAGCCGCTTGCGGAAGGTCTGACGCGTCGCGTTATCTTCGGTCGGCTCAGCCTCATGCGTTGCCGAACCGAAACGGATGTCGCGCGACGACTCGCGCCCAGTCGGCAGCAACAAATCGAGAATGCGATCCTCGGCGCGATCTTCAGCCTTGGTGCGCACCTTCTTCATTTCGGCTTCACGCGTCTGCTTGATCGCGATTTCCGCCAGGTCGCGCACGATGCTGTCCACGTCGCGGCCCACGTAGCCGACTTCGGTGAACTTGGTCGCCTCGACCTTGATGAACGGCGCGTCGGCCAGCTTGGCCAGACGGCGGGCGATCTCGGTCTTGCCGACACCGGTCGGGCCGATCATCAGAATATTCTTCGGCGTGATTTCCTGACGCAGGGGCTCAGCCACCTGCTGACGACGCCAGCGGTTGCGCAACGCCACCGCAACAGCCTTCTTGGCCTTCTGCTGGCCGATGATGTGTTTGTCGAGTTCGGAAACGATCTCGGAGGGGGTCATATGGGTCATGACGTTCGCCAAATTAGGGGGGTCGCACAGAGGGCGACGCCCGGCCGGTCAACTGTCGTTCAGCCACCGGCCGGCAAGTCGCACCGCAGGAGTCCACCTGCTGCGGTGCGTGCGTCGTCCGTCGTCACTTCGCTGCCTTCGGCGGCAGCGACTCGATAATGTGGTTGTCGTTGGTGTAGATGCACATTTCACCAGCGATCGTCAGCGCCTTCTTGACGATCTCCGCCGGCGTCAACTCGGTGTTCTCGATCAACGCACGGGCCGCCGCCTGTGCGTACGAACCACCCGAACCGATGGCAGCCACGCCGCCCTCCGGATCGAGCACATCGCCGTTGCCGGTGATGACCAGCGTGGTCTCGGCATCGGCGACGATCATCATCGCTTCGAGCCGGCGCAGCATACGGTCGGTACGCCAGTCCTTGGCGAGTTCGACGGCCGAGCGCGTCAGATGCCCCTGGTGCTTCTGGAGCTTCGCCTCGAAACGATCGAGCAGCGAGAAGGCGTCCGCCGTTGCGCCAGCGAAACCGACCATGACCTTGCCGTCATAAATCGTGCGCACCTTGCGCGCAGTGCCCTTCATCACGATGTTGCCGAGCGTGACCTGACCGTCGCCGCCGAGCGCGACCTGATCGCCGCGCCGAACGGAGACGATGGTGGTGCCGTGATATTGCTCCATGCCTGTTCCTTTTCGGGGGGCGACACGCGCCCCGTAACGATTGGCCCGGACGCCTGATGCGTCCTCACAACGGTGACGACACACCCGACCGGGCGAGACGTGACTGTAGTTTAGGGCAATCGAAAGAATATCAAGAGGCGTCGACGGCGACGCGCAAGCGTTGCTTTCGATGGCAGGCCGATGTCGCAAAAAGCGGCATGGATTGGGAGATTCGCGCGGCGTTGCACCGCGCGAATCGGGTGCTGCGAAGCAATTTCTCGGAAATTGCCTCGTTTTTGCGGAGCACTTCCGCTTAGAACGTGGTGCGCAAACCCACACGAACCGAGCGACCGCCCTGCGGCGCAATGTCGCGCAGCACCGAACTGGCCAGACGCACTTCCTGATTGGTCAGGTTCTCGCCCTTCAGATACGCCAGCCACTGAGCGCCGCCCGCCTTGAACTGATAGGTGAGCGCGGCCCCGAGCGTGGTGTAACCACTCGTCGTCAGATCGTTCACCGGCACACGCCCCTGATTGCTCGCATGCACCATTTCCAGACGCGCGCCCCAGTGACCCAGACCGTACGCAAGCGCCGCCGTCAAACGCAACGGAGCGATACGCGGCAGCGGTTCACCCGTATCGCGATTGCGCCCGATCGTATAGTCGCCGCGCAGTTCAAGATCGAGATTGCCGTAGCCCTGCCAGATTCGCGCACGGCCCTCGGCTTCCACACCATAGAGATCGGCCGGCACGCCCGCGTATTGATAGACCGGCAGGGTACGGTCGTCCTCGACGATCGTCTCACCCGTGTTATTCAGCGCGATGAAGTTGGTGAAGCGACTGTAGAACAGCCCGACACTGCCCTTGTTCGGGCCACTCTCATACCGCAGCGACAGATCGGTCGAGAACGCCTTCTCGAGCTTGGCCTGCGGGTTGCCGTTTTCCCAGACGCCGGTCGCCAGGTGCGGGCCGTTGGCGTACAGCTCGTAGAACGTCGGCGCACGTTCGGTATATGACGTATTGAGCGCGACAGACCATGCGGGGGCCAGCGCGAAGACCGCACCGGCCGACACACTGCCCGGCGTGAAGTTACGCGACGGCAGATTGTCGAAACGCTCGTTTCCGCCAGCCGTCGGCTTGACGCTGGAGTGCTCGATACGCGCGCCGAACGAGAGCTTCACCGCCTGATTCACCGCCCATTCTTCGAGCGCGAACAACGCCACGTTGGTAGTGTCGCTCTTCGGCACGAAGGCCTCGTCCCCAAGCGCCGAGAATGTGTTCTGCGAGAACTGCACGCCGACCGCACCTTCGAGCGGTCCGATCTTCGCGTGACGCGCTTCGATACGCCCTTCGTAACCGTGGTTCTTGAAGGTCGTGCCCGTCACGCCGTTCTCGATCTCCTTGTGCTCGTAATCGGTGTAACCGAAGTTGAACTTGAGCGCAGTGAACGGGCCGCTCAGATTGCGAACTTCGCTGGCCAGCGCCAGACGCTGCTGCCGCAGGCGAATGCGCGTGTCGGCCTCGGCGACCGTGCCGTAATCGGAGTCGTAACCGGAGTACGAGAGGCCGGTGTAGCCGTTGGCCCACGTCCACGATGCCCCCACGGCCGCACCGCTCACCTGTCCGTTGCTGTTGGGCAACGTGCCCGACGGTTGCGGCGTGTCTTCGTCGTCGCGTGCGCGTTGTTGTGCCGAACGCGCAAAGCCCGGAATGCGCAGGTCGGCACTCTTTCGCGCAAAGCCGTCGACATGGAACGCAAACTGGCCGTTGCCGAATTCAAGCTGTGCAGCGCCCGCGCGCTCGCGATTCGCGCCGCCGTAGCTGACGTCCGTTGCGCCGGAAATGCCGGTGAGGGATTCACGCGGAATGCGGTTGTCGATGGTGTTGATCACGCCACCGACGGCGTTACCGCCATAGAGCAATGCTGCGGGGCCGCGTACGATTTCTACGCGCTCGATCGTCAGCGGATCTTGCGCCACCGCGTGATCGTAGGACAGCGACGAGGCGTCGAGCGCTGCGGTGCCGTTCTGCAGCACGCGGATACGATCGCCGTCGAGACCGCGGATGATCGGGCGGCTGACGTTCGGACCGTACGACGTGGCAGAGACACCCGGCAGCCCGTCGAGGGTCTCGCCAAGCGTGCCGGCGCGGCGCAACGCAAGCGCCTTGCCGTCGAGTTCGGTGATGGGAACGGTCAGGTCGGCGGCGGCGCGTCCGAGCGGGTTACCCGTGACGAAGGTGGTCGGCAGCGCGGCGTCGGGTGCCGCCGGGGCAGCGGTGACAGACGACGGTTCCGAAGCCGCGTCGGCGGCCTGTGCGGAAGCGCTCATCATGGCGAGCGCACTGAATGTGAGCGCAGCCGCCAGCGGCAGCGGTGCAAGGTCAGGCAGTGTGCGGCGCGCGCGACGGGCCGCGGGAAGAGAAGCGGATGCAGAAGCGAGCGAAGACGTCGCGCGTTCACGCGCGGCGTTCGGGAAAGGGTGTGCCATGTCGGTATGAATTCTGTTGGGTCTGTGCAGGGAGCCTTGCCCGAAGGACTCAGGGCTCCCGGATACCGCGTCTATCGGCGCGCATGCACCCCTGCCGCGTCCGCCGTCAAACCGTGAACGGCGGACGAACGCGCAGCAGCAAGCTGCCGTCACAGGCGCGAGGGGCTGTGAACGTCAGTGCTGATGTCGGCAGGAATTCGCGCGCGAAGTGCTGAGAAACACGTAAGAAGCGCGAAAGAAGCGCGAAAGAACGCGTAAGCGTCAGATCGCAACCGGTGGGGCGCGAGAATCGAACGGAAGCTGAAGCGCACTGGCGTGACTGCGGCCGGTGGTGCGCTGCGGGGCATTCGCCGTGACGGTGTCGCCACGCCATTGCAAAACGGCGACGGCCATTGCAGCCGCCAGCGTCGCCCCTTCGAACAGATGGCAATGATGGTGATGATGGCCGAAGTCGACTCGCGTCGATGCGGCAGCATCCTCCTCGGCAAGCGCGAGATCCGAATCCTCCGAATCGACGGTTGCCGACGCACTCTGCACGCCGCCGGACAAGCCGCGCGCATGCGAGATTTCGTGTTGCAACCCCCACATCGGCACGCAGACCAGCGCGACGATGAGCCACGCGATCCAGCCGCTTCGCCCACGCCCCGTCCGCGTGCGCAAAAGCGCGCGCCATTGGCGAGAGACGGATTCGATGGACGGCATGGAAGGATGGAATTGCAACTGAGTTGCAATTTTGCCATAAAGCGAGTCCTGCCGCGAGCCTTACCTTGCGTTGCGCGCAAGCGACAGTGTCGGACGCGAGCAGCGTGGCCGACCGGCCGGCGTCAAAAAGGCAACAAAAAAGGCATGTCGTGAAGACATGCCTTTGGCAAACCGAGGGGCCCGATGGACTAGCTTGCCGCCACCGCGCGGCATCGGGCCGGGTTGCGTGATGCGATCAGTCGCCGAACAGCTTTTGACGCAGTTCGCGACGCTCCTGTGCTTCGAGCGACAGGGTGGCCGTCGGGCGGGCAAGCAGACGCGGAATGCCGATCGGCTCCCCGGTTTCCTCGCACCAGCCATACTCGCCGGAATCAATGCGGGCGAGCGATTGCTGCACTTTCTTCAGCAGCTTGCGTTCACGATCACGGGTACGCAGTTCAAGTGCGTGTTCCTCTTCGATCGTGGCGCGGTCAGCCGGGTCCGGGACGAGAATGGTTTCCCGCAGGTTCTCGGTGGTTTGACCGGCGTTGCGCAGAATGTCAGCTTGCAGAGTTTCCAGACGATCCTTGAAGAAGGCGAGTTGATCTTCATTCATGTAGTCCTTCTCGCCCATCTTCAGAATTTCGGCCTCGGTCAAAAGTCTTTTCTTGCTCATGGGTTTTTGTGGCGTCTCTTTCGGATAGTCCGGCGACGCCCCTGCAGCAGATGGGACGTCTTGCTTACCGGCGATGCCGCGGGCGGCTTCTTGGGTTACGTTCCTGCCGGACGATTTGGGCGCGGCCTTTTTGGCGGCGACCTTCTCGCCCGTCTTCGATTTGCCTGCTGGAGCACGCTTGGCGCCCGCATCCGGCGCCGGTTCAGACCGGCGCGTGGGGCGTGCGGTGGCAGTCTTGCGAGAGGCGGTGGCCATGGCGGTGCTCCCCTGCCTACCCCCCGGAATGCCGCGTCAATTCGCTGGCGACAGCCCAGTGGGCAGGTATTGTAACCGAATCATCGGAAAGCTCCGGTTAAGGGGTTTCCCGTTGACCGATTCAGCAGTCCCGTTCAGACCAGACAGCGCTCCAGCCCTTGCAGGATGATGTCTTTCGGCAGCTCGGCACCAATGAACACCATCTTGGTGTTCGGCGTCTCTCCGGGTTGCCATTTTGTGCCCACGTCGCTGCCCATCATCTGGTGCACACCCTGGAACACAACCCGGCGGTCGATGCCGCGCATGTTTAATACGCCTTTATAACGCAATAAGCGTTCGCCGTACACCTGTAGGATGCTCCCGAGGAAATCCTCCAGCTTGGCCGGATCGAATTGTTTATCGCTGCGGAAGACGAACGACTTGATGGCGTCGTCATGGTGCGCGTGGTGGTGATGGTGCCCGTGGTCATGCCCCTCGTGAGCGCACTCGCCATGATCGTGATCGCAGTTCGAATGATCGTGGTCATGAGCATGGTCATGGCCGTGATCGTGATCATGCGAATGCTCGTCGGCAGCCAGGAAGTCCGGATCGATATCCAGCTTGTCGTTCAGATTGAAACCGTGGATGTCGAAAATCTGCTTCAGGTCTGCCTGACCGAAGTCGACCACCTGCTGCGGCGCGCGCGGGTTCATGTGTGCGAGGCGGTGCTTCAGATCCTGCAGCACCTCAGGCGTGACCAGATCGGCCTTGGTGATGAACAGACGGTCGGCAAAGCCCACCTGACGCTGCACCACTTCGTGCTGATCGAGCTGCTGCGGGCCGTGCTTGGCGTCGACCAGCGTGATGATGGCGTCGAGCCGATAGGTATCGGCCACTTCGTCGTCGATGAAGAAGGTCTGCGCCACCGGGCCGGGGTTGGCCAGGCCGGTCGTCTCGATCACCACGCGATCGAACTGGATCGTGCCCGCATCGCGCTGGCTGTTCAAATCGGACAGCGCCTGCACCAGGTCGCCGCGGATCGTGCAGCAGATGCAGCCATTGCTCATCTGCACGATCTGCTCGGCGTTCTCCTGCACGAGGATGTCGTTGTCGATATTCTCTTCACCGAATTCGTTTTCGATGACGGCGATCTTCATGCCGTGCGCTTCGGTCAGGATGCGCTTGAGCAGCGTGGTTTTCCCGCTGCCGAGAAAGCCGGTCAGGATGGTGACGGGGGTCATGAATGCAATGTCCTGTTGTGAAGCGGCGTACCCGAGGCCGCCCGAATGTCACTCACTGTACCCGAGGTAACAAAAGGCGGCTTGGGACGCGTCAGTTGGTAGCGCCAGCGCACTGGGCGCAGGTGCCGTGAATCAGCAGCTCGACCTGTTCGCCCACGAAACCTTTGGGCAAGCGCTTGAGTTCGCGCTCACTTAATTGGGGATGCTGGGGCCAATCGTCAAGACAGAAGGTCCGGTGACAGCGTACACAGCGGAAATGACCGTGTTGCGTATGCGGACGAGGCGACGCGGCACGCTGCGGATCGACGTGCTCGGCCATGACAAAGCGGAAGATGCGGTCGTCACCCGCCTGCTTGATGGCCCAGCCTTGCGCGACCAGCCAGTCGAGCACGCGGTAGGCCGTCACGCGGTCGAGCGGGTCGGCGTCTGTGGCCAGATCGGCCAGCACTTCCTGATGGGTGAGCGGCCGGCCCGCCTTGAGCAACAGCGCCAGCACACGAACACGCCCCGAGGTCACGCGGCCCGATTGCTCCTGCAAGCTAGTGCGGGCAGCTTCCAGATACGGTTGTAGTTGAGTAAGGCTCATGAATCGATTTAAGCACAGCGCCGCCAGCGCTGCAACCGAGTTGCAAAAGTGAGGGCTGAGAGGGGAACGCCGGGAAACGTTAGCTGAAAGTGACCGAAAGTGGACGGGCAATGCGTCATACAATTGTCACAAAAAACCCCCTCCGCCATGTCGCCCACCGCTCTCGCCCTCGTCGTCACCGCCGCATTTCTACACGCCACGTGGAATTTTCTCGCCAAACGCATCGACACGAGCGAAGGTGGCGGCCCGCAACTCGTCTTCCTTTATGCGCTGCTCACCGTCGTGCTCTACACGCCGTTGGCGCTCTACTTCCTGATCGACGCCAAGGCCGATTGGCCGACGGCCATGGGCTGGGTCGTCATTGCCGTGAGCGCCGTGCTGCACTACGGCTACACGCTGGTCTTGCAGCGTGGTTACCGGGTGGGCGATCTGTCGGTCGTCTATCCGCTCGCGCGCGGCACCGGGCCGCTGCTGTCGTCGCTGGGCGCCATCGTATTGCTGGGCGAACGCCCGGGCTGGCTGGCGCTCATCGGTATCGGGCTGGTGGTCTGCGGTGTGCTGATCATCGCCGGTGGCGAGCGTCTGTTCCGACGCGGCAGCATGCACGCGGGCGCCGGCTGGGGCGTGCTGACAGGCGGATTCATCGCGGCGTATACGCTGGCCGACGCGTACGCTATCCGCACCCTGCTGCTCGCGCCGCTGGTCTACTACTACCTGGAGAACGTGCTGCGCGTGGTGCTCTCGGCGCCGATGGCGTGCTCGCGGCCCGCACGCATGGTCATGCTCTGGCAGTCGAACTGGCGCAAGATCGTGCTGATCTCGCTGATTTCGCCAATGTCCTACTTCCTGATCCTGACCGCGCTCAAGTACGCGCCGGTCTCGCATGTCGCCCCGGCGCGGGAGATGTCGATGATGGTCGCCGCGCTGCTCGGCGTGCGTCTGCTGGGAGAAGGCGAGATGCACCGCCGCGTGGGCGGTGCCGTGCTGATCGCGTTGGGTGTCGTGGCGCTGACGCTCGGCTAACGCCGGGTCGACGTGAGGTTGGCGTGAGGTCAACGCCAACGCCAACGTTAGCAAACACTTACATACGCTGCAACCAAAGCCCCTTGAGGTATTCGCCTTCAGGGAATTGCGTGAGCATCGGGTGATCCATACCCGCCGACAGGCGGCGCAGAATGCGCGCGTCGACACCGGCATCGACCGCCGCGCCGGCCACGATCTTCTGGAACAGATCGGCGTCGATGGCGCCCGAGCACGAGTACGTCAGCAATTGACCGCCCGGACGCAGCAGCTTGAAGCCCGCCATATTGATGTCCTTGTACGCCCGAGCCGCGCGGTCCACGTGATGCGCCGACGGGGCGAACTTGGGCGGATCGAGCACGATCATGTCGAACGTGCGGCCCTCTTCGCGCAAGGCGCGCAGCGTCTTGAAGACATCGGCATCGCGCCACTCGGCGCGGCTGGCGTCGAAACCATTGAGTTCGACGTTACGCGCGCCAATCGCCAGCGCCTCACCCGACGAGTCGATCGACAGCACGCTCTGCGCGCCACCGGCCAGCGCCGCCAGCGAGAAGCCGCCGGTATAGCAGAAGCAGTTGAGCACGTCGCTGCCCTTGGCCTGCTGCTGCACGAGCAGGCGGTTATCGCGCTGATCGACGTAGAAGCCGGTCTTGTGCCCCTTGCGCACGTCGACGTAATACTTCACGCCGCACTCGTACGTGGTCAGGGACTCGGGCGCTTCGGGCGGCTCGGCGCCCGCCAGCACACCGGTGATGCTCGGCAAACCTTCGCGCTCGCGCACGGCAGCATCGGAGCGCTCATAAACGTTCGGGCAACCGGTCACGCCGGTGAGCGCCTTGACGATCGCGTCCTTCCAGGCTTCCACGCCCGCCGCCATGAACTGGCACACGAGCTGATCCGTCACCGGCGCGCCGGGGGCGGACTGATAGCGGTCGACGATCAGGCCCGGCAGGCCGTCGGCTTCGCCGAAGATCAGGCGCGTTGCCCCCGTGTCGCGCACCATCTGCTCGCGATAAGCGAGGGCCGCCGACACGCGACGCTTGAAGAATGCATGATCGACCGGCTCGTTTTCGTCGAACGTCCATACCCGGGCACGGATAGCCGAGACCGGGCTGAACGCGGCGCGCGCGAGGAAACGCCCGTCGGCGGCACGCACCACGACCGTGGCGCCGGAAGTCGGCTTGCCGTCCACGCGCGCCACGGCGGTGGCGTAAATCCAGGGGTGACGGCGCAGCAAGGACTTTTCTTTGCCGGGCTTGAGGGTCAAGGTATTCATGCGGGACGGACCAACGGTTGCGTACGGAGTGGCGGCAAGTCGCGCGGGACGCACGGGACGCATGGCCGACATGGCGGCATCGCCACACGGGAGTGACATCCGGCAGACGGACAACATGCGGGACTTGCTGGGGAAGGACGCGATTCTACACCGAGTCGCCCCGTCCGCCGGAAAGCTCAGGTCTTCTTGCGCGAGCGCGGATGCGCCTGATCGTAGACCTTCGCGAGATGCTGGAAGTCGAGCTTCGTGTAGATCTGCGTCGTGGAAATATTGCTGTGGCCGAGCATCTCCTGCACGGCGCGCAGATCGCCAGACGATTGCAGGACGTGCGTGGCGAACGAGTGACGCAGCATGTGCGGGTGGACGTGTGTCGGCAGCCCGGCCGCCAGCGCGTGATGCGCCAGCCCCTGCTGTACGGCGCGCGCACCGATGCGTTTGCCACGCGCCGACAGAAAGAGTGCATGCGGCTCTGCCGTCGCCAGTGGCGAACGCATGTCGAGCCAGAGGGAGAGCGCCTGCGCCGCTTTCTCGCCCACGGGCACGCGGCGTCGCTTGTTCCCCTTGCCGGTCACGACCACCTCGCGTTCGGGCAAATCCAGCCAGCTCGCGGAGCGATAACCGTCTGCTTCTACGTAACGATGGTCGAGGCCGGTCAGCTCCGACAGTCGCAGGCCCGACGAGTACAGCAGTTCGAACATTGCCCGGTTGCGCACGGCTTCGGCCGACGTGCCGGACGCATGCTCGACGAGCGCCGACGCCTGATCGGGCGACAGCGCTTTGGGTAACGGCTTGGGCTGTTTGGGGGCGCGCACGCCTTCGACCGGGTTGGCCGCCAGTGACGTACGCTGCGCGAGCCACGCGAAATAGCCGCGCCAGGCGGAGAGCTTGCGAGCAATCGAGCGTCCGACGAGGCCCTCGCTGTGCAACTGCATGGCAAAGCGGCGAATGTCGCCGTGCTGAAGCGATTCGAGCGGACGGCCATGCGCCAGACGCTGCAACTGACGCAGATCGCGCGTGTAGTTCTCGAGCGTCAGCGCGGCAAGCTTGCGCTCGCTGGAGAGTGAGGTGAGGTAGCTGCGGATGCCCGGTTCGAGCGGTATTTCGGGGGTATCAGAGGTATCGGGTGAATCGGACAACCCCTCGCCCGTCACGTTACCCGCCGCTCTGGATTTGCGGGTGCGATCCGGCGAAGCACTGCCGGATCGGGCGTTGGATGCCCCCTTGGCGGGGCGGGGCGATCGGGTCGACGTAACCATGAGGTGCAGGGGACGAAGTCGTCAGAGGGCCACAAACCCGGCGACCCGCCGTCGCTCGGTCGTCACTCAATCGTCGGCGCGCAGCTTGCCGAGCGCCGCGCCGGCCAACTCGCCGATCTGCGTCAGGAAGTCGGTCGCCATGCCTTCGTGGAATCGGCGAGCATCCTCCGAACCCATCACGAGCAGGCCGAAGATCGGCCCGTCGGGTGTTTGCGGATCGCGCAGAGCGAGCAATGCAACGGATGCCGGATCGCTCGATGCGCCGAGCCATGTCACCGCTTCGAAACCGGTATTGGCACCGCAATACGGTGTGGCCAGGCTCGACGCGAAGATTTTCACCTCTTCGCTCACGCTGCGGGCGAACTCGGCCGGTTGATACGGCGCAGCCACGTTCCACAGACGAACGGCCGCGAAGGGCACATCGAAGACGTCGCGCAGGCCGCGCGCGATCGCCTCGGGCAAGGCATGCGGATCGCGCTCACCGAGCAGGCCGAGCGTCCAACGATGCAATTTGCCCGAGATGTCGTCGTTTTCGTGACCGTAGCGCATCAGTTCGGCGAGACGTCGCTCGATCTGCTTGGTCTTCTCGCGCTGCATCTCGATCTGGCGCTCCTGCAACGACACCGCACGCTGGCCATGGGGGCTCGTAAGCCTCACACCGGCCAGCAATTCGGCATGGCGCTCGAAGAAGTCGGGATGCGCGATCAGGTATTCCGCAATATCTCGGTCGTTCATGAGTGTCCGTCTGCTGTTCGTCAACTGCCGCCAACCGCCCTCGAGCACAAGGGTGGCCCGCGGCCGCCTGGGTCGCTAAATCAGAATCCGTGAGAAACCAATATCGTACTGTCCTGCTGCCGGAGCGCAGTGCCGGAACCGACGCTTTGCGTCAGATCTCGATCGTGCCTTCGAAGACCGTAGTGGCCGGCCCCGTCATGATGACCGGACCGCTTGCGCCGTCCCAGTCAATGGTGAGCGTGCCGCCGTGCGTTTCGATGGCCACAGGCGTACTCAACAGCCCACGGCGGATGCCCGCCACCGCTGCCGCGCACGCGCCCGTGCCGCAGGCGAGCGTCTCGCCGGCCCCACGCTCGTACACGCGCAAACGCGCCCGATGCTTATCCACCACCTGCAGGAAGCCGGCGTTCACACGACGCGGGAAGCGAGCGTGACGCTCGACCAGCGGGCCGTCCGTCTCCACCGGTGCAGTGTCGACGTTATCGACCACCTGCACGGCGTGCGGATTGCCCATCGAGACCACCGAAATCCACGTCGTCTTGCCGGCCACATCGAGCGGCCAGAGCGAGTCGGCGCCCTCGCGGCGGCTTTCCAGACCGCTGGCGTCGAACGGCACGTCCGACGGCGTGAGAATCGGTGCGCCCATATCCACGCTGACCTGACCGTCGTCGCGCATCGTGAGCGTGATCACGCCCTGCTGCACTTCAACGCGCACCGAACGCTTGTCGGTCAGCCCTGCGTCGCGCACGAACTTCAGGAAACACCGCGCGCCGTTACCGCAATGCTCCACCTCGCCACCGTCGGCGTTGAAGATGCGGTAGCGGAAGTCCACGTCCGGCAGTGCCGAGCGTTCGACGAGCAAAAGCTGATCCGCGCCAACGCCAAAATGGCGATCGGCGAGCGCACGCCACTGTTCGGGCGTGAAATCGATGGTCTGCGAGATGCCGTCGATCACGACAAAGTCGTTACCGGCGCCTTGCATCTTGAGGAATTTGAGCTTCATGCCGCTATTGTAGTGGAGAAGGTCGACGCGCATCCGGTGCCGGTCAATACACGCCCGGTTCGCCGGGCGGACGCGTCTTGAAGCGCTTGTGCACCCAGTAGTACTGCTCGGGCATCTTGAGAATCTGTTCTTCCAGGAAGGCGTTCATGCGGCGCGCGTCGGCGTCCGGGTCGCCGCTCGGGTAGTTTTCCCAAACCGGGAATACCTTGAGGCGGTAGCCCTTGTAGTTGGGCAGCACCTCACCGATGAACGGCAGGATCTGCGCCCGGCCGACTTCGGCCAGGCGCGAAACCGACGTCAGCGTGCAGGTTGGAACGCCGAAAAACGGCACGAACGTGGAATTTCGCGCGCCGTAGTCCATATCGGCCGCCAGCATGACCGGCTTGCCCTTGCGGAACATGCGCAGCACGTCGCGGGCGCTGTCGCCGCGCGGGATCATTTCCGCGTCGAAACGGCCGCGCTGCTCGCGCGCCATGGCGTCGAACGCCGGGTTCGACATCGGCGTATAGAGCGACGCACAAGGCCGGTGCAGCGAGTAATTGATGAACACCGAGCCCGCCTCGATCCCCACGAAGTGGAAGCCGAGCAGAATCGTCGGCGGCATGTTCGGATCGAGCAGATCGACCGCCGAATCGAGTTCGATGAGCCGCTCCAGCTTCTTGCCGTCGGCGAACCACTGCACGCTGCGCTCGGCGTAGCTGCGGATGGCATGCACGAACGACGCCTTGGCGACCCGCTCACGCGTAGCGTCGTCCCAGTGGGGGAAACACAGGCGCAAATTGGTATGAACCACGCGCTTGCGGGAGCTGGGAAGGGCGTAAAGCACCCGTCCCAGGCCAGCGCCAAAACGCGCGACCCAGCTATAGGGAAGCAGGTTCAGCCCGCGCAGCAGGCCAACGCTGAAGTAGTAACCGAGGGTTTTCTTGGGAGTGGTTGCCATGTCGCCAGCAGAATTTCTTCAGGGGCGTATAATAAGCGACATCGCCGAGTTAACTGACAACTTGCGGGGCGATTCGAATGAGCCACCTATCCAAGGCAGCCCATTCGATCAACTTTCCGCTAAAGCGTCGCCGCTTCCCCTCCGATGACGGCTACGTGAGTCGCCAAATTCATTTAGAGGAGCCAGAAGTGGCGAACGACTATCTCTTTACCTCCGAATCGGTTTCTGAAGGTCACCCGGACAAGGTCGCTGACCAGATTTCTGACGCCGTTCTCGATGCCATCCTGAAGCAAGACAAATACGCCCGCGTTGCCGCCGAAACGCTTTGCAACACGGGTCTCGTCGTGCTCGCTGGCGAAATCACCACGACCGCCACGGTTGACTACCAGCAAGTCGCACGCGAAACGATTCGCCGCATCGGTTACGACAACACCGATTACGGCATCGACTACAAAGGTTGCGCCGTGCTGGTCGCCTACGACCGCCAATCGCCGGACATCGCCCAGGGCGTGGACCGCGCGCATGACGACAACCTCGATCAGGGGGCTGGCGATCAGGGCCTGATGTTCGGCTACGCCTGCGATGAAACGCCGGAACTCATGCCGCTGCCGATCTACCTGTCGCACCGTCTGGTCGAGCGCCAGTCGCAAGTGCGCCGTGACGGTCGTCTGCCTTGGCTGCGCCCGGATGCCAAGTCGCAAGTCACCATCAAATACGTCGATGGTCGTCCGCACAGCATCGACACCGTCGTGCTTTCCACGCAGCACGCGCCGGACATCGCGCTGGAAGCCCTGCGTGAAGCCGTAATCGAAGAGGTCATCAAGCCGGTACTGCCGGCCGACCTGATCAAGGGCGACATCAAGTTCCTGGTGAACCCGACCGGCCGTTTCGTGATCGGTGGCCCGCAAGGCGACGCCGGCCTCACGGGTCGCAAGATCATCGTCGACACGTATGGCGGTGCCGCACCGCACGGTGGTGGCGCGTTCTCGGGCAAGGACCCGTCGAAGGTCGACCGCTCGGCAGCCTACGCTGGCCGTTATGTCGCGAAGAACATCGTGGCTGCCGGCCTGGCCTCGAAGTGCGTGATTCAGGTTTCGTACGCCATTGGCGTGGCCCGTCCGACGTCGGTCATGGTCAACACCTTCGGCACCGGCAAGATCAGCGATCAACGCATCGCCGAGCTGGTCGAAAAGCATTTCGATCTGCGTCCGAAGGGCATCATCCAGATGCTCGATCTGCTGCGTCCGATCTACGAGAAGACCGCTGCCTATGGTCACTTCGGCCGTGAAGAGCCGGAATTCTCGTGGGAAGCGACCGATCGCGCCGACGCCCTGCTGGCCGATGCCGGCCTGCGCGCCGTGGCCTGATCGAGTCCAGCCCGTCCGGCGGTCATCGGTTTCGACCGGGGGCCGCCAAACAAAACCCCCGCTCGGGTCAAACCGGCGGGGGTTTTGTTTTATCTCGACGTCGGACGCAAGACGCCAAGGATTCAGCCGGAGACGCCGACGCCCGTCAGCGCAACAACTGCCGGATCATCGCGGCGAACACCTTGCCGTAAGGCGGATTGAGCAGCCCGGCACCGTTCCAGCGCGCCTGCCGGAAAATCGGCTTCTCCTTGGAGAACGTGCGGAAGCCCGCCTCGCCGTGGTACCCGCCCATGCCCGACGCGCCCACGCCACCGAACGGCAGGGCATGCTCGGCGACGTGCAGCAACGTGTCGTTGATCGTCACGCCGCCGGAAATCGTGCCGTCCACCACCTGGTCGATGCGTGCGTTATCGGTGTCGAACACATACAGCGCCAACGGCCGCGGTCGCTCGTTCACGTAGGCGATGGCAGCGTCCAGGTCGTCGTATGGCACTACGGGCAGCAGCGGCCCGAAGATCTCCTCGCGCATCACGCGCATGCCATCGTGAACGCCGGTGAGCACCACCGGCGGCAGACGTCTGCGCGACGCCTGCGCAGGCGTCGCGAATAGTTCGTGCGACGTGGCACCCTGTGCCGCCGCCTCGGCTGCCAGCCCCGACAACCGATCGAAGTGTCGGGCCGACACGATGCTCGTGTACTGCGGATTGTTCACTGCATCCGGGTAGAGGCGCGCAGCCACCTGCCTGGCCGTCGTCACGAAAGCATCCAGCTTCTCGCGCGGCACGAGCACATAATCGGGCGCCACGCAGGTCTGCCCCGCGTTGACCAGTTTGCCGAGCATGATGCGCTCTACCGCGTGTTCCCAGCGTGCGCCTGGCCCGATGATGGCGGGCGATTTGCCGCCGAGTTCGAGCGTTACCGGCGTGAGATGCTCACTCGCCGCGCGCATCACGTGATGACCGATCGACGTCGCCCCCGTGAACAGCAGATGGTCGAATGGCAACGTCGAAAATGCGCGGGCGACCTGCGCATCACCGGTCACGACCGTCACCCATTCGGGTGGAAACGCCTCGGCCACCGCCGCTGCGAAAACCGCTGCGAAACGGGGCGTGATTTCCGACACTTTGATCATCACGCGATTGCCCGCCGCCAGCGCATCGGTCAGCGGGCCAACGGCGAGGAACAGCGGGTAGTTCCACGGCACGATCACGCCAACGACCCCGAGCGGCTGCGGAACAATCGCCCGGCGCGCTGGCAGCATCCACAGGTTCGCCCACCCCTGCGAGCCGCGCATCCAGCGACGCGTGTGT
>JARLJF010000188.1 GCA_031291335.1 Pandoraea sp. | reverse complement strand
GCGGCGTCGAGCGACAGGACCGGACGCATCGGCAATTCGGCGGCCTGTGAGAGCAGTGGCGCCGCACCGGCGCACAGGGCGATCGTCAGCACGCACAGGCGGGCGTACTTGCGAGCGGCATGGCGCGGGGCAAGGCGAACGGTGGCGGGAAACAGCGATGGCATCGTAAAAACTCCGCTAGTGAATGTAGCGTCCCCAGAGAGGGTCTCCGGCGACAGGCGCTGCGCAAAACCCAGCAGCGAATCGGGTGTGTCCATTCGAACACGCGGGGGCGCGGGAGTCATTGCCCAGGGGCGGCGAAGTTGTTAGGTTCAACCTAATGAAATGCCCGATGACGCCTAAATGACGCGCGCGGTAGCATGGCGGCGGACGTGAACCAACCGGTGAGGACTCTGTGGAACTTCGGCACTTTCGCTACTTCGTGACGCTGGCCCAGACGCTGCATTTTGGACGCGCTGCGCAGGCGCTGGATATCGCGCCGCCCACGCTGACGGTGCAGATTCAGGACATCGAGCGGGCATTGGGCGTGCAGCTATTCGTGCGCAGCCGTCGCGACGTGCGGCTCACGCCTGCGGGCGAGATGTTTCTGGTGGAAGCGCAGCAAGTGCTCGCGCAGGCCGAGCGGGCGGTGCTTGCCGGGCAACGTGCGGGGCGCGGCGAGACCGGGCGCGTGGAGATCGGCTACATCGGCTCGGCAGTGTATTCGGGGGTCTTGCAGACGCAACTCGCGACGTTCCGTCAGGCATGGCCGGGCGTGATCGTGACGGCGCGGGAAGTACCGCAGAGCGAATTGCCCGCGATGCTGGCGGAGAATCGCATCGACGTCGCTCTGGTGCGCATGCCGATGAACCTGCACAACCGGCACCGTGCGCATGTGCTGTTTCGCGACAGCTTTTGCGTTGCGTTGCCTGCGGAGAATGCGCTGGCGACACAGGCGGGGGCGGTAGACGCCGACGCACTTGAGAGCGAGCGGTTCATCAACCCGGAGCAAACACTCGGTACCTACGAGACGGCGCGTCGTGGCGGCTTCACGCCCACCATCGGTTCTGCACCGGGATCGCTGGTCGCTGTACTGACGCAAGTGGCGCTGGGCGAGGGCGTGGCGATCGTGCCGGATGTGCTTGTCGGCGCGACGGCGATTCCCGGCGTGGTGTTCAAACCCCTGGCCGGGCCACCGATCCATTCGGAAATCGCGGCCGTGTTTCGCAGCTTCGAACCGTCGCTCGCTGTCTCCAAACTCATTGCGCAGATTACGCAGACGGCCGCCGTGACGTCTTACGCGCTATTCGATAACGGGTAACGACAGCGCCCGCGCTGCCGGCCGAATCGTCAAATCTTCGAGTGAAACTGCGCGAGCAGATCGAGAAACAATTCCAGTGCGCGAGTTCGCGGGCGCGACGCCTCCGTGATCGCGCTGATGGCGTTCTCGTACTCCGGGCCTGACGGCACCCGGGCGAGCGCATAGCGTTTCGGGAACGACGCCGCGTAATACTGCGGCAGCAGACCGACGTAGTGCCCGGACAGCACCAGCATGGCGACCGCCTCCAAACCCGATGCCGTCGGCCCGCGCGTCAATCCCAGCGAATGAAGCGCTTCATGGACGAACGGCTGCGTTCGATAGACGAGCGGCAATGTCGAGGCGTCCTTGATCCGGTGCCGCGCCACGTACAACTGATGCCTTTCGATGAACAGCGGCTGGTAGTGAAACCCGGCCTCGCGTCGGTACATGCCGCGAATCGCGATCTGTACCCGGCGCTCGCGCAGCGCGAGGTCGAGTTCGTTGAACGTCATGACGGTCAGCTCGACCTTCACATCGGGGGCCTGCGCCTTGAGGGCCGCCAGCGCCTCGGGAATGTGGCAGCCGACGTCGGACACGATGTGCTCGACCATGCCGATGGACAACGTGCCCGACAGCACCCCTCGCACTGCATCGATTTCGGGACGAATCCGCTCCAGTGACTTCAGCGCGTCGCGCGCCAGCTCGAGCGCGACCTTGCCCGCGTGCGTCAGCACGAATCCGGACGGCCCGCGCTCGCAAAGGCGCGTGCCCAGCGTCTCCTCAACCTCGCGGATGTGCCGGCTGATCGAGGCCTTCGACATATTCAACTGCTTTTCTGCCGCGGCGAAGCCGCTGGCTTGCGCCACCGCACAGAAGATGCGCAACGAGCGCAGGTCACGCTCGCTGAAGTCTCGATTCGCCACGGCCAAACTCCTGCAAAAGACGCCAAAACCGTTGCGGATGGCGGGTCTCAAAAGGTTTCGTTTTTTGAAACCATACCAATAAAAAAATCATTTTTCATGATCTTTTTGCCCGCATACATTCGTTTGCAAAGGCACATCGAATGCATGCGCCCGACCGATTCGAAACCCACAAGACGTGAGGCAAGCTATGAAGACCTGGTCCAGACGATCCTTTGTAAAGGCGACGCTTGCATCGAGCGCCGCATTGGCACTTCCGGCGCTCCCGACGCTTGCCTACGCCGAGGGCGGTACCCTGGCGGACATCAAGAAGCGGGGCAAGCTGACGGTCGGCACCGAAGCGGCTTACGAGCCGTTCGAGTTCGTGGAAAACGGTCAGGTGGTCGGGTATGGGCACGACGTGCTGGAATTGATGGCGGCGAAGCTCGGCGTGAAGCTCGAGCAGATGAACCTGCCGTTTCAAGGTCTGCTGCCTGGCTTGATGTCGCACAAGTTCGACTTCGTTGCGACGAGCGTGGGCATCACGCCGGAGCGCGCCAAGCGCTTTGCCTTTAGCCAACCCGTGGGCGTTGTGCGCTCGGTCCTGATGGTGCGGGCCGACGACGTGGCGATCAAGCAGGACATGGACATCGCAGGCAAGACCATCGGCACGCAGATGGGCTCGTCGTCGCAACCGGTGGCCGATGAATTCGAGAAGGAACTGAAGGAAAAGACGGGCAAGGGCTACGCGGGCACGCGACTGTTCCAGGCGTATCCGGATGTCTCGAACGCACTTGCCAACAAGACCATCGATGTGGCGCTCATGCCGTCGAACATCGCGGCGGTTCAGATGCGCAAGCAGCCCAATGTGTTCCGCATCGCCAGCTCGATCGGACAGCCCAAGTTGTTGGCGTGGGTTGCGAATCCCAACGATCTGGAAATTCGCAAGTTCATCAACGATTCGCTGGATGAATTCCGTGCGAACGGCAAGCTGGCGGCGTTGCAGAAGAAGTGGTTCGGCGCGCCGATGGACACGCCGCGCGAGAACTATCTCCCGCAAGGTGCCATTTGACGCCCGGCGCCATGTTCGACTGGCTCGATATGGGCGGCGTGATCGCGCCGTTCCTCGAAGGGGTTGTGTCGGGGACGGCGATCACGGTGGCGGCGTCGGCAGGCGCTTTCGTCATCGGTCTGGCGCTCGGCATTGTGCTGCTGCTCGCGCGCATCTCCCCGTTCGGTCCCCTGCGTGCACTCGTCGTGTTGTGGGTGAGCCTGATTCGCGGCACGCCGGCACTGATTCACATGCTCATCGCGTACTACATGGTGCCGGCGCTGTTCGACATCTCGATCTCGCCCATCACCGCCGGGGTTGCGGCGCTCGCTTGTAACACGAGTGCCTATATCGTCGAGATCCTGCGTGGCGCACTCGGCACGATCTCGTACGGACAGCGGGCGGCCGCCTACGCGATGGGCATGCGCCCCACGCAAGTCTGGACGCATGTGCTGTTGCCACAGGTGATCTACCGCGCGATCCCGCCGCTCACCAGCGAGTTCACGATCCTGCTCAAGGCGTCGTCACTGATGTCAATCATCGCCGTGCCGGAACTGGCGACCGTCGCGCGCAATGCCACGTTGCAGACCGATCTGCCGTTGCAGGTATTCGCGATCACCGCTGCCGTGTATTTCGTCCTGCTGTTCTGCATTTCGGCCGCATCGCGTGTTTGCGAACGCCGGGTCTCGAGGATGCTGCCCCATGGCCATTGATTTCTCCATCGTTCGGGAAGCGATTCCCGTCCTGCTCGAAGGCCTGCGGGTGACGGCGCTCGTGAGCGTGATCGGCATTCCGCTGGGCGTCGTGATCGGTATCGTTGCCGCCTACTCGGCGCAGTCGCGCTCGATCCTGCGGCCTATCGCGCTGGGGTACGTCGAACTGGTGCGCAATATCCCGTACCTGATCCTCGTCTACCTGTCGTTCTTCGGGTTGCCCAAGCTGGGCGTGAGTGCGTCGGCCATGACGGTCGCGGTAGGTTGCACGGCGTTCTATACCGGTGGCTACTTCTGCGAAATTCTGCGGGCGGCGCTGCGCAGCGTGGCGCGTGGACAAACACACGCTTCGCTCTCGCTCGGCATGACCTACTGGCAGACGCAATGGCACATCATCGCGCCGCAGTTGTTCGGCTTTCTCATTCCGCCGACGACCAGCCTCGTGATCATGATGTTCAAGGACTCGGCCATTTTCTCGGTGATGAGCCTGCCGGAGATGACCTATCAGAGCAATCTGCTCACCGCCAATACGTTCGCGTACGTCGAAGTGCTTGGCACGACGGCATTGATCTACTGGGTCAGCAGTGTCTTGCTGGCCGGCGTGGGGCGACGTCTGGAAACCGTTGTCGGGCGACGTACCCGTCACGCCTGACCGCCCCTGATTCCCACCAAAGGACCCCCTCTCATGACGACTTACACCGTTGCACCGCGTATCGGCCATCCGACCCTGTTGTATTCGGAACTGGATCTCGACATCGACAACCTCAAGGCCGACATTGCCGTGCTGGGCATGCCGTATGGCGCACCGTACGCGGCGTCGGATTTCAGCAATGACCAGACGAATGCGCCGTCCGCCATTCGTCAGGCCACGGACCGCGTGGTGCGCCGTCCCGCGCATTACGACTTCGACATCGACGGCCCGCTGCTGCAAGGGCGAACGGATATTCGCTTTGTCGACTGCGGCGACATTATTCCGGATCTGACAAAGCCGGGCGAACACTACGCCCGCGCTGAAGCGGCGGTGCGCCGCATCGTGGCGGGGGGGGCGATGCCCATTGTGCTGGGCGGCGATCACGGCATCACAACGCCCGTGTTGCGCGGACTGGATCAGAAGGGGCCGATCACGCTCGTGCATATCGACGCCCACCTGGATTGGCGCGACGAGGTGAACGGTGTTCGCGAAGGGCTCTCAAGCCCGATTCGTCGTGCGTCGGAGATGGCGCACGTCGACCGCATCGTGCAGATTGGCCTGCGCGCGCAGGGCAGCGGCCGCACCGAAGAACTCGTTGCCGCGAGGGCTTACGGTGCGGAACTCGTGACGGCGTATGAACTGCACGACATCGGCATGGACGCCGTGCTCGCGCGCATTCCCGATGGTGGCAACTACTACCTCACCATCGACGCGGACGGGCTCGACCCGTCGACGATGCCTGCCGTAGCGGGTCCGGCACCGGGTGGCGTGACGTTCGTGCAGGCGCGCAAGCTGATTCACGGCCTGGTGCGCAAGGGGCGAGTGGTCGGCATGGACATCGTGGAAATTCAGCCGGAGAAGGACGACGCCAACCTGATTTCGTGCGTGACGGCCGGCCGTCTGATTCTCAATCTGATCGGCGCGTCGATTCGCGCGGGGTACTTCGACAAATGAGCACGGCACAACCCATTATCGAAATCCGCGACGTCGATAAGTGGTACGGCGCGCACTACGTGCTCAAGCAATGTTCGACGCATGTCGGCAAGGGCGAGATCGTGGTGGTCTGCGGGCCGTCCGGGTCGGGCAAGTCGACGCTGATCAAGACCGTCAATGCGCTGGAGCCGTTTCAGAAGGGCGATGTCGTCGTCGCCGGCACGTCGCTCACGGCGAAGTCGACGAATCTGCCGAAGCTGCGCAGCAAGGTCGGCATGGTCTTCCAGCACTTCGAGTTGTTCCCGCATCTGGATCTCACACGCAATCTCACGCTGGCGCAGCAGATCGTGTTGGGCCGCGACGCCGATGCGGCGCGCACCAAGGCGAGGGCGTTGCTCGATCGTGTCGGCCTGTCGGCACACGCGCACAAGTATCCGGGGCAGTTGTCGGGCGGTCAGCAGCAACGCGTTGCCATCGCACGTGCGCTGTCGATGGATCCCATGGCGATGTTGTTCGACGAGCCGACGTCGGCGCTCGACCCCGAGATGGTCAACGAAGTGCTCGACGTGATGGTGGAACTCGCTCGGGAAGGCATGACGATGATGGTCGTCACGCACGAGATGGGTTTCGCACGCCGCGTAGCGCATCGCGTGGTGTTCATGGAGGACGGCGCCATCATCGAAGACAGCCCGACCGACGCCTTCTTCAACGACGCCGCCAGTGCTGCCGCCAAACGCTTCCTCTCGAAGATTCTTGCGCATTGAACGCGCGCCATGCCGGCATCACGCAAGGCGCCATCCCCATCCCCCAATCCCGATTCCCATTACGAGACATCATGACGCACACCCGAATCCGCACGTTCAACACCCGCGAGACTTATCCGGAGCAAAAACTCGACAACGATTTGTGTCAGGCGGTGATCGCAGGCAACACCATCTATCTGCGTGGACAGATCGGGCAGGACCTCGATACGCGCGAGTCCGTGGGGATTGGGGATGTCACGGCGCAGACCGAGAAGGCGATGGCGAATGTGGCGATGCTGCTCGACGAATGCGGCAGTCAGCTTGAGGACATCTGCAAAGTCACCGTGTACATCGTGGATCCGCGTTATCGCGAGGCTGTCTACAACGTGATGGGGCGCTGGCTCAAGGGCGTGTTCCCGGTGTCGACCGGCATCGTGGTGCAGGCGCTGGCGCGTCCGGAGTGGCTGGTCGAGATCGACGTGACGGCCGTGAAGCCGGCAGCGTAAGTCGTATGAACGCGAGACGTGGCCGGTGCGTTATTGCCGGTCACAGATCGCGTCAGGAAAGTCGGGAGTTGGATGCAGAGGCGAGGCGGCGTCAGAAGCGCCGTTTCACGTACACCGTCGCACCAATATCGTGCTGACCGAGTAGCGGCACGCGGGCGGTGGCCGACACAGACCAGTCCTGGGTTTTCAGTGACAGGCCACGCTTGGGATCGGAGCCGAGCTTGTCGTCGGCATTGTCCCATTGCACGAGCGCCAGTCGTGGCGATACGGAAGGACCGATGCTGAGGTAGCTACGTGCCGGTTGCACCGCGGGCTTTTCCGTCGACGTGCCGATCCAGCCGATATGTTGGCCAGCGTCGATCTGTGGGGCGCTGTTGATCGCTTCGATTCGTGTGTACAGCAGAGCGCTCTCATCGGGGCGGGCGGTCGTGTCGGGACCTTCGCGACCGAACGGATACAGCGTGACGGGAACCGCCGGGACGACAGCGACCGCAGCGACAGACGGGGGTGGTGCGGGCTGCGGTACGTTGAGGGGGAGCGGTGTGGGGCCAAGGTTGGCCAGCATCATCTGTTCGGATGAGTTCGAGTTGGCGCCATCAGCAATCGCCCCGCCGCTCAGCGTGACGACACATGCGCCGATCATCCATTTGCCTAGGCACGTCATGGACATGCCTCCCGTGAAGGAATGGAAACGCTACGTCTTAAGCCCCATTTGACCTTCGCACAACGACCTTCGCATAACGAACCGTCTTTCGCGGACTCAGCGCATCGCGTGCACTTAGGAAGTGTAGTCAGTCATTTGCATCGCGCCACCCCAATTTGTACCGAGGCCGCCCGGCCTTCCTGAGAGGGAGCCTGCAAACCCCGTCCGCCGGGACGCTTGCGCGCTCGCCTCCAGCGTGGCCTCGGGTTTGTCCCGACGCTACGACGGTTGTGTCGATGCAGTGCATTGCATGCAATCCGATGGACTCTCCCTTTCTATGCTGTCGGTGACGATCGTCCTGGTGCAGGTCAGGCGCGATCCTGCGCGGCCAATTGTCCGCGCAGCCAGGCGATGAACGCTTCGAGATTTTCCGTGGGGGCTCCACTGGCGGGGAGCGCCTTCAGTCCAAACGGAAACTCGACGAATCCCCACGGGGCGATGAGGCGTCCCTCGTCGATCTCGCGTTGCACCAGCCGTCGTTCGACAAGGGCAACGCCGAGCCCGGAGAGGGCGGCTTCGATGCACAGATGGGTATGCGGGAAGGTGATCTCCCCGCCACTGCCGATTCCGCTTTGGTGGTGTGCGTCCCAATGAGCCCAGGCACTGGACGTGTGGTCGTGGGCGATTCGTATGCCGGTGGCGGCGGCGCGTCGATATGAAGGGGTGCATACGGGGCCGAACGCCACGGGCGCGAGCGTGATGGCGCGATGGCGGTCGCCCTCGGGGTACGACGCGAGGTCCCAGGCAATCACCAGATCTGCGCCTTCATTCCGGATCTCGCGGGCGGAGGTCATGGACAGCCGTATGCGCACGTCGGGGAACTGTCGGTAGAAGTCCGCCAGATTCGGAACGAGCCAGCGCATGGCGAAAGTGGCACTGCACGCCACGTGCAAGCCGACGGGTTGCGCCTGTTGGCGCACCTTCGCATAGCCGTGTTCCAATTGTTCAAAAACCGAACCAACGAGTGCGTAAAGCTGCTGACCGTGCCGGTTCAGCCTGAGTCCGGTCCCGGCCTTGTCAAACAGCGGCGCGCCGACGTCTTCCTGAAGGAGTCGCAACTGGCGGCTCACGGCACTATGCGTGCGGAAGAGTTCTTCGGCCGCCTTGGTGACCGATTGATGTCTGGCCGTGGCTTCGAATACACGTAGCAAGGAAAGTGGCGGGAGAGTGCGCATTTCAATCCTTTTGTCGAAAAAACTGACAAATCGAGCCAAAAAATTTGATTTATCGATAATACCTCGTGGGCATATCCTTTCGCTTCAGGAAGGGGAGTGCTGCCTTCTGCCCGCTCGGGTTCCCGACAATGTGGTGAGAGATAAAGGTCAGGCACGTGAACAATAGACATGACGATGGCACTGCCGGTGATGCGAACTATGGCGCTATCGGGACGGGGTACACCGACTACCGGCAGCCCGACCCCCACATCGAGGGCTTCATCAGAAAGGCGCTTGACGGCGCCGGCTCGGTACTCAACGTGGGGGGCTGGCGCGGGGTCTTACGAACCTGTCGACCGCACCGTGACCGCGGTGGAGCCTTCTGCCTCCATGCGCGACCAACGACCGGCGCATCTGCCGACGGCGATCGACGCGGTGGCGCAAAGCCTGCCTTTTGCCGACGGCAACTTCGACGCCAGCATGTCGACGTTCTCCGTCCATCAGTGGCCTGACCTGAGCGCGGGACTTGCTGAGATGCGGCGGGTCACGCGTGGCGTCGTGTTGATCCTGACCTGCGATCCCGCTCGACTCAGCCGCTCATGGCTGGCGGAATACGCACCGGAGATGATCGAGGTGGAGGCCCGGCGATACCCGGCGATTGCGGCAATCGCCGACGGATTGGGCGGACAGGTCGAGGTGGTGCCGGTGGAGATTCCGCTGCAATGCACGGATGGGTTCAGCGAGGCGTACTACGGGAGACCGGAGCGGTTGCTTGAACCCGGCGCACGACGCGCCAATTCCGCTTGGAGCTTCGTTGCGCCTGGCGTGGAAGCGCGTTTCACCGAACGCCTCAGTCGCGATCTCGAAGACGGGACTTGGGACGAGAAATATGGATCGCTTCGCACACAGCCGACGTTTGACGGATCGCTGCGATTGATCGTCGGTCGTCCCTGATCGAAGGCGGGCGTGCATAGGAATGGGAGCGCGCGCCCTCATTTCGAGCGTCGCTACGCTATCTGCTTTTTACGCCACTCTGCGCTCAGCCCGGTTCCTTGTGTCGAACGTCCGGCGAATAGGGCACTTGTGAGACGCCGTGATCGTCGATCTTGAACGCCATCAGGTCCTCACCGATGACGAAATCGCCGTTGTAGGCAGCGCGAATGCGCTCGCGTAACTCATCTGTCGTGGCACGAGCGATGTCTGGACGACTGTATAGCGAGATATGGGCAAACACCGCGAGCTTGGGGCGGGCTTCAGAGAGAATTCGCCCGGCATTCTCCGGGCTGGCGAGATAGCCGTAGAAATGATTGACGTAGTCGGGCGCAGCCCGCTCAAGCGCACGGCTGCCGATTGCGACACTTTGTACCATGAGGTCCGCATGCTTTGCATGCGCGACCAGATTCTCCGAGTATGTCGTGTCGTCAGTAATGACCACGGCATGACCACCGTACTCGACGCGGTAACCGAAATCCGGTTTGACGTGTCCGTGCTCGATGAGGAAAGCCGTGACTTTCACGCCGTCCTTTTCATAAACGCTTCCTTCCTGCACCTGCGCGGCAGTAATGTGAGTGGCGGGTTCGACCACTTCACCTTCGAGCATGCGCATCCGGTTCTGGTCCTTGAACATCAGTTCGATGCCTCGCGCCACGTTGTCGATGCCCTCCGGACCAAAGAGGGTCAACGGCTTTCGAAGCCGTCCGTCATCGGTCGGGAGGGGGGCAGTCGCGTAAAGATCGGGAAGTCCGGTGATGTGGTCCGAATTCAATAAGCTGATAAACACGGCGGAGATGTCTCGCAGTGGAACCTGCTGCTGATGCAAACGCATCGCGACACCTCGCCCCGCATCGAACAGCAACTTCTGTTTTCCCGCTTCCACCAGCACGCTGATGCCAAACCGGTTGATGTTCAGGATCGGCGTCCCCGTACCCAGCAGTGTTACGTTCATCGTTTCGGCCCTTGCGGTGGCGCAGTTGACTGCACCCAGCAACGCCAGGGCTGCGGCACACTTTCTGAACATGCTCTGCATACGGGTCTCCGCTTGTTTCAAATTGTCGAGGGGGTGCACGCATGTAGAATCACACGTCACCGCGGAGCCTCAGTAATGCTTTCTTTTCGTGGGCTGATCACTTCCCTATATCAGGGTATTCCATGTCACCAGTCATCGAGCGGCATCTCCTCGCCCGCCTGAGAGCGCGGCACCTGGAGTTGCTCGTCGCGCTTGCCGACACGCTGAGCATTCACCGCGCTGCCGCACGTCTTCACATGACGCAACCGGCGGCAAGCAAATCGTTGCGCGAGCTGGAAACGCTGTTCGGTACACGTCTGTTCGATCGTCATCCGCGAGGCCTTCAGCCCACTGCCGCGACCCAGATCGTGATTGATCGCGCACGGATCATGCTGACCGAGATGCGCAAGCTTGGCAGCGATCTCGCGCTGCTTGCCAATGGTGCTCAGGGAAAGGTGCGTGTGGGCATCATGCCGGTAGCGATTCCCGATTTCTTGCCTCGGGTGCTGGCGCTAATGTCGGAGGATGCTCCCCACGTTGTCATGGAGTTTCATGAGGGGGCGATCGACTGGATGCTTGGCGGACTTGCCCAAGGCAAGCTCGATTGCATCGTCTGCCGACTTGGCGACGCGACCGCCGCAGCCCCGTTTTGTCGAGAGCCGCTGTTTGAGGAAGGCGTTTGTATCGTCGCCCGGCGAAAGCATCCTCTGGCCCGCCGCAAAGCCGTGACACCGGCGATGCTCGCCTCCGCTGGCTGGATATTTCCCGGCGGTGATGCGCCATTGCGCACGGCCATCCGGCAATTTTTCGCCGATAACCTGGTGCCGGCACCGATTCCGAAGGTCGAATGTGTCTCGGTTCTCGCCAATCTGCAGATCCTGCAAGATACCGATTGGCTCGCATTTCTTCCTCGACCAATCGCCCTCCAATATCAGGCGCTCGGTGTGCTCACTATTCTCAACGCGCCGGACAAGTGGCCTATGCCGGCGGTTGGGCTCGTGACGCGAGCGGAAACCCACCAGACGCCAGCGCTGGAGGCCTTCGGACGTGCCGCTCGACGCGCGGGATCGAAGCTTGCAAACACGCAGTCACCAATCCCTCTGGCCGAATAGACCATAGCGATCGAGCAAATCACCCGGACATGCCACGAGCGTCGCTGGGGGGCGATGAGTGAAATTCGAGGGACACACGTTCACCGAAGAGGCGTGTGCGCGGATGTGGCTCGCGCGAGGATGCCGTTACGCAAACTTACAAAGTGCTCATGCAAACCGGTCGGCGCAATGTGCGGGATAAGCGTTTTCTCTTGTATGGATTGCCACTCTCGGGAATCCGATTTACGAGGTCAACCGTCATGAAACTGATCGCAGTTCCCGTACTCGTATGTGCGATGTTCGCCGCCAACGCCGCTTTTGCCGACGAACTGCATAACAAGGCAATGGCTGCAACGCACGATTTGCAGAGCGCCATTAACGAAATGCACGTTATCCAGGCTGAGCATGGCGGCGAGTTCGGCGGCCATATGGCGCGTGCGGAAGCGTTGGCTCGACAAGCAGAGCAGGAACGGGGCGCCGCACTGGAATACTATCGCGCGCGTCACCCTGGTTGGCAGTAAGGCATTGGGGTAGGTAAGCGTCTTGCCATGAACGGCAGTCCGTCGGGTTCGGCGGCTGCCGACCCGATTGTTTGCATGCGAAACGCTTCTTCAGATGATTATCGTCGCGGCGCGATACGGACCCGCAAGCAAACACCCGCCGATAAAAGTGGAGTGCGCCAAAGGTGGTCACCTTCCCCCTGGCTGGCGAACATAATAGATGTCCCACTCTGCTTCGTTCGTCTGCGTGAAGCCATGTCGCTGATAAAAGCGATTTGAGTCACTGCCACGCAAGGCGCCCAGCCTGATGGGCATGTGATGAGCGTCAGCATCCTTGAACAGGTCCAGCAAGACTGCTGCGCCGAGCCCCTTACCTTGGTGTTCCGGCAGGATGTAAAGATGGTCCAGTAACCAGTGATCTTCTCGCGGGCGAACCACGATGAAGCCTGCCGGTACCCCGTCTACCTCAATGAATCGGCATAGCGAAGGATCGAACGCTTCCAGGAAGCGCTCGCGAGCGCGTTGCGGGTCAAAGCGCCCCACGCGCTCCAGACTTTCACGCATAGCGGCAATACGAATGCCGACTAACGTTTCCGAATCGGACTGCACGGTGTCGCGAAAAGTGATATTCACCGGTGGCGCTCCATTGACGACCCTATCAGGTACCGATTTTCTCTTGATCCAGCGCGCGTTTTACATCAACAGCCCAAGGCCGGCGGTCGTTAAAAAGTGTGAGGTCAGGCCACACGCTCCCAAACGATAAAGTTTGCATTGCCGGTGGACCCCATTGCCTCGATTGCCACCTCGTTATCAAAACCGCGAAGCCGTTCCTGCATGGCGTTAAAAAGCCCATGATCAATGTCGGCATGGTGGGGATAGCTTAGCTTGAGCGTATCGCCGGCATAAAGCTCCCAGAAGACGTCGTCAACGAAAGGTCCTTGATCCGTGGTTCTTATCACGATCTTTGTCAGGGAATTCCAATGCAGCGACTGGGTGCGACCATCCGGAAATGTGACGGTAATGGAATCATCGTCGTGGGACACGGTGACTTCGCCGTCACTGCCCGCCGCTGCATTCGTCTTCACCGCCTCCCGGTCACGCTTTCGCATGGACAGCAGTCGCAAACCCGAATAGATGGCAGCAAGACCAAAAAGGCTTATCCCGATAATCTTGACGACGTCGCTCGTGTCGGGCGAAGTGGTCAGAAATCCAACGGCCGCGAAAGCCAATCCGAGCAGTAGGCGGGTGACCCCACCCCATTTGGTTGATTTCAGGTTAGTCTGCATTGCCCGTCACAAGTAGTTTTTCGGTCATCGATCACGCAGGAAAGGCTAGCATAACGAAGTATCCAGCGGCATCGGCATGTCACCCAATAGGGGGCAGGCTTCAGTACGCCACGGCGTGCCGGCAGGCCGAAGACCTCCGACCCGCGCCATCGCCGGCGCGAATCGTCTCCTCGTTTCAGCGTTGGCGTTTGCCTTGGCCGCTCGCGGATTTTCCGGCTGGTTTGCGTGCGCCGGAGGTGGGCTTGGTGCGTGGTTTTTGCCCACCAAATGGGTTGCCGCCCGGCACGGTCTTGCCTTTACCTTTGCCCGCGGCCACAGCGGGCTGCCCTGCGGGCTTGCGTTTGCCTTCGCCAGTTTGCGGGCGCGGCTTTTTGCCGGGTCTCGGCATGGAGACTGGCGCAGCTTGCTGCACTTTCGGTTTTTTAGGCTTCTTGGGCTTCTTGATGATCTGGCCTGTCGCGCTGGTTTGCGGCACGCGGTGTTCGGCTTCGAAACCCGGTTCCTCTTCACGCGGCAGCGTTTGCCGGATCAGTGCTTCAATCGCCGCCAGTTGCGGCGCTTCATCGGCGCACACGAGGGACACCGCCACACCGCTGGCACCCGCGCGGCCAGTACGGCCAATACGGTGCACATAGTCTTGCGCCACGATCGGCAGATCCACGTTGATTACCAGCGGCAGGTCGTCGATATCCAACCCGCGCGCGGCCACGTCGGTGGCGACCAGCATATGGACTTCGCCCGTCTTGAAGCGCTCCAGCGCACGCAGGCGCGCCGGTTGCGGTTTGTCGCCGTGAATGGTGTCGACCGAATAGCCCGCTTCATCGAGCATGGCCGCGAGGTAGTCCACACCATTGCGGGTTTTGACGAATACCAGCGCGTGCTCCCAGTGGTTCTGCGCCACAAGGTGCATGAAGAGGTCGGGCTTGTTCTTTTTATCTACCGGCACCACCCACTGCTTGATATTGCTGGCCGTGACATTGGGCGGACTCACGCTGATATTGACGGGGCTGCGCAGAATACTCGCCGCCATGGCGCGAATATCGTCGGTAAACGTAGCTGAGAACAGCAGGGTCTGGCGCTGAGCGGGCAAGGCGGCAAAGACGGCGTTGAGTTCGCGCGCAAAGCCCAGATCCAGCATGCGATCGGCTTCGTCCAGCACCAGTGTCTGCACCTGATCAAACTGCACGGCGTTCTGACGGTTGAGATCGAGCAAACGGCCCGGCGTGGCAACGAGCACATCCACGCCTTTGCGCAATTTCATCATCTGCGGATTGATGCTCACACCGCCATAGGCGGCAAGAAATCGCAAGTCGAGACCTTTGCCGTAATCGACGAAGCTTTGCAGTACCTGTTCTGCCAACTCGCGCGTGGGCACCAGCACCAGAACGCGTGCGCGGTTACTGGATACCGCCGGGCCGTGTTGCACCAGTCGTTGCAACAGCGGCAGCGCAAAGCCTGCTGTTTTGCCCGTGCCGGTCTGTGCCGCAGCCATGACGTCCTTGCCACCCAGCACAACAGGAATCGCCTCGGCCTGTACCGGCGTGGGTGTCTGGTATTCGAGATCCTGCAAGTTACGCAGCAGCGGATCGATCAGACCGAGCGAGGCAAAAGACATGGACGTATTCCGGGCTAAAACCGCAATTCTAGCGGTTGCCGCGCTGATCGCACCTTATGGACACCCGCCTGCCGACGGCTTACGCCTCCGGTTTGTGGCAAACCATTTCGATGTTGTGCCCGTCGGGACCGATCACGAAGGCGGCATAGTAGTTCGGGTGATACCGGCGAAGACCGGGCGCGCCATTGTCTTTGGCGCCGGCTTCCAGCGCCTCGCGGTAGAAATCGTCGACTTGTTGACGGGTCTCTGCGGCGAAGGCCAAATGAAGATGCGAGGGCTTTTCGTCGGTCTGAAACAGGCACAGCGAAGCCTTGCCTTCGGGGCTTAGTTCGACACCATAGGTGGGTGTTCCCTCAGCGGCAATCGCGATGCCCAGTGGCTTGAGAACCTTGAGGAAAAACGCTTTGCTCGCCGCATAGTCGCTGACACCCATCTTGACGTGGTCAAACATAAGCCCTCCTGTGAGTTGAGCGCTCCCGAAGTGAAACCAGTCGTTTCATGCGCCAATGGCACGGTAGCGCCGGCTGAACGTCATGAGAAGCGCATTGCCAACCAACGCGAAAAGCATGAGAAACAGTGCTACGGACATGAGCGCGTCGATATTCCCGAGGTTCATCGCGTTGGCCAATTGATGACCCAATCCCTTCTGCGAAGCGAACATCTCACCGATCAACACGCCAAGGAGCGACAGCGAAAACCCCAACCGAACACCCGACAGCACCTCTGGCAGCACTGCTGGCAGCACGACACGCAAGGCGATTTGTCGGCGGGACAAATGCATCGCCTGAGCGGCGCGGAAATAGACCGGCTTGATTTGCCGCACGCCGTTCATCGTGAAGATCAGAATCGGGATCAAACCGTGCATCACGCCGAAGGCCACCTTGGAGGCGAGACCCAAGCCGAAGATCAGCAAAACCAAGGGATACAGCGTCACCTTTGGCAATGAATACAGATTCATCATAATCGGCTCGGCAACATTCGCTGCCAAGCGATTCGCACCGAGCCCCAGCCCCAGTGCAATGCCCCCCGCCACCGCAATCACGAGCGAATAGAAGAGCGCCCGGCCTGTCTCGGCGGCATCCACCCAGAACGATGCTGTGCCCATCATCTGCCAAAGCCCTTGCACGGTCGCCACGGGAGAGCCGACAGCAGCGCCGTTGAGTAGATGCACCATTTGCCAGATGCCGATGAGCACCAGCAAGACGGCAAGCGTGCCGAGCGGATTGGGTTTTTTCATTTCCATGAGACGTGAACCCGATCAGCGACGGCTACGCGCCTGAAAGCGCGCGTCGACATGGTTCAGCGCACTGTTGACCAGCGTCACCGTGACCAGCACCAGAAGCATCAGCGCGTACATGTCAGCGTTCTCGAAATTGTTGTACGCGTAGCTGATGGCATAACCGATGCCCGACCCCGACAGAATGAACTCGGACGCGATGACGCCGATGAACGCATGCGATACCGCAAGCCGCACACCGCTGAAGAGATGCGGCAACGCTGCGGGCAGTTTGACGTGCCACACGGTTTGCCAGCGATCGAGTCGCATTACGCGGGCGGTTTTCGAGAACGAGCGTGGAATGCGATCGAGGCCGGTCATCGTTGCGGTAATCATCGAGACGATCGCGAGCAGCGTGGCAATGGCGATGATCGGCAACGACCCGACGCCAAACAACACGATGAAGACGGGGTAGAACGCGAACGTCGGCACGGCGTAGTAACTCGCGATGAGCGGCTCGAGCGCGCGACGAACCCCAGGCATGGCGTGGATCGCGAGCCCGGCGGCAAAGCCGAATCCCACGGCGCAGACCGAAGCGAGTGCGATGCTGGCGAAGCTCGTGACGATATCGTGTGTGAATCGGCCCTCGCGCAGAATCTCGATGGCGTGGACAGCCATCGCACTCGGCGCAATCATGACGGATGCCGGGATCGTGCCGGTCCGGCACAGGCCTTCGATAAGCAGCACGAGGCCGACGACAATACCCAGACGAATATAGTGTTCGGTGCGAATCATGGCGATGTCTTCGTACCGCTCCTTCAGCGGCCGTGAACGCGCGGCCGAGTCATTTCGCCGGCGTTCCCCAGGCGTTCATCTGCCTGCATGGCTTTGAGCGACTCGGTACGCAGCGTCTCCCACAAACGAGCGGTGATTTCACCGAAATGCGGTGTCGTCACGCTCTGGCTGCTGCGATCGCGCTCCCAGCCCGTCTCGATGATGTCGATGAAACGCCCTGGGCGCGACGACATCACGCCAACGCGGTCCGACAGTACGGCCGCCTCGTCCAGCGCGTGGGTGATCAGCAGCACGGTCGCAGACGTTTCTCGCCAAAGCCGGAGCAACTCGTCGCCCATGAGCATGCGAGTCTGCTGATCCAGCGCGCCGAATGGCTCGTCGAGCAGTATCAATCGGGGAGCGATGACCAACGTACGGGCGATGCACATGCGCTGGCGCATGCCGCCTGAGAGCTGTGCCGGATACGCATTGGCGAAATCGCGTAGCCCCATGAAACCGAGGGCATACCCCACGCGGCGCGCGACCTCGACGCCATCGACACCCGCCATGCGAAGGCCGAAGCCAATATTTTCGCGTACCGTGAGCCACGGGAACGACGCGTCTTCCTGGAAGACGACACCGACGCCATCGGGCACACCGCTGACCGGCCGACCCTCAAACTGCACGGTCCCGGCGCTTGGCGCGGCGAGGCCGGCTATCACTTCCAGCAACGTCGATTTGCCGCAGCCGGAGGGGCCGACTACGGAGAAGAACTCCCCCTTGCGCAGCGTCAGGTCGACAGGGCCGAGCGCCTGCATTCGCGTCTTTCGGGCAGTCTTTTCGTCCGGGGTGTCGAAGTCCTTCGTTACGCCCGACAGCACAACGTGCGGTTCAACACTGGCAGGCGGCGTCTCGGTGCCATCGACCAGATGAAGATGCGGACTCGGGCACTGCGAAGTCATAGCTGGCCCTTCGCGCGAACGTCGGCGGGCAGGAAGCGCGAATCGATCAGCTTCGACCAGTCGACGTCTTCCTTGATCTCGCCAATGAGCTTGAGGCCGCTTGCGACGCGATCGAGTTCTGCACGGTCGAATTGTCCCGGGCTCCACATGTGCGAGCGCACCATATTGTCGACCGCTTCCGTGGCAACCTCGGGCGAAAGCTTGAACTGCGTCGCGAGCAGCTTGGCGGCCCAGGCCGGATCGGCATACGTGGCATCCACCCCGGCGCGGCGCCCGCCAATGATGGCGCGCAGTGTGTCGGGATGCGATTGCGCGAAGGCGCGCGTCGTGATGCCGACCGACGTGGTCATTGGCTTGAGTGCGTCACCCGCACGATAGAGCGTGTGATAGCGCGACTTGCGCAGGATCGACAGCGGTTCGATGGCAACGGCGCCAGCGACTGCGCCTTGTTCAAGCATCGTCATGCCATTGACGTAGCCGCCCGAGGCCACACGCGTGACCTTCGAGGCGTCGATTCCCTTCTCGCGCAAGACCATCAGAAAGAGCATTTCGGACACGCTCTTGGGCGAGGTGATGGCGACCTTCTTGCCGACGAGATCGTCGAGCGTACGGATGGGGCTGCCGGGCATCGTGACCATCGACGCCTCGGCAACGCTGCGAGTGCCCACGTTCACGATCACGATGTCCAGTCCCTGACGGGCTGCGGCGAGCGCGGCAGACACTGCAACTTCGCCGTAGGGCGTCTTGCTCGCCAGGATGTTGCGCACCGTGGTGCCGCCACCGCCCGAGCTGAGAATGCCCGTGATGTCGACCCCCGCCTTCTTGAATAGCCCTTTGTCCATTGCCACGGCATAGGGCAGCCCGTACAGGCTGCTGCCCCATTGGGTGACGGAAATCTCTTCGGCGTGTGCGACACGCGCCGTCGACAGGAAAAGGGCGCCCGCCAATGCGAACAAGTGAGCGAGTTGGAACAGCCTATTCATCATCTACTCCGGGTCAGACAGGCCGGTGCATCAACGGGCACCGGGGGGAAATCAAAAACGAGCGCGCCCTGCGGCGCAAGCATTGGACCAATCGCCGCTTTTAGGGCGTGATGGACGGGGGCGAAGCAGTCGGCGTTACGAACGATTGGCTTGCCGACATGGAAGTTGCGGTTGCCTTCGGAATCGAACGTCATGAGGAATGCGTGTTCGAATCCGAGCCCGAGCGCGTTACCTTCCCCACTTTCCTGTCGGCCATGTTCGATGCTGCGAATATACGGTCGTCCATCGCGCAGGCAGTCATCTTTCAAACCGGCAAAGCGCTCAATCATATGCTGACGCTGGTCTGTTGGCACCCCGTTCGAAAATCGCAGCAACACAATGTGCCGAATCGGGACTGCACCATAGTCTCTCGCCGTGAAGGCGCGCTCTCCGGTTTGCGCGCAGCGATGCGCAAGTCGGCGGATGGTGTCCGGCTCGGCGTATGGCGTTGATGCGGCGCGCGCACCGGCGGCACTGCGGACATCCCGACCCCAGCAGCGATCGATGGTGGACTGAATCGCCGCAGTTGGGCGTCGATGCGTGATGCGCATGAGTTTCGTCGTTTCAAAACGAAGTTTCATAGGGCTGGCGAGACGTCGACGGAAAGTCTGCGCCGTCCTTTTCGAGGCTCACATGATGAGGCATTTTGGATTTTCTCGTCGATGTGTGCAGGCGCGGGCGATCCTCTGGCGTGTCGTTGCGCGCTGCAGATTGACGTATTCGTCGTTAGTATGGGCGACACGTCCGCTCCTGCCGCCACTGTGAGGCCGTTCATGCGCATTACCGCGATTCGCGAGCACACCATCCCCGTCTCTCGCTATGACGATCCCGCCATCGCCTCGGGTGGGCTGACGACCAGTCTGGTTGCGGTGACGACTGACGTCATGCGCGAGGGAAAACCGGTGATCGGTTATGGCTACGCGTCCATCGGGCGCTTCGGTCAGGGCGGCCTGATTCGCGAGCGATTTGCGCCGCGTCTGCTGGCTGCGGGAGAGCGCGACCTTATCGACGACAGTGGCATCACGCTGGACCCGTTTCGCGCGTGGCGCGTGATGATGACCGGAGAGAAGCCCGGCGGTCATGGTGAGCGGTGCGTCGCCGTGGGCGCGCTGGACATGGCGATATGGGACGCCGCTGCGAAAATCGCAGACTTGCCGCTGTACCGTTTTCTTGCCGGCAAGTTGGGGCGTGAGGTGGATGCCGCCCCGCGCGTCGCGGTCTATGCCGGCGGCGGTTATCCGTATCCCCATGACGATCTGACGCGACTGTCCGACGAGATACGGCGATTTGTCGATCTGGGCTTTACGCACGCGAAGATCAAAATCGGCAGCGATGCCCTGGATCAGGATTTGCGTCGCATCGACGCGGCCGCGCATCAACTGGCGAGCCCGGGTCATCTGGCCGTCGACGCGATGAATCGGTTTGATTTCACCACGGGGCTGAAAGCCGCCCGTGCGCTCGCAGGGTACGGGCTCTACTGGTTCGAAGATGTCTGCGACCCGCTCGACTTTGCGACGCAGGCGGAGATTGCCTCGGCTTACGGCGGCGCTATCGCGGCAGGAGAGGCGCTGTTCTCGCAGGCCGAGGCGGCATTGCTGGCGCGTCATGGCGGGCTGACGCCCGAGCGCGATGTGCTCGTTTTCGATCCCGTTCATTGCTATGGCGTGCCCGGCTATCTGCGGATCATCGAGACGATGACGGCGGCCGGGTGGTCGCGCGGAGCATTCTGGCCGCACGGCGGGCATCTGTTTGCCCTGCATCTTTGTGCTGCGCTGGGACTGGGCGGTGCCGAGGTCACGCCGTTCGCTTTCGCGCCGTTCGCCGGACTGGCCGATGGCATGCGCGTAGTGGACGGCCATACCGATTTGCCGCAAGGGCCGGGCATCGGGTTCGAGACGGTACCTGCCGTCTGGCAGGTTTTTCAGGCGCTTCATTAAAGTCACCTGGACACGCCGCTCGTCGGCGCCCATGTCGTATCGGTCAACAGGTTCGCCGCGGAAATCAAGGGAGGTAATGACATAACGGCGTAGGCGCCCATGGCTCGCAACAATTGACAGCTTAGGCAAGGCGCTTTACTTTGTAAAGCATGACGACGCCAAAAATCGGAAAACCCGTACGCGGGTCGAAGACCGGACGACCTATCATGGTCGTGCTGGACTTGCTTGGACGGCGCACCGCATTGCGAATCCTATGGGAACTGCGCGGTGCGCCGATGACGTTTCGGGCGCTGCAAGAGGCGTGCGAGACGAATGCACGCTTGCTCAATACACGGCTGACGGAGCTGAAGGCGTCGGGGCTGGTCGAGCATGGTGAAGGCGGCTATCGCCTGAGTGCCGAAGGCCGGCGACTGGAGAGCGCGTTGCAACCGCTACTCGGCTGGTCCAGCCAGTGGGCCGCGCGAGATCCGGCCGGATTCGAAGCGGCCGATCACGACAAGACCGACTGACCGACAGCGCAACATCACGACAAGACAAGACGATTACACGACGTATGACGACGCAACCTATTCAGGCGATTATTTTCGACTTTGATCTGACGCTGGCCGACTCCTCCGAGGCCATCGTCGAATGCACCCAATATGCGCTGACGCGTCTCGATTGCCCGAGCGCGACGCCCGAACAGATTCGCTCTGTGATTGGACTTCCCCTCCCGGTCATGTTTCAGATGCTGAGCGCAGACGCCGATCCGGATCGCGCCTCGGCGTTCGTACGGCATTTCGTGACGCGAGCCGATGACATCATGGTGCGGTCGACGCGAATCTATCCGGAAGTGCCTGGCCTGCTGGCAGATCTGCGCAATGACGGCCTGGCCGTTGCCATTGTTTCGACCAAGTTCCGTCACCGGATCGATGCGATTCTCACTGTGGCCGGTTTGCGCTCACAAGTCGACGTGCTCGTTGGCGGAGACGACGTGCAGCGACATAAGCCCGACCCCGAAGGGATCACGCAAGCGCTCGGACAACTCGGGATATCGGCGGGACAAGCAGTGTATGTCGGCGATCACGCTGTCGATGCACAAGCGGCGGCGCAGGCCGGCACCGGGTTTATCGGCATGGTGAGCGGGACCAATTCATTCGAGGCGTGGGCGAAGGCGGGGAAGGTGGCAGTCAAATCCCACGTGGGCGAGGTAGCGGGGCTTGTGCGGGCGATGCAGGGGGCGCGGCTTCAGCAATAGTCGCAGGGCGTGTTGTGCAAGGGCGAGGCAAGCGTTCGGGGTATGTGGACGGCCGTCATCGTGACGGCGAGTCGTGGACGTGACTCACAGGATTTTCGTGTGAGTGGCCGTTTCGTCATCGACTGCCACGAAGCCTAGCCGCGAGTAGAACGCCGCAGCCGATGCGGTATCCGTCGAGAGCCGGGCCTGACGAAACTGTAGCGACGCATGTTCGAGAAGCGCTGACACCAGCGCCTCGCCGATGCCACGACGCCGATACGCCTTGGCGACATACAAACGACGCAAGCGAGCGGTGGCGCCGTCAGGACGATAGGGGTCGACGTTCACGCCGCCGATCGCTACCAGAACGTCATTCTCTGTGACGGCCAGCAGACACTCTCCGGGTTTGTCGAATCGGTTGCTCCCGGCTTGCCATTCGGCAATCAGTCGCCCAACGAAGTTGAAACCCTGCCCGGACGCCTCACGTTCAAGATCGGCGATCTGGGAGGGAAGGTCTGTCAGTGGGTGAATCGAGCGCATATTGATGAACGCCGCAGGCTATCTGATTGAGGGTTTGATGGATCGGTCGGGTCATGAACTACGCGAGCGGATCGTCGAGCTGCTTGTACAGGTAGTACCGTGCATGTTTGCCGCTAAATCCTTCAAGCCTTCCGAACTCTCGGTAGCCGAGCTTGAGATAGAAATCGAGTGCCTGAAAGCTGAATGTGTCCAGAAACGCATGCTTGCATCCGCGTCGACGTGCTTCGTCTTCGGCGGCATTCAGCAGTCGTGAGGCGTGTCCTGCGTTGCGATGCGTGTCGCTGACCCAGAGCTTGTGGACGTCGAGATACTCCCAGTAGGTATCGGCCATCAAGCCACCGATGACACTGCCGTCCACCTCTCGTACGTACACGCGCAGCGGTTTGAAATCCCTTTGCGTGAACGCCGCGTTGTAAGCGCTGAGTTGTGCCGAAACGAAAGCGTCATCCCGCTCATTTCTCACTTCGGTGACTTCAATGTTCATGGTCGTATGACGAAGTCGCATGGGAAGTGAAGATTAGCAAACTTCCCTGGGGGCGCGCAGGCTGGGGCGTGATCCGTATTGGAAGGGACGACGGATTCCTAGCGATAGCGAACCTTATCCGCGCTAGCCGGCGACAGCGGGTGATCGGATGCCATTCTCCGCCGCGGCCCCGTCGAATGCCCAACCTTTCGATTGAAAATATTCCTGAGCCATGACTGAACAACGCCGTATCGGACTTGAAATCAGACGGCTATCGCCGGCGGAATGGCAGCAGGCCCACCCTGTCATCGCTCAACTAGTCTGCGCCGCCGCCGGATATCGGCGCTTCAGTCGTCCGTCGACACCGTGAGCGGTTCCCATTCACGGAACGCTTCCCCCATTGTCGTGAGTTTGTCTCGCACGAGTTTGAGGGCGTCACTGCCGAGCAAAAGATGTGCGGGGGGATGATCCGAGGCGATCACGGCCAGCATTGCCCTCGCGGCCTTCACGGGATCTCCGAGTTGTTTGCCGCTCTTCTCTTCACGCGCCGTTCGGATGGGGTCGAAGATCGCATCGTAGTCAGGGATCGAGCGGGGTGTGCGCGTCATCGAGCGCCCCGCCCAATCCGTGCGGAACGATCCGGGCGCTACGGCCGTGACCGCAATGCCAAGGGGCTTGACCTCTTTGCCGAGGCTCTCGGATATGCCCTCGAGCGCGAATTTGCTTCCGCAGTAATAAGCGATGCCGGGCATCGTAATGTGACCGCCCATCGACGTAATGTTCAGAATGTGACCGCGCCGACGTTTGCGCATGAAAGGCAAGACCGCCTTCATCATCGCGACGGCGCCAAAGACGTTCACGTCGAACTGTCGGCGCATCTCTGACAGCGGCGATTCCTCCATGATGCCTTCGTGCCCGTAACCGGCATTGTTGACGAGGACGTCGACGGGGCCCACGCTCGCTTCAATTTCCGACACGACATCGTCGATGACGTCGAAGTCGGTCACGTCGAGCACGCGTGCGAAGGCCGCCGTCGCCGACAGCGCCTCGAAATCACGCTTTGCCTGTGCGCTTCTCACCGTACCAACGACTTTGTGACCTGCGGCCAGTGCCTCTTGCGCGAGCGCGCGACCGAAGCCGCTGCTGACGCCGGTGATGAGCAGAATTTTGCTGGATGCCATGTTTGCTTCTCCCAAGCGTTGTGCTGAGAATGCATACTAGTCTTGCGAATTGGCATGATTAAGCCAAATTACGCTAATTTCCTTGCATAAAACTATGAGTGCAAAGCTTGCCCTCTCTCAGCGCCCGCGTGAGCTATCGCAAACGCGTGCCCGCACGGTTGCCCTGCTGCATTCGTTGGCGCCAGCGCAGGGGTACAACCTGACGGCCATCCCGAGTGTCCGGATATTGCGCTCCGACCGTGCGCTGTCGCGCACGCCTGTACTGTATGACCCCGGCATCGTGATCGTCTGCCAGGGCCGTAAGCGCGGGTACTTCGGTGATCGGCTTTATCTATACGACGAGCATCACTATCTGGCCGTCTCTGTCCCGGTTCCGTTCAGTATGGAGACGGACGCAACGGCGCAGCGGCCGCTGCTCGCGCTGTATCTGCACCTCGATTTCACGATGGCCGCTGAACTGGCCGAGCAGATCGACCGGGAGGGCATGACGGATCGCGTGGAAGCGCCACAGAGCCTGATGTCGACGCCGATGGACGAGGCGATGCAAACGTCGGTATTGCGCTTTCTTGAGGCCATGTCCCGACCACTTGAAGCTTCGGTGTTAGGCCCGGGCCTGCTTCGCGAGTTGTACTTCCGCGTGCTGACGGGGGCGCAGGGCGGTGCAATGCGAGAGGCGCTGGCGATGCGGGGACAGTTCGGCAAGATCGGCAGATCGCTGAGGCTGATTCACGCCGGGTACGCGCAGACGCTCGATGTCACTCAACTCGCCGAGGAAGCCGGCATGAGCGTGCCGAGCTTTCATAGCCATTTCAAGGCGATCACTCAGGTGTCACCGATGCAGTACGTGAAGTCGACACGTCTGCATCAGGCGCGACTGCTGATGGTGCGCCAGGGCCTGACCGCCGAGGCCGCGAGCCACGCCGTGGGCTATACGAGTCCGTCGCAATTCAGCAGAGAGTTCAAGCGGCTTTTCGGCGCGACGCCGGCGGCTGAGACAAAGCGTATGCGCGAGAGTTTTGCCATTCCGACGGCATTCGCGGAAGCGATTTATGTTTCATCGCATTGATGTCTGAGGACATTGGGCTCCCCCCATCGAGACTCTGTATCCCGAGTCTTACACTTGCGCAAGGCCGTGCGATGCGCGAAGTTGACGCGGCGTAACGCCGTAGCATCGTTTGATTTGGGTGGCCAGATAGCTTTGCCCACCGAAGCCACATTCGAGCGCAATCGAAAGGATGCTTTCGGTGGTATTGCAAAGCATCCATTTCGCACGCTCAAGTCGTCGCTCGATAACGTACTGAATCGGTGTGCGTGAGAAATGTGCCTTGAAGAAGGCGATGGTCGACGACTCACTGAGTCCGAAATGACGGGCGAGATCTGCGAGTGAAGGCCCTTCGATCAAATGGCAATCGATGAAGCTATCTATGGATGCCGGCGATAGGGGGTCATGCGAGTTCGTCCCTATCTCGACGGCATTGGCGTTCTTCCGATAGGTGGCGCTAGGCGGTTCACCAAAGCGTTGTCGATAGGCGACCAGGAATTGGCTCGACAGGCGAAACCCATATTTGCGGAAGGCCTCGCTAAACGTGTGGTCGCTGGCCTTCGATAGGGTCATATGCAGACCGTGAAGTCTTGACTCAAGAAGCAACGCTTGCGGCGTTCGCCGGGTGTGACGCAAGATCGCATTCTCAAGCGGACCCGTCGCGCATCCGAGAGCGTAAGCGACGCTACTGAGCGTTTTCCAGCGAATCGGGTCCGATTCGATCATGGAAATCGCCGCATGAACGTCTTTTTCGGCGGCGAGATCGTCGGGCAGAAGCCAGTGGCTGATGTTGCTCTTGTGGCCAGTGATGACCAGTTTCAACATATGCTCGTACAGCGCTCGCGCGGGCAGTTCCGGAACGGGGGACACTTGCAGCAAGCCGCGCAAGCAACCGACCAACTTCGTCCATTGAT
>JARLJF010000187.1 GCA_031291335.1 Pandoraea sp. | reverse complement strand
GCCAACGTGTAGTCGAGTGCCCCCGTGCGCGTAATTGCCGCGAGGATCGGTTCGAACTTGTCGGTGCCGCCATTCTCGATCGCTTCACGCACGAGCGCGCGTTCTTCGTCCGTGCCATGTTGCAGCACATGAATAAGCGGCAGCGTCGGCTTGCCTTCGCGCAGGTCGTCGCCCGCGTTCTTGCCCATCGCGTCGGTGTCGCCCGCGTAGTCCAGCCAATCGTCCATCAGCTGGAATGCGGTGCCCAGACGGCCACCGTATTCACGCACGGCCGCTTCGGTCTGTGCGTCGGCGTTGGCGAGCACGGCGGCAAGTTGTGTCGCGGCTTCGAACAGCGTGGCCGTCTTGTATTTGATGACCTGCAAATAGCGGGCTTCATCGACGTCCGGGTCGTGCATGTTCAGCAATTGCAGCACTTCGCCTTCGGCGATCACGTTGGTCGCGCGCGCAAGAATCTGCATCACGCGCATGTTGTCCACGCTCACCATCATTTCGAAGGAGCGCGAATACAGGAAGTCGCCTACCAGGACCGACGCGGCATTGCCGAACAGCGCATTGGCGGTCTGCTTGCCGCGGCGCAGGTCGGACTCGTCGACGACGTCGTCGTGGAGCAGCGTCGAGGTGTGGATGAATTCGATGACCGCCGCCAGCTCGAAGCGATGCGGTGAGGTCACGCCAAGCGCGCCGGACACGAGTAGCAGCAACGCCGGGCGTAGCCGCTTGCCGCCCGAATTGATGATGTACTCAGAGATCTGGTTGATCAGGACCACCTCGGAGGCCAGCCGGTGGCGGATAAGCTGGTCGACGGCACGCATGTCGTCGGCGATGGCGGCCAGTACGTTCTGGGGAGAAGTCGAAGCAGTCAAGACAAGGCTCGGGTGAGGAAAAATTCGCCCCAAATTATATAGTGGGCGCGGCGACTTTCGGGGGGGCAGCCCCGCGGAATGGCTGGATTCACGGAAGTCTTTGACTCAAAAGGGGAAAGTCTGTATAATTCCCGGTTTTCGTGCGCGCATTCGTTGCGTCAGGTCCGAAAATACTTCGGTATGACGGTCCGCAGCGGTGTGATTGGCTGGTAAGTCGAGTCCTTTCGGGACCCTCGGTCTGCACGGAAAATTCTCTTGTTTATGAGTGAGGTTCAACAATGTACGCGGTCATAAAAACCGGCGGTAAGCAATATAAGGTTGCTGCTGGCGAAAAGCTCAAAGTAGAACAGATACCGGCTGACATTGGCGCTGAAATCACCATCGACCAGGTTCTCGCCGTTGGCGAGGGCGAATCGATTAAGTTCGGTGCGCCGTTGGTCAGTGGGGCTTCCGTCAAGGCTACCGTTATCGCCCAGGGTCGTCACCCCAAGGTGAAGATTTTCAAGATGCGCCGTCGCAAGCACTACCAAAAGCGTCAAGGCCATCGCCAAAACTACACCGAGCTGCGCATCGACAGCATCAACGGCTAATCGATCGAGCTAGGTAAGGAGTTAAGTCATGGCACACAAAAAAGCAGGCGGATCGTCCCGTAACGGCCGCGATTCAGAGTCGAAGCGCCTCGGCGTGAAGGTGTACGGCGGTCAGGCAATCCTGGCTGGCGGCATCATCGTTCGCCAACGCGGTACTCGTATGCATGCCGGCGAAAATGTCGGTATTGGTAAGGACCACACGCTGTTTGCACTGGCCGATGGCCACGTGCAATTCGCCATCAAGGGCGCAGCGAAGAAGCAAGTGGTTAGCGTGGTGCCGGCAGCGTAAGCTAAGCCTTTTGCCACCAAAAGGCTCCGCTCCCATGCGGAGCCTTTTTTGTTTGTCCCGCCTGCGTGCCGCGAATATCACGCGCCCGGGCCGGATCATTGAACAGTATTTGGATCGTCTACGGACGGTCGATTGAGCGGAACGCACCCACATGAAATTCATTGACGCAGCGCGTATCGAGGTGATCGCCGGGAACGGCGGCAATGGCTCGGCATCGATGCGCCGTGAGAAGTTCGTGCCGTTCGGTGGACCTGACGGCGGCGACGGCGGTCGCGGCGGCAGCGTGTTTGCCGTGGCGGATCGCAATATCAACACCCTGATCGATTACCGTTATGCGCGCAAGCATCTCGCGAAGCACGGTGAATCCGGTCGCGGCGCCGATTGCTACGGCAAGGGCGGCGAGGATGTCTACCTGCGCATGCCGGTCGGCACCATCATCAACGACATGGACACCGGCGAGACCATCGCCGATCTGACCGAACATGGTCAGGAAGTCGTGCTCGCACAAGGCGGTGCCGGCGGTCTGGGCAACCTCCACTTCAAGTCGAGCACGAACCGCGCGCCGCGTCAGAAGACGGACGGCAAGCCCGGTGAGCGCCGCATGCTCCAGCTCGAACTGAAGGTGCTCGCGGACGTCGGTCTGCTCGGCATGCCGAATGCGGGCAAGTCGACGTTCATCGCCTCGGTCTCGAATGCGCGTCCGAAGATCGCCGATTACCCGTTCACGACGTTGCACCCCAACCTGGGTGTCGTGCGCACCGCGCCCGGCAAGAGCTTCGTGATTGCGGATATTCCCGGCCTGATCGAAGGCGCCGCGGAAGGCGCGGGCCTGGGTCACCAGTTCCTGCGTCACTTGCAGCGCACCGGCTTGCTGCTCCATATCGTGGACATCGCACCGTTCGACGAAGGCGTCGATCCGGTTGCCGACGCGCGGGCCATCGTCCTTGAACTCCAGAAGTACGACGAGGAGCTGTTCCAGAAGCCCCGTTGGCTGGTGCTCAACAAGGTCGACATGGTGCCGGAAGAGGAACGGGCCGAGCGCGTGGCCGACTTCCAGAAGCGTTTCGGCTGGGATGGCCCGACTTTCGAGATCTCCGCGCTGACGGGCGAAGGCTGCGAGAAGCTGTGCCTGGCGGTGCAGGAATATCTTTACCAGCAGCGCGGTGCTGTCGAGGAAGCCCTCGAAGACGCCGCACTGGACCCGCGTTTCCGCGCCGGCAGTGCTGCTGCGGCACCGGCAGCGCCGGTCGCTGACGCTGAGCCGCAAACGCCCCCGGACGACGCGCCAAAGGCGTAAACTCCACATCACTCAAAGGCTGGTGCTGTCGCGGAACATCGCGCCACCGTCAGCGATCCGGTTGCTGTAGCCATGTGAGGGAAGTGCGCGCCAACGCCACTTCCCGACGCCTCCCGGCGACTGCAGCGGCCCGTCTTCCGAATACATCCGCAGGAGAATCCAGGTCCATGCGTTCGGTCATCGCCGATGCCAAGCGGCTTGTGGTGAAAGTGGGGTCCAGTCTCGTGACCAATGACGGTCGCGGTCTGGATGATGTCGCCATTGCGCGATGGGCTCAACAGATCGCCGCGTTGCGGCACGGTGGCGACGGCCGCCCGCCAAAGCAGGTGGTGCTCGTCAGCTCGGGCGCCATTGCCGAGGGGATGCAGCGTCTGGGCTGGGCGCGCCGGCCGAAGGCCATCGATGAGCTGCAAGCCGCCGCAGCCGTGGGGCAGATGGGCCTTGCGCAAGTCTATGAGACCCGCTTCGCCGAGCACGGTGTGCGAACCGCACAGATTCTCCTCACGCATGCCGATCTCGCCGACCGCGAACGCTATCTGAACGCGCGGACGACCTTGCTGACGTTGTTGCGTCTCGGCGTGGTGCCGATCATCAACGAGAACGACACGGTCGTGACCGATGAAATCAAGTTCGGCGACAACGACACGCTGGGCGCGCTCGTCACCAATTTGATCGACGGCGACGCTTTGGTCATTCTGACCGATCAGTCGGGCCTGTACACGGCCGATCCCCGCAAGCACCCCGACGCCGAGTTCGTGCACGAGGCCGAGGCAGGCGACGAGCGTCTGGAGGCGATGGCCGGTGGTGCCGGGACCAACATCGGACGCGGCGGCATGCTGACCAAGATTCTGGCGGCCAAGCGTGCCGCAACAAGCGGCGCGCATACCGTGATCGCTTCGGGACGCGAGGCTGACGTGCTGGTGCGTCTGGCGGGCGGCGAAGCCATCGGTACACAACTGGTTGCGCGTACGGCAGTGCTCACGGCCCGCAAACAGTGGATGGCAGACCATCTGCAGGTGCGAGGCCGTGTCGTGATCGACGCGGGGGCGTGCAAGAAGCTGATGGAAGAGGGCAAGAGCCTGTTGCCGATCGGTGTGATCGACGTCGAAGGCTCGTTTGCGCGGGGGGAAGTGATTGCCTGCGTGGACGAGGCCGGCCACGAAATCGCGCGCGGTCTGTCGAACTACAGCGCCTCGGAGGCGCGTCTGATTCGCCGGCATCCGAGCAGCGACATCGAGCAGGTGCTGGGGTTTGCGAACGAGCCCGAGCTGATCCACCGCGATAATCTGATTCTGCGTTGAGCTTCAGGGCGGGCGAGCGTCCGCCCCAAGTCGCTACGTCAGAGGCAAAAAACGCCGGCACGCAATGCGTGACCGGCGTTTTTCATGGGAACGCGTGTGGCCCTGAGGCCCGCCTGCTGCGTTCAACGATAGGTCGTGTTGGTCGTCGGGAAGCGCAGACCCTGGACGATTGCCTTGGCGCTGCCCAGTGGCGTCTTGTCCTGACAGAGATAATCGCGATAGAGAATGCCCTGATAGGCCGTCGCACCATACGGGCGGATCGGGCGCCATTCGCTGTTGCGCGCCGGGGCCCATGTGCCATCCGGCCGGCCGGTGGCGTACAGGCGCGACTCGAACGACGAGCAATGGATGCCTTCGAACGACACGTTGCGCGCGCCTTCCTTGCTGCGGATCACGGCGACGTAACGCACCACGCCGTCGTCTGTGACCTGCACGGACTTTGCGTCGATGGCGTAGTCGAGCGCGGAGTTCGGCAGCGTGGGGAAGCTCACCAGATCGGCGTCTTGCGGGGCCGACGTCGGCATCGCGTAATCCGCTTCCTTCCATTTGCCCTTGGCGGCTTCCTGCTGGGCGATGTATTCGTCGAAATCCTGGACGGGGGCCGACGTGCTGCTGCAAGCGGCAATCAGCGCCACGGCGGCCAGGGGAACCAGAGCAGCCAGGCGTGGGGCGCGGCGGGCAAAGAAAGGACGCATGAGATGTGGATGAGAAGTCGGTTGGACGGCGGATGCGCGAAAGCGGGCGATCCGCGCGGCATCCCGGAGGACGCCAGGTCAAAAAAAGGGCGCGGGCATGACACCCGCGACCGATGATGGGACATGTCGGCCGCGGCCCGGTTCAGTGCTCCCGGGGCGGCAAGCCCGAACTGACCGAGTCTGCCGCCTCGCCGGCGCCGTCACCGCAGTCGTGATTGCCGCAATCGTCGTCATGCGCGTCCGAGCCACCGGGCGGCATTTCGCCGATCCGGGCCCCGGCGCGGGGAAACCGCCGCCGGTCCTGTGGCGCACGTGCCGCCGAGCGCCGCAGATAGCGCGATAGCTCGTTCAGGGCGAGTTGGTAGACCTCGCGCTTGAACTCGATCACTGCGTCGAGCGGCACCCAGTACTCGTTCCAGCGCCAGGCGTCGAACTCGGGATGATCGGTGGCGCGCAGGCAGATGTCGCAATCGCGACCGACCATGCGCAGCAGGAACCAGATTTGTTTCTGGCCCCGGTAATGTCCGCGCACTTCGCGCTTGATGAATTTGTCCGGCACCTCATAACGCAACCAGTCGCGTGTGCGACCGATGACTTTGACGTGTTCTGGCTTTAGCCCGGTTTCCTCGTGCAATTCTCGGAACATGGCCTGTTCTGGCGTTTCGCCGTACTTGATGCCGCCTTGCGGGAACTGCCAGGAGTGCTCGCCCAGCCGCTTGCCCCAGAACACTTCATTGCGTGCGTTTAAGAGGATGATGCCGACGTTCGGGCGAAAGCCTTCACGGTCCAGCATACAACCACCCTTGAATCCTTTAAAATTGCTTCGATTATAAACAGATAATCACCGGCGCGGCGGCCGGCGGCGGCTCGGGCGACCGGGGCGGCGCGCAAGGCCGGCGGGTGTCTCAGGGGCTGCGACGATGTTCAGGCGCGCCCCGGCCCCCGCTTCTGGCAACCGACCTGACCGCTGTGCACGCCGTTGACCCTCATTTTTCCGGAAATCTGCATGAAAGCCTCTCGTTTCTTCATCGGCACCCTCAAGGAAGCCCCTGCCGACGCCGAAATCGTCAGCCACAAGCTGATGATGCGCGCCGGCATGATTCGCCGCGTCGCTGGCGGTATCTACGATTACCTGCCGATCGGCCTGCGCTCGATCCGCAAGGTCGAAGCCATCGTCCGTGAAGAAATGAACCGCGCTGGCGCGCTCGAACTGCTCATGCCGGCGGTGCAGCCGGCCGAACTGTGGCAGGAATCGGGGCGCTGGGTGCAGTACGGCCCGGAACTGCTGCGTCTGAAGGATCGTAACGACCGCGAATTCGTCGTCGGCCCGACGCACGAAGAAGTCGTGACGGACATCGCCCGCCGCGAGATCAAGAGCTACCGCCAACTGCCGGTGAACTTCTACCAGGTGCAGACGAAGTTCCGTGACGAGATCCGCCCGCGTTTCGGCGTGATGCGCGGCCGCGAATTCATCATGAAGGACGCCTACTCCTTCGATAAGGACCGTGCGGGCTTGCAGGTGTCCTATCAGAAGATGTACGACGCCTACGTGCGCATCTTCACGCGTCTGGGTCTGGAATTCCGCGCCGTGGTGGCCGACAACGGTTCCATCGGCGGCTCGGGTTCGCACGAATTCCACGTGATCGCCGACACCGGTGAAGACGCCATCGCCTATTGCCCGACGTCCGACTATGCGGCCAACGTTGAAATGGCCGAGGCGCTCGCGCCCCAAGGCGAGCGTGCTGCGCCTGCCGAGGCACTGACCAAGACCGCTACGCCGGGCAAGGCCAAGTGCGAAGCGGTTGCGGCACTGCTGTCGATCCCGCTTGAGCGCACGGTCAAATCGATTGTGCTCGCCACGGATAGCGAAGACGCCGGTACCACCGTCTGGTTGCTTCTGCTGCGCGGGGATCACGACCTGAACGAGATCAAGGCGAGCAAGGTGCCGGGGCTGTCCGGCTTCCGTTTCGCGAGCGAAGCCGAGATCGTCGAATGGTTCGGCACGCCGCCGGGCTACCTGGGGCCGCTGGGCACGAAGAAGCCGGTCAAGCTCGTGGTCGATCGCTCGGTCGCGAAGATGAGCGACTTCGTGGTCGGCGCGAACGAGGTCGACTTCCACACCACCGGCGTGAACTGGGGCCGCGATCTGCCCGAGCCGGAAGTGGTGGCCGATCTGCGCAACATTGTGCCGGGCGACCTCTCGCCGGATGGTAAGGGCGAGATCGCACTGTGCCGCGGTATCGAAGTGGGTCACGTGTTCCAACTGGGTACGAAGTATTCGGACGCCATGGGCGCCACGTTCCTCGACGAGACCGGCAAGCCGGCCCCGATGGAGATGGGCTGCTACGGCATCGGCATCACGCGTATTCTTGGCGCTGCCATCGAACAGAATTTCGACGATCGCGGCATCATCTGGCCGGAATCGATTGCGCCGTTCGAAGTGGTGCTGTGCCCCATGGGCTACGACCGCAGCGACGCCGTGCGTGCTGCCACGGACAAGCTCTATGAAGAACTGCTGGCCGCTGGCGTGGACGTGATTTTCGACGACCGTGGCGAGCGTCCTGGCGTGATGTTCGCGGACTGGGAACTGATTGGCGTGCCGCATCGCGTGGTGATCGGCGACCGTGGCCTGAAGGAAGGCAAGATCGAGTATCAGGGCCGCCGCGATGCGCAAGCGCAGTTGCTCGACGTGGCTGCCGTGGCGGAAGTGGTGGCCGGCAAAGTGCGTGCCGGCAAGGCCGTCTGAGCAAGGGAGGTGTGGCGTGCCGGTGAACGTTTGCCGGTGACGCGTCGCACGTCCCAGACTCGTAAGGCAAGACCTGACGGCAGTCGCCCCGGCGGCTGCCGTTGTCATATCTGGAAGCGTTGCAGTATGGAATACACGTTTGCGTCAGCTACGGTGCTGTTGTTGCTCATCACCGACCCGTTCGGCAATATTCCGATCTTCGTGAATGCCCTGAAGAACGTGCCGGCCCACCGACGGCCCCGGGTGATCTTGCGCGAGGTGCTGATTGCGTTCGTGATCTTGCTGATCTTCATGCTGGTGGGCGACCGTTTCCTGCGCATGATGAGTCTCACCGACCTGTCATTGCAGTTGGCCGGGGGCATCGTGCTGTTCCTGATCGCGCTGCGCATGATCTTTCCGCGTCCCGATCAAGGCTCGTTGCCCGATGCGGGAGAGCCACTCATCGTGCCGTTGGCGATTCCGGCACTTGCCGGGCCGTCGGCGCTCGCGACCGTCATGCTGCTCGTGTCGCAGCAACCGGGACGCATGCTCGAGTGGATCACCGCGCTGTGCGTGACGATGGCCGTTTGCGCGGTGGTGCTGGTGCTCGCCGATCGCATCGAGCGATGGGTCGGCTCGCGGGTGGTGGCGGCGTTTGAGCGCCTGATGGGGCTGATTCTGGTGGCGATCTCGGTCGAGATGATCCTCAAGGGCGTGAGAATCTTCGTGCACCAGTTCTGATCGGGTGGCACGCACGGCGGCAGCCATGAAAAAGGGGCCTTGATGAAGGCCCCTTTGACGTTCGTGCGGTGCGGGATGTTGTCCCGCAGCGGCCCTTAGCGCGGCGTGGTCAGCGCGCGGATTGCCGGCAGGTTGCGCCAGTAGCCCTTGGCATCCATGCCGCAGCCGAAGACATAGCGATCCGGCACCGTGAAGCCGCAGAAATCCGGATGCGACGGCTTCTCCTTCGTCAGGATCTTCTCGCACAGCACGGCGCTGTAGAACTTCGAGGCGCCCATCTCCAGAATGCGGTCGCGAATCGCCGCCATGGTGGCGCCTTCGTCGAGAATGTCGTCGAGTACGAGCACCACGCGGTCGCGCACCGAGTCGCGCGGCGCCACGCGCCACTGCATCGCACCGCCGGTGGTGGTGTTGTTGTAGCGCGAGAGGTGGATGTAGTCGAACTCGAGCGGGAAATCCAGACGCGGCAGCAGCATACCGGTGAAGACGGCCGCGCCGCCCATGACCGACAGCACCATCGGGAATTCGTCGCCAATGGCGTCCTTGATGGACGTGGCCATCGTGTCGACGGACTGGTTCACTTCGTCGGCCGAGACGATTTCTTCGGAATTACGGAATACTTCGAGGGCTTCTTCGCGGTTCATATGGGGCGACCCTGTGGAACGTGTTGCGGGGATGTCGCTAATGCGGCCCGGAGTATATACGGAAAATCCGTCGTGATGCCCGAGCCGCGACCGGCAAGCCTGGCTCAGCGCATGCCGGGCATCATGCCTTTCATGCTGCGCATCATCTTCATCATGCCACCGCCTTTGAGTTTCTTCATCATGGTGCGCATTTGGTCGTACTGATTGAGCATGCGGTTGACCTCCTGCACCTGAACACCGGCACCGGCTGCGATCCGGCGCTTGCGGCTCGCCTTGATCAGTTCCGGCTTGGCGCGCTCGGCCGGTGTCATCGAGTTGATGATGCCTTCCATGCGACGCACCTGCTTCTCTGCCTGATCCATGTTGGTCTGGCTGGCGGCGGCCTGGAATTGCGCGGGCAGCTTGTCCATGAGCGACGACAGGCCGCCCATGTTCTTCATCTGGCCGATCTGCGCCTTGAAGTCGTTCAGATCGAAGTCGCCGCCTTTCTTGACCTTCTCGGCGAGCTTTTGCGCGGCTTGTACGTCAACGCCGCGTTGGGCTTCCTCGACCAGCGCGAGAATGTCGCCCATGCCGAGAATCCGGTTCGCCATGCGATCCGGGTGGAAGACTTCGAGGCCGTCGAGCTTTTCGCCCACACCAACGAACTTGATCGGCTTGCCGGTAATGTGACGCACCGACAGCGCCGCACCGCCGCGCGAATCGCCGTCGAGCTTGGTGAGCACCACGCCAGTGAGCGGCAGCGCGTCGTTGAAGGCGCGGGCGGTGTTCACGGCGTCCTGGCCGAGCATGGCGTCGACGACGAACAGCGTTTCAATCGGTTTCAGCTCGGCATGCAGGGCGCTGATTTCCTGCATCATCACTTCGTCGATACCGAGACGGCCGGCCGTGTCGACGAGCAGCACGTCATGGTGATGGCGACGCGCCCAGTCGACCGCCGCACGGGCGATGTCCACCGGCTTCTGATCGGGTTGCGACGGGAAGAAGTCAGCGTCGACCTGTTGCGTCACCGTCTGCAACTGGGCGATAGCGGCGGGGCGGTAGACGTCGGTAGACACCGTCAGCACTTTCTTCTTCTGAGCGCGCAGCAGCTTGGCGAGCTTACCGACGGTGGTCGTCTTGCCTGCGCCCTGCAGACCGGCCATCAGGATGATGGCGGGCGGTGTGGTCGCGAGGTTGAGTTCGGCGGCACGCCCTTCGTAATCGCCGCCCATGAGCGCGGTCAGTTCGCGCTGCACCACGCCAACGAGCGCCTGACCCGGCGAGAGGCTGGAAATCACCTCCTCGCCGAGTGCCTTTTCTTTCACCTTGGCGATGAAATCGCGGACCACCGGCAGGGCGACGTCGGCCTCGAGCAGGGCGAGACGCACTTCGCGCAGCATTTCCTGCGTGTTGGCCTCGGTCAGGCGAGCTTCGCCGCGCAGCGTCTTGACGACCTTGGCTAGGCGCGTAGTGAGATTGTCGAGCATGAAACGTATCCTGTAAGACTCGCAGTGGCCCCGGTTGCCCGGCCGGGTGCCCCCGAAAGGGGCGGTGGCGGGTACGGCAGCGCGCCCGTCATGGGCTGGTGTAAACTTCAAATATGACTATTTTACTGTATGCGCTGACCGCCATCCTTTACGCCGGGTTGGCGGTTTGTTCGTGGCAAGGATACCGGCGCGATGCCGCGCTCGCTTTGGCGGGCGGGCAGGTCGCGCCTGCGCCGGTCACGGGCACGCCCTCGCGCTGGCCGATGCAGCTCTCGCTGTTCGCCGCGCTGTTGCTGCATGGGGTGTTGCTGCATCAGACAATCTTCCGCGCTGACAGCATGCACTTCGGTTTCGCGTACATGCTTTCGGCCATGCTGTGGCTCTCGGTCGGCATTTACTGGATCGAAAGTTTCTTCTTTCCGCTCGACAGCCTGCGACTGATGGTCACACCCGTGGCCGCCGTTGCCTGTCTGTTGCCGATGATTTTTCCGGATGTTCGCATTCTCGGCTTTGCGGCGGACCCGATTTTCAAGGTGCACTTCATCATCGCCAACATGGCCTACGGGCTGTTCGGGCTGGCGGCGCTGCACGCATTGCTGATGATCTACGCCGAGCGGCAACTGCATCCGTCGCGCAGCAATGAGGCGACCGGCTGGCTTTCGCGCTGGCTCGAGACACTGCCGCCGCTGCTCACGATGGAAAAATTGCTGTTCCGGTTGATCGGCGCCGGGTTCGTATTGCTGACCCTGACGCTGATTTCGGGGGTGATGTTCTCCGAGGCGCTGTTCGGACGCGCGGTGCGCATCGATCACAAGACCGTGTTCGCGGTGGTGTCGTGGCTGATGTTCGGCGCGGTGCTGCTCGGCCGGCACTTTTATGGGTGGCGCGGCAAGGTCGCGCTGCGTTGGGTTCTGGCGTCGTTCGTGGCGCTTTTGCTGGCGTATGTCGGCTCTCGCTTCGTGCTTGAGGTGGTGCTGCATCGCATGACGGAGACTTGAAGCGCGATGCGCAATATCTTGCTGTTACTGGTGCTGTTGGTGGCGGGCACGTGGTGGATGCGACACAACGAGCGCAAGCGCAATACTGAGCGCGATCAGCGCAACGAGCGTGTGCGTCCGTCGCCCGGGAGCGACTCGCGTACGACGGCGTGTCAGGCGTTGCCGCCCGCCGAGCGCATGGTGCAATGCGCCGAGTGCGATACCTATCTTCCCGAGAGCGAAGCGCTCACCGCCACTGGCGGTCGACACTTTTGCAGCGCTGCGCACCGCGACGCCTATCTGACGCGCGAACACCGCGTTTGAGTCCTGCTGCGCAGCCAGACTGCGCAGCGATTCCGAATTCTCCCGTCATCTCGGGCATTGCTCTCGCGCGTGCCGCCTTGCGCATGCCTGTCGCATGCACTAAAACACAGTAACCGACCCTGCACAAAAGAACCATAACAGCGGGGACGAGACGACAGGAGGGCGCAATATGCTAATGCGCAGACGGATGTATTTTCTTCTTCCCGATCTGGCCAGTGCTCAACGCACGATGAGCGATTTGCTGCTCGCCCGAGTCGAGGAGCGCCACATCCACTTCATGGCATGTGACGAAATGGAACTGGAGGGACTGCACGAGGCTAACCTGCTACAGACTTCCGATATCGTGCACGGCGCAGAAGCCGGGCTCGTGATCGGCGGCTTCTGTGGTTTGGCAGTCGGTGCAGTCGCCGCGTTTTTCCCCATCGTGGGTACGCGTCCCCAATGGGAGTTGATGATCGTGACTGCGCCGCTCGGCGCGCTCTTTGGCGCCTGGGTGTCGAGCATGATCGGTGTGTCGGTGCCGAACTCGCGGCTCAAGGCGTTTCGTGAGCCACTCGAGCGCGGCATGATCCTGCTGATGGTGGATGTGCGCGAGAGCCGTGTCGATGAGATTCGCGAGATGCTCAAGGAGCATCACCCCGAAGCGCATATGGAAGGGGTCGAGGCTGCCATTCCGGCGTTCCCGTGATGGATGGCGACAAGCCAGGCAATAAGCGAGGCAACTGAATCGAAAGCGAAAACAGGATTGGCGGAGGAGATCAGTTTCACCGGCCGGCAACGGCCAATAGCGTCGCACCTGTGAGCGGCGCGGGGTGGTGCGCGTGTCGTATGACACGAGTGCGACGCCATCCCTGGGCGTGGTCACGCCCACAGAAGCCTCTCGGCCAGGTAAGGCGGGAGGCTTCTTCTTTGGACGTTGCCTATATCTATAGTGCGATGGCTGACGCGTTGGCCGAGTCGTCCCCGGACATGCCTGACATGTCGATACGTCACCCGCGCCTGGCAGGTCGGGCGCGCCTCCGGCGGCGTCACGCCAAGTGGGCTACAATGGCGCCCCTCGCTCTACGGGAGTTCGCCGTGCCCGTCATGCTCCAGTCATTTGTGTCCCCTAACGTTGCGCTCCGGTCGTGTGACCGCGTCGAGAGGCGCGCCTGGCCGACGCCGCGAGGTGACGCATGAACGCGCCGGACAAACACCCGTCGCTCACGCTCGGTGCCGACGGATGGGTACGCGAAGCCGAACGTCTGCCGTCGCCCAATTTCGACATGCGGCCCGATGGCATGCCGACCGACCTGCTGGTGGTGCACAACATCTCGTTGCCGCCGGGGCAGTTCGGTGGCGATGAGATCGCGGCGTTCTTTCAGAATCGGCTCGACCACGATGCGCATCCGTTCTTCGACGAGATTCGCGGCGTACATGTCTCGTCGCACTTTCTGGTGCGGCGAGATGGTGCGTTGCAGCAGTTCGTGTCGTGCGATGCGCGGGCGTGGCACGCGGGTGCGTCGTCGTTCGAGGGACGTACACGCTGCAATGATTTTTCAATCGGCGTTGAGCTTGAGGGCACCGACGATCTGCCGTTCACGGCGGCGCAGTACGTGACTTTGGCGGCGCTCACGCGCGCGTTGCGTGAGCATTATCCGATTCAAGCCGTGGCCGGACATGCCGATATAGCACCGGGTCGGAAGACCGATCCGGGGCCGCATTTCGAGTGGCAGCGATTGCGCCGGATGGCGGATCTGGACGCCGAGGTGCTGCCGTTTCAGCCCGCCGATTAATCCCCATCCGGGAACAGGTTTTGCTTGACACGGCGATGCCACGGGCTTCCCCGGTGAACGAAATTTTTGAGTTTGCGGAGTGCGTCATCTCCACTATACTTAGTGCCAATTCCGGTGCCGACCACTACATCTAGTGGTTGATGTCAGGTTCGGCTCAGGATGCAATAACCATCAATACCGTGCTTGTCCTGCGGCGTTTTGTGGGGCGGCACAGCAGCAAAGCCGTGCAGCGGACACCTCGAACCCTTGGCCGTCCGTCGGTCGTGCGGTGTTCAGCACTTCGCTCCATCGGCGCCCCCAGGGTGCATTTTTGCCGGCTGTAAAACTGGTAGAGACGCGCTAACAGCACCATCTCATTGGAACGGGAGTTTTTACATGCAGACTAACGAAAACCTCACCCGCCCGACCCCGACGCCCGCCGCAACTGCTGGCAGTGGCACGGGTGCGTCGGCGCCCCAGACGACGGGCGCATTCGAGCCGGCCACCAACGCCGACTTCAAAGTGATTCGACGCAACGGCGCGGTGGTGGGTTTCGAGCCGTCGAAGATCGCGATCGCCGTGACCAAGGCGTTCCTTGCCGTAAATGGCGGTCAAGGTGCGGCTTCGGCGCGCGTACGCGAACTCGTGGAGCAATTGACGGAGAACGTCGTGCGCGCATTGGTGCGCAGCCGTCCGAACGGCGGCACGTTCCACATCGAAGACATTCAGGATCAGGTCGAACTTGCGCTCATGCGCGAGGGCGAGCACAACGTGGCCCGCGCCTACGTGCTGTACCGCGAGAAGCGTTCGCAAGAGCGCGCTCACGCGGTCGAAACCACGCAGGAAGCTGCCACGCCCGACGCGCCGGTACTGCGCGTGACCGACAACGGTGTCACGCGTGCGCTCGATATGTCCGTGCTGCGCGGCGTGGTGCAGGCCGCTTGCGAAAACCTCGGCGATGAAGTCGACGCCGAGCCGATCATGACCGAGACCATCAAGAACCTGTACGACGGCGTGCCGCTGTCGCAGGTCTACGACTCGGCGATCCTCGCTTCGCGTACCCTCATCGAGAAGGAACCGGCGTACAGCCTGGTCACCGCACGTATCCTGATGCACACGATCCGCCGCGAAATCCTCGGCGAAGAAGTGCCGCAGGGCGAAATGGCGGCGCGCTACATCGAGTACTTCCCGCGTTTCATCAAGCAGGGTGTTGAGGCCGAACTGCTCGACGAGCAACTGCTCTCGTTCGATCTGGCCAAGCTGAGTGCCGCGCTCGACGCATCGCGCGACCTGCAATTCAACTACCTCGGCCTGCAGACGCTGTACGACCGCTACTTCCTGCACATCGACAGTCACCGCATCGAAATGCCGCAGGCGTTCTATATGCGTGTGGCGATGGGCCTGGCACTGAACGAAGTCGAGCGCGAAGCGCGCGCGATCGAGTTCTACCAGATCCTGTCGAGCTTCGACTTCATGAGTTCGACGCCGACGCTGTTCAACTCGGGCACGCGTCGCTCGCAGCTCTCGTCGTGCTACCTGACGACCGTCTCGGACGATCTGGAAGGGATCTACGAAGCGCTCAAGGAAAACGCACTGCTCTCGAAGTTCGCCGGCGGTCTGGGCAACGACTGGACGCAGGTTCGCGCACTCGGCTCGCACATCAAGGGCACGAACGGCAAGAGCCAGGGCGTGGTGCCGTTCCTGAAGGTGGTCAACGACACGGCCGTGGCCGTGAACCAGGGCGGCAAGCGCAAGGGCGCTGTCTGCGCCTACCTGGAAACGTGGCACCTGGACATCGAAGAATTCCTGGAACTGCGCAAGAACACGGGCGACGACCGTCGTCGTACGCACGACATGAACACGGCGAACTGGATTCCCGATCTGTTCATGAAGCGCGTGATGGAAGGCGCCGAATGGACGCTGTTCTCGCCGTCGACCTGTCCGGATCTGCACGACAAGTACGGCAAGGCCTTCGAACAGGCTTACACGGCTTACGAAGACAAGGCCGCGCGCGGCGAGATCAAGCTGTTCAAGAAGGTGCCGGCACAAGCGCTCTGGCGCAAGATGCTGGGCATGCTGTTCGAAACCGGCCATCCGTGGATCACGTTCAAGGACCCGTGCAACATCCGCTCGCCGCAGCAACACGTGGGCGTGGTGCACTCGTCGAACCTGTGCACGGAAATCACGCTCAACACGAGCGAGACCGAAATCGCCGTGTGTAACCTCGGCTCGGTGAACCTTGTGGCTCACCTGAAGCAGACGGCGAACGGCTACGAGCTGGATCACGAAAAGCTGCAGCGCACCGTTCGTGTGGCGATGCGCATGCTCGATAACGTCATCGACATCAATTACTACGCAGTGGCGAAGGCGCGCAATTCGAACCTGCATCATCGTCCGGTGGGCATGGGCATCATGGGCTTCCAGGACTGCCTGCACCTGCTGCGTACGCCGTATGCGTCGAACGACGCAGTCGAGTTCGCCGACCGCTCGATGGAAGCCGTGTGCTACTACGCTTACTGGGCGTCGACCGAACTGGCCAAGGAGCGCGGTCAGTACTCGTCGTACAAGGGTTCGCTGTGGGATCGTGGCATCCTGCCGCAGGATTCGCTCAAGCTGCTGGCTGAAGAGCGTGGCGGTTATGTCGACGTCGACCTGTCGAGCACGCTCGAATGGGACAGCCTGCGCAAGCACATCGCCGAACACGGCATGCGCAACTCGAACTGCGTGGCGATTGCCCCGACCGCAACGATCTCGAACATCATCGGTGTCTCGGCCTGTATCGAGCCGACGTTCCAGAACCTGTACGTGAAGTCGAACCTGTCGGGCGAATTCACGGTGGTCAACGAGTATCTGGTGCGTGACCTGAAGGCCCGCGGCCTGTGGGACGAAGTGATGGTCGCCGACCTGAAGTACTTCGACGGCTCGCTCGCCCGCATCGATCGCGTACCGGCCGACCTGCGCGAGATCTACGCCACGGCATTCGAAGTCGAGCCGAAGTGGCTGGTCGAGGCGGCGTCGCGTCGTCAGAAGTGGATCGATCAGGCGCAGTCGCTCAACATCTACATGGCGGGCGCTTCGGGCAAGAAGCTCGACGAGACGTACAAGCTGGCATGGACCCGTGCGCTGAAGACCACGTACTACCTGCGTACGATGGCTGCCACGCACGTCGAGAAGTCGACGGTCAGCCGCGGCGCGCTGAACGCAGTGCCGAGTTCGGGTGATGCGTCGGGCGGCTTCTCGGCCGAGCCGACCTCGCCGCTGGCGCAACCGATGCCGGAAGCCGAAGGCGCGGTCTGCACGATGCGTCCGGGCGATCCGGGCTTCGAAGAGTGCGAAGCTTGCCAGTAAGCTGAGTTTGCCGCGGTGCCGCAAACGGTACCCGGCATCTGGGAAAAAACCCCGTCGTCCTTCCAGGCCGGCGGGGTTTTTTCTTGGGTGACGCTTGCGCGGTTCGGGCTTGGTCCGGTGCTCAGGCCAGATCGATGCGCATCGACAGATCGAGCGTCTGTCCGTGTGCCACCACGACGTGATCGTCGTCAAACTCACCGACCCGGTGTGTCGACGGCTCGAGGCACAGGTAAGGACGCCCGGCGGGCGAATGCAGCACCAGCCAACTGGCGTTGTCGCTGCGTACGGTGGCCGAGCGCAGGCCGCCGGCATAATCGATGCGTGCGGCAAATTGTCCGGACTCGGAGGGCACTTCGGCGAACCATGTCGAGCGTCCTCCCGTATCGAGTCCGCCACCGACGGACACCACTTCCATGGCACCGACATGCACACGTTGCTCGCTCGGCCAGCGAATGTCCTCGGAAGGGGAGCGCCAGATCGCCTCCGATTCGAACGTCAGACGCGCGCCTGCCGGCCAGCGAAAGTACGGGTGCAGCCCGAGTCCGGCCGGCATGTCCTCGGTGGAGAGATTGGTGACGGACAGTTGCATGTCCAGACCCTGCTCGTCGAGCGACACCGAGAGATATGCCTGATAGTGCCAGGGCCATTCGGGCTGTGCGGGGCTGTCGAGTTGCAGCACGCAGCAGTGCGGGCTTTCGTCGACGACGTCCCACGCGCGACGCAGCCCCCAGCCGTGCAGCGAACTCGAGGCCACCGGCGCCTCGCGAACGGCAATCGTACGCTCGCGCCAGTGCAGCGTGTCGTCGCGCAACATATTGGTATAGGGCAGCATCGGAAACGCACCGGCCTTCGGCCATTCGTCCGACGAGAACGGCTCGTTGCCGAGCGGGACGAGGTAGTCGAAGACGTCGTCGCGCGTGTCGCGGCGAGCGAGTCGTGCGAGTCGGCCACCACAACCGGGTTGTACCTCGGCCACGAACGCGCCGTTCGAGAGGCGGATCGGTTTGCCGGGCGTGAGGATGAGAGGTGTGGGGCCCGGTGAACCTGCCGGAGCCTGTGCGCTGTGGGCGCCTGGGGATGTCATCGTCGGTATCTCCTTCATCGGCGTCGAGAGGTAGCGCGCGCCGGAATCTGCCGTTCCGGTACGCTGCGCAGTGACGCTCGTGGCGACAGGATACGCCAATGTGACGCAGCGCCATTTTGACGCGGCGCAATGGCTGTCGTGCGGCGTCGTTTCGTGGCAAGATGCCGGTCCCGCCGGGCCGGATGCCAATGCCCCAAGGGAAATTGCCAAACACTAGGTATAGTGGTCATCGTGCAGTGCGGCACTATATCTAGTGTCATGTGCTGGAATGAGTGACGTAATTGTGCTAAATTGGAGTCATTCAATTCGACGTCGGGAGGTCATGATGTTGTTACGGCTCTCTCGTCGGCGTTGTTGTTCAAAACTGCGCAATTGCGCATCTGCATTACCCCCGAAACACGGCAACTTTTCCGGCGAGCTTTGCGCTGTCGGCGATGGGTTGCCGGCTGCCGGATCGCAAATTTTTTGTCAGCCTTCGCTCGCGAACGGTTGATCTATCACTTCGGCGATGTGCGCTTGTGTGTGCATCGCATCAACCTGAACGGACTGAGACCCTATGCTTAACTGGGAAGAAGACACCTCCGCCGCCAAATCGGCTGCTCCCTCCGCTGCTCCGGCCCCCGCGCCTGCGCCGAACATTCTCGGCACGCAGGGGGACACTCCGAATGTGGTCGCCTCGCAGTCGACGCGTCGCGTGAGCGCGTCAGACAAGCGCGTGATCAACGGCACGACGGATGTGAACCAACTGGTGCCCTTCAAGTACAAGTGGGCCTGGGAAAAGTATCTGGCCGGTTGCGCGAATCACTGGATGCCGCAGGAAATCAACATGTCGCGCGACATCGCCCTGTGGAAGGACCCGAACGGTCTGACCGAAGACGAGCGCCGCATCATCAAGCGCAACCTCGGCTTCTTCGTGACCGCCGACTCGCTCGCCGCGAACAACATCGTGCTGGGCACCTATCGTCACATCACCGCACCGGAGTGCCGTCAGTTCCTGCTGCGTCAGGCCTTCGAAGAGGCGATCCACACGCACGCTTATCAGTACATCGTCGAGAGCCTGGGCCTGGACGAAGGCGAGATCTTCAACGCGTATCACGAGGTGTCGTCGATTCGTGACAAGGACGAGTTCCTGCTCCCGTTCATTGAAGTCGTGGCCGATCCGTCGTTCCAGACCGGCACGCAGGAAGCCGATCAGAAGCTGCTGCGCTCGCTGATCGTGTTCGCTTGCATCATGGAAGGTCTGTTCTTCTATGTCGGCTTCACGCAGATCCTCGCGCTGGGCCGTCAGAACAAGATGACGGGCGCTGCAGAGCAGTATCAGTACATCCTGCGCGACGAGTCGATGCACTGCAACTTCGGCATCGATCTGATCAATCAGGTGAAGCTGGAAAACCCGAACCTGTGGACGCCGGAATTCCGCGAAGAGATTCGCGAGCTGTTCAAGAAGGCGGTCGAGTTGGAGTATCGCTACGCCGAAGACACGATGCCGCGTGGCGTGCTTGGTCTGAACGCTGCCATGTTCAAGAGCTATCTGCGCTTCATCGCGAACCGTCGATGTGCCCAAATTGGTCTCGAGGCGCTCTATCCGAACGAAGAGAATCCGTTCCCGTGGATGAGCGAGATGATCGATCTGAAGAAGGAACGCAACTTCTTCGAAACGCGTGTGATCGAGTACCAGACCGGTGGCGCGTTGAGCTGGGACTAAGTCGAGAGTGAAAAATGGGTGCTCGCTGCAAAGCAAGCATCCATGCGGGTTTCGAGAGGGTGGTGTGTGCGTGCATGACACGCGTGACCAGCAGCAAGAGAAGCAAAAGAGAACGTGCAGGTCACGCACATCATCCTCACTCGCAAGACGTTTCGATCGCTTCGCATGCATCGACATGCGAGTGTGATGTGCATCAAATACAACAGATTGACTTCTTCGTTACGAATGTTGTGCGCTTTTTTACGCGCAAAGTATTAACATCGCATCACAAAAGAATTATTATTCGCTCAAATAAATTGCAGTCTCGATGAACACACGAAAGCACATTGCTTTCCTCCCGCGACAGAGAGCTGGTAGTTACGGAGCGTAAAAACCTTGGTGCATAGCAAGCAGTATCGCTTATCCGCTATCGCAATCTCCTCCATCCCGATGACGGGACAGGCAAGCTACCCCCCGAAGAATCTGGCGAATCCCCTTTCTCAAGACAATCGAATTGCTGGCGGCAATGTCGCCGGCAATTTTTTTGCGCGCGTGACCACACACGGTCAGCGTCATGCGCGCAGCGCCGAATTCATTAGCGTAAGCCGTCGTTGTCCGATGCGTACGCCGATGAATAGCCCGCTCGCCGGCAGTTCACCGCACGGTGGTCGGGTTTCCTTCTCAGGTGGTTTGTTTGAGTGATCTTTCACGTTAAGGAGCAAAGTGATGGCTACTACTGCTAAGAAAAAACCCGCAGCCAAGAAGGCTGTTGCCAAGAAGCCTATCGCCAAGAAGGCTGTGGCTGCTAAGAAGCCTGTCGCCAAGAAGGCTGTGGCTGC
>JARLJF010000186.1 GCA_031291335.1 Pandoraea sp. | reverse complement strand
CTCACAAGCTGGATCGAGGTGGGCTGCATGGGCGGGTTCTTCTTTGGCGCGTCGGTCTCGGCGGTGTTGACGTTCTTCTTCACGGCCGACCAGATCCAGGGCTGGGCGTGGCGGCTGCCGTTCCTGCTGGCGTTGCCGTTGGGTGCGGTGGGGCTGTACATCCGGCATTTCCTGGAGGAAACGCCTGCCTTCGAAGCAATGCGTCAGGCACAGGAGCACCGTGAGCAGGCGGGCTGGCGCGAACTGTTCGCCACACATGTGCCGGCGCTGCTGCAATCGAGCGGCATCATCATCGTGACCAACGTGACGCTGTTCGTCGTGGTGACGTACCTGCCGACGTATCTGGTGAGCGCGCTCAAGCTCGACGTGGCCACCGGTTTTCGCCTGACGCTCGGACCCCAGTTGTTCCTGATCTGCGCGATCCCGATCCTGGGCGTGATCGCCGACCGCATCGGCCGCAAGCGCATGATGCTGATCGGCACACTCATGGTGGCGGTATGCGCCGTGCCGTGCTTCCACATGCTCACGGACGGCACGGCCGGCACCCGCATCGTGGCGCTCGGCGTACTCAACTTGTGCCTGGCGGCGTTGTTGTCGTGCGTCTACGCCAAGATTCCGGCGTTGTTCGATGCCAGCGTGCGCTTCAAGGGCATGGCGCTCAGCTATAACGTTTCGGTGGCCTTGTTTGCCGGCACCGCGCCGATGATTAACGCGTGGCTGATCCAGCGCACCGGCAGCAACTTCGTCCCGGCGTATTACCTGATCGCGGCAGCCGTACTAGGCGCACTGGCACTCGTGGCGAGCCCCGATCGCACCGGCGCGCCGATGCGTGGCGACCTGCCGAACTGATCTCCGCCTTGCGACGCCCACTGCGGGCGTCGCCCCGGCTTTTCCCATTACGTCTTGCCTACCCAATCCATGATTTCGACCACAGATCCGCACATCAATCGCCGTCCTCGCAACATGTCGGTAGAGGAGTGGGACACGCGCGTGCAGGTGGCTGCGGCCTACCGGCTGGCGGCCCGTTTTGGCTTGACCGACCTGATCTACACGCATATTTCAGCGCGTGTGCCGGGCACGACCGACCAGTTCCTGATCAATCCGCACGGCTGGTTTTTCGACGAGATCACGGCGTCGAGCCTGGTGAAGATCGACGTCGAGGGGCGCCCGATCGGCGACGAGCGTTTCGAAGTCAATGCCGCGGGCTTCACGATTCACAGCGCGCTGCATATGGCGCGACACGATGTGGACTGTGTGGTGCACCTGCACACGACGGCCGGCATGGCGGTGGCGGCGATGAAGTGCGGGCTGTTGCCGCTCAACCAGATCAGCATGCAGTTCTATAACCGGGTGGCGTATCACGACTACGAGGGCATTTCGCTTGAACTCGACGAGCGCGCCCGCATCGTGCAATCGATGGGCGAGCGCGACTACCTGATCCTGCGCAATCATGGGCTGCTGACTTCGGGGCGTTCGGTCGCGGAGGCGTTCACGCGCATGTTCTACCTGAACCGCGCCTGTGAAATTCAGGTCACGACGCTGTCAGCAGGGCAGGAGGTCGTGATCCCGTCGCCGGAAGTGTGCGAGCACGCGGCGAGGCAGCACGACGACTACGCCTATCTGGACACCGTTCACCTCGACCGGGAATGGACAGCCTTGCTGCGCCTGCTGGAGCGCGACGGCGCGCAGTATCGGTGCTGAATCAGGCCGAATCAAGTTTACGGACCAATTTCGGCTTGGTAAAAGAGAGGCATATTCCATGCCTCTCTGCCGCCCGCAACGGGCTGGCGCCGAGCGTCGCGCGGACCCGCTCGCCGGGCGTGTCCGCCTGGTGTCCAGCGTACAGCCCCGGGGGCCGCATACCTTGCCAATGCGCTATCGACTACCGCCTCTGAACACGCTTCGCATCTTCGAAGCCATCTACCGACGCGGCTCCATTCGGCAAGCAGCCGACGAACTGTGCCTCACGCCGCAAGCCGTCAGCCAGCAACTGAAGATCCTAGAATCGTCACTGGGCACCGATCTGTTCGAGCGCACCGCCCGGAGCCTTGCGCCGACGGAGGCCGCCCGGCAATTGTACGAACCCATCCAGAAGGGTTTCGAGCAGTTTGCCGCGGGCATTAATGCGGTGACGCGCGAAGCCTCGCGCGACAGTCTCTATCTGCATGTGAGTCCGTATTTCGCCACGCACTACCTGGTGCGCAACCTCGGTAATTTCACGGCCCAGTATCCCGATCTGGAACTGCGAATGTCGGTCGGCGTGGAAATGGTGGATCTCGACGACCATCAGGGCGTTGATGCGGCGATTCATTGGGGCTACGGCGAGCAAGGCGATCTCGAGGAAATCGCCCTGATCGAAGATCTGAAGGTGCTGGTGGCGGCGCCATCGCTGCTGGCCCGCCTGCCGATCAACGCACCGGAGGATCTGCTGCGCCACAGCCTGGTGCTGCCGCTCACGGACAACTCGCTCTGGCAGGACACGATGACGATGCTGGGGCTGCCGCACGACGTCGCGCAACCGGCCCTCAAGCTGCACACGCACGACGCCATGCTCGAAGCCGTGATGGCGGGACTCGGCATCGGCTTCATCTCCTATCTGGACGCGCTTGATCAGATCAAGGCAGGCACGCTGGTTGCGCCGCTTGGTACGAGTCTGCTGACAGGACTCTCGCTTGAGCGTAGCCCACGGTTTTTTCTGTACTACAAGCGCGACCCCAAGAACGCCGAAATGCTCGAACGCTTCAAAACGTGGTTACTCGATTACATTTGCCGGCCGGAGATTGTCGGATATGTGTCGCGCACGACAGGCAGTGAGCCGCGCTGACGCTCAATCACCCCATCAACGCCAGTGTCGCCCGTGACAGATCGGAGTCTGTCCGATTCAGTTCGTTGACGACTTCAAAGTGGTTCGCCCCCTTGACCTGAAATACGCCGGCCAGCCTTGCGCGACGAGTGAGTGCATCGGCCAGTTGTCGATTCTGGCGTTTGAATTCAGGGCTTTCCAACGTTCCCCAAGCGACGATCACCGGGCAATTGAACCGGTCAAGATGCTCGATCGGGCTGTATTCGGAGACTTGCGCCGGGTTTAGCTTCAGGTAGCTGCCACGCACCGAGAGCACGACCGGCGCAAGATCGCCCATGCCGCTCATGACAACTCCGCCCTTGAGCAACTGCGCAGGCGCGCCATGTGCTCGCCAGTCGGTGCTGAGCATCACCGCGGTCAAATGTCCGCCAGACGAGTGCCCCGATACATAAATGCGCTCAGGGTCGCCACCGAAGCGAGTCGCATTGGCGCCCACCCAGGCGAGCGCCCGGCGGCATTGATCGACCATACCGGGCAGGGTGTTGCCCGGCAGGTTATCGAAGTTGATGGCGATGTATATGGCGCCTGCGGTAACGAACGTAGGAGCAGGGCCCGCGCTATCGTCCTTGGACAGTTGCTGCCAAGCGCCGCCATGAATGAACACCATGATGGGCAACCCGCGGGCGTTGGCCGGGGCAAACACATCGAGCTGTTCGGAAGGCTTGTCGCCGTACGCATAGGTCACGGGCGCCAGCTTTCGACGAACTTCCGCGCTGGTCACCGCGTAGCCGTCGATGACCTGTTTCGCATTAGGCGCCCAGACGGTCTGGGTGTAAGCATCGTTCAGTTGCTTCTGCGTGTAGTCGAGGAAGACTTTCTTGTCAGCGTCGTCCGCGCGTGCGAATCGGGACGAGGATGCCACCGCCAGGGCACTCAGCCCATAGCCGACGAACTGGCGTCGATTGGTCATGAAGGTTCTCTCTTGGCGCCTTGAAGTGCGGCGATTCTATCAGCCGGTGCTACGGTCAAAATTATGCGAACGCAGCTTGCGTATTAGTGAGTGTGGGATTGGGTTTGGGGCCGATGAACGTCGCATCTCTTAAGCACAAACCCTGATAAGCAAGTGACTTGACAGCGTAAATTTGTCCACCGATGGTATACAGAATACTGAAATGGGTATCCCATCATGACAAATACCAGACCCGGCGCACAGGCTCCCGGTACGGTTTCGGAATCGACACCCGCGGTCGTCCCGTGGCACTACGCCACGGTCGCCGCGGCGCAGGAAGCCTTGCGGCGCGGGGAAACCACGTCGATGGATCTCGTTGCCGCGTGCGAAGCCGTTTGGCGGCAGTCCAATCCGACGCTGAACGCGGTTGTCGTGAGCGATTTCGATCGAGCGTATGCCGTGGCGCAGGCGCGCGATGCCGAGCGGCGCGCGGGCACGATCCGCGGGCCTCTGCACGGAGTGCCGTTCACGATCAAGGAGTCATTCGACGTCAAGGATTGGCCCACCACGGTCGGTGATCCGGCGTTCGCGGGCAATGTCGCGGCGCGTCATGCCACCGTTGTGCAGCGATTGATAGACGCCGGGGCCATCTTGCTGGGCAAGACCAACGTGCCGATATGGCTGCGCGACTGGCAAAGCTATAACGATGTCTACGGCACGACGCGCAACCCGCACGACACCTCGCGCACACCGGGCGGATCGTCCGGCGGAAGCGCCGCCGCCGTTTGTTCCGGCATGGCGTTCTTCGATGTGGGCTCGGACATTGGCTCGTCGGTGCGTAACCCCGCCCATTACTGCGGCATCTTCTCGCACAAGAGTACTCATGGTCTCGTCCCGCTCGACGGACACGGACTGCCCGGCGGCACGACCTATCCCGACATCAATGTTGCCGGGCCACTAGCCCGAAGTGCAGACGACCTGGAGCAGGTGCTCCTGGCCATTGCCGGCCCCACCGCCGACGCCGCCTGCGCCGTACGCTTCGAGCTTCCCCGGTGCCAGGCCAACGATCTGCGCCAGATCCGCTTCGGCATTTTGCCCAATCATCCGATTGCCGAAGTCGACGCACAAGTCGAGCAGTGCATCGTTGCGCTCGGGAAAGACCTTGAGCGGCGCGGCGCCACCGTGATGTGGAATGCGCGTCCGGCACTGGACGCTGGGGAGTTGCTGCGTGCCTACACGTTGATGCTACGCGCGGCGACTAGCGGCTACCTCGGTGACGACGCCTTTGCAGCGGCCGTCTCGTCCGCCGCCGAGGTGCCGGCGGACGACATGCGCTATGCGTCGCTCCAACATGTCGGCGCGGTCATGGCGCACCGCGACTGGCTCAAGTTGCAACCGTTACGTGAGCGCTTTGCCGCCGCCTGGCGGGCCTTGTTCGAGCAGGTCGACGTGCTGCTGTGTCCCGTGGCTGCGACACCCGCATTCGCGCTCAACGAGCAGGGCGCCCCGTGGCAGCGCACGCTGACCGTCAACGGACGAGCGCAGCCCCTCACGACACAAATTTTCTGGGCCGGTCACTCCGGCCTGTGCGGCTTGCCCTCGAGCGTCGCCCCGGCCGGGCGCACGGCCGATGGGCTCCCCGTGGGCGTTCAGATCGTGGCTCCGCTGTATCACGACCTGCGCTCGATCCATGTAGCCAGATTGCTGGAAGCCGCCGGCTACACATTCGTACCTCCCGCCTGACGCCTCGGAAATCTCCAACATCCCACAAAACCCACGACACCTTAAGGAGGACACCTTCATGTCCTGGCTCACCTCACTGTCGAGAAACGAGAAGCGCGCCTTTGCGGGCACCTTCATCGGCCATACGGTCGACGTCTACGACTTCATGATTTATTCCTTTCTCATTCCGGTGCTGTTGACGACCTGGAGCATGAGCAAGGCGACTGCCGGCAGTATCGTGACTTACACGTTGATTGCGTCGCTCGTGGGCGCAATCGGGGCGGGCCTGCTGGCCGACCGCTACGGGCGTGTGCGCATTCTTCGCTGGACCATCGCCTTGTTCGCGCTGGCATGTTTCGCCTGCGGCCTCGCCAATTCGCCAACGCAACTGGCTGTCCTGCGGATCATTCAGGGGCTGGGCTTCGGTGGAGAGTCGTCGCTCTGCATGGTGCTGGTCATGGAGACGATCCGCAATCCCGCCCATCGCGGCAAGTTCTCAGGCTTCACGGCCAGCAGCTACTCATTCGGCTGGGCGCTGGCAGCATTGGCCTACAGTGCGATCTTCAGTTGGTTGCCGCCCGACTGGGCCTGGCGAGTGTGCCTGTTCATCGGCGTTGCGCCTGCGCTGCTGGTGTTCTGGCTGCGCCGCAATCTGGAGGAGCCGGAGGCCTTCACCCGCACGCAAGCCGAGCGCAGCCAGACGAGCCCGCTCAAGACAATTCGCGCCGTATTCAGCGGCCGTCTTGCCGGGCGCACGTTCCTGTGCAGCATGCTCTCGGGCGGTATGCTCGGCGCCTACTACGCCATTGCCACGTGGATGCCCACCTGGCTCAAGACCGAGCGCGGGCTCTCTGTCACTGGCACCGGCTTGTGGCTGGCGATTACGATCGGCGGCTCGATCGTCGGCTATGCCGTGGGCGCGTGGTGTACCGACAGGCTAGGGCGTCGTCCGACATACATCCTGTTCGCGCTCGGGGCGTTCGTCATGAGCATTGCGTACATGCTGATCCCGGCGCCCATGCCCGTCATGATGGTGCTCGGCTTCCTTATGGGTGTGCTGATGCAAGGCACTTTCGCGGGCGTGGCGGCGACTATTTCAGAGACTTATCCGCACGAGATTCGCGCGACTGGCTACGGCGTGGCCTATAACGCAGGCCGAGTCATCGGCTCCGTCTTCCCGTTCATGGCAGGCTGGCTCGCCAGTGGTCACACCACACTCACGCTCGCCATTCCCATCGTTGCGGCATTCGGCTATGGCCTCGTCATCATCGCTGCCTGGATGTTGCCCGAGACAAACGGCATCGAGCTGGACGCCATTGACCCGGTCAAACCCAGCGCAAGCGTAGCCTCTGCGCTCGAACACCCGATGCCCCACGCGGTTCGCAACGCGGCCGACTGATTTCCTCACGCAATACCGGAGTTATCACGCAGACATTTGATGTATTGGCATTTTTATCAAAACTGTATACAGTGTACCAAAAGACGAATCGAGACCCGTCATTCATGGACGCAACGGGTTATCCACCTGCAATCAAGGAGCGAGAAATGGCAGAACTGATGGACCGCGAAACCTTCCGCGCGGCACTCGAAGAGGCAATCAAGGGCAAAAGCGCGAACAAGGCACCGTTCAGCATTGCATGGGCAAGCGGCAAGCTCACGCGGGCGCACCTGGCCCGTTGGGCAGAGAATCACTACCACTATGTGGGGCCGTTCGCCGATTACCTCGGCTATCTGTACGCCCGTACGCCAGACCATATGACCGAGGCGAAAGACTTTCTGCTCGCCAACATGTACGAGGAGGAAATCGGGGGAGACCGCCACACCGACCTGCTGATTCGCTTTGCCGAAGCGTGCGGCACGACGCGCGAGCGTGTGGTCGACCCGGACAACATGTCGCCGACCACGCGTGGCCTGCAAAGCTGGTGCTACGCGGTGGCGATGCGCGAAGACCCGGTGGTCGCCGTTGCCGGCCTGGTCGTCGGTCTGGAGTCGCAAGTGCCGTCGATCTATCGCAAGCAGACACCCACGCTGCGCGATACCTACCGGTTCACCGATGAGGAAGTCGAGTTCTTCGATCTGCACATCGTGTCGGACGAGATCCACGGCGAGCGCGGCTACCAGATCGTACTGGAGAACGCGAATACGCCCGAGTTGCAGCAGCGCTGCCTGAAGATCTGCGAGATCGGGGCGCAAATGCGGTTGCTCTATACCACGGCGCTCTACTACGACTACGTAGAGAAGGAAGTCCCGCTGCCCGAGTTGGGACTCGCGGCCTGAGCAACGCCCGGCAGCCCCGCGCTCCACGTTGCGCCATCCGGGGGGAGGGCGCACGAGGGGCGCGGGTCTTCTAGCCCCTTTGCAGGACTGCTTCACTCATGACAATCGTCCCCACGTTTTTGAATTACATCGACGGCGAGTGGTGCCCGAGCCGATCAGGCGCCACTTTTGCGAACGTCAATCCAGCCGATACGCGTGACGTAGTCGGCCATTTTCAGGCTTCTGGCGACGTTGACGCTCAGGCCGCCGTGCGTGCGGCCGCCGCCGCATTTGCTGGCTGGAAGCGCCTCTCGACTAGCGCTCGCGCCAAGATCCTGCTCGGCGCCGCAGCCTATCTGGAAATTCATGCCGCGCGTTTCGGCGAGGAACTCACGCGAGAGGAGGGCAAGCAAGTGGCCCTCGCGACAGACGAGTTCATGCGCGCTGCGCAGACGCTTCGCTACTACGCGGTCGAAGCCCAGTCGTATGGCGGCGAAACCTTCCCGAACGACGACGCAGACATGACGGTGTACACCGTGCGCGAACCGCTGGGCGTCGTGACCGTCATTTCGCCCTGGAACTTCCCCGTATCGATTCCCGCCCGCAAGATCGCCCCCGCGCTGATCTGCGGCAACACGGTGGTGTTCAAACCCGCATCGGATGCGCCCTTGAGCGGACTCCGCCTGACAGAAGCGTTCGTACAAGCCGGAATTCCCAGAGGCGTGCTGAACTTTGTCACGGGCGGCGCTTCGGCGGTCGGCCCGGCATTGACCGGCGCGCGCGAAGTGAAGGCGATTTCGTTTACCGGATCGACGACTGCCGGCGAGCAGATCCATCGGGCGGCATCGCTGTCGACGCGTACGCAAATGGAGCTTGGCGGCAAGAACCCCCTGATCGTGCTCAATGCCGAAGACATCGAGCGCGCCGTCGATCTCACGATCAAGGGCGGCTTTTCGCTTACGGGACAGGCGTGCACCGGCACGAGCCGCGTACTTGTCGCGCGCGAGATTCGCGCAGCCTTCGTCGAGCGACTCGCCGCCAAAGCGGTCGCGCTCAAGGTCGGCAGCGGGCTGGTGCCCGGCATGGATCTCGGTCCGCTCGCGACGGCGGGGCAACTGCGCACCGTGCTCGAATACATCGAGATTGGCAAGCGCGAAGCCACGCTGGTCTGCGGCGGTCAGCACCTCACGCACGACGTGTACGCACACGGCTACTTCGTCACGCCGGCCGTGTTCGCCGATGTGCCGCGCGACGCGCGTATCGCACGAGAGGAGATTTTCGGTCCAGTGATTTCGGTGATCGATGTCGACGGGTACGACGACGCCATCGCCGTCGCGAACGACAGCGATTACGGTCTCGCGGCGGCGCTCGTCACGCAGGACCCACGACTGATGCACCGCTTCGCAAACGACATCGAAGCCGGCACCGTCAAGATCAATCGCACGACCACCGGCAATCTGGTCAATGCCCCGTTTGGCGGTCTCAAGCAATCGAGCACGGCCACATTCCGCGAGTCCGGACGCGATGGGCTTGAGTTCTATTTGCAGACGAAGACCGTCTATCGCGGCGTCTGACGCCCCTTTTTCCCGATATCTCTCATCAGCCATGAAGCCATTTCTCAAACTCGAACTTGCCGAAGCCCGGCACATGATTGCGGCAGCCGTTGCCCGCTCGCAGGAGATCGGTGTTCTCGAATCCATCTGCGTGGTCGACGAGGGCGGGTTCCCGCTCGCGCTGGAGCGCATGGACGGCGGCCGCGTCACCGGCCCGCAGATCGCCTGGAACAAAGCTTTCACGGCCGCAGGTCACAAGCGCTCCACACACCTGTTCACCACGCCCCCCAACGGCCCCGCGCTGCCGGGCAATGAGGCCTTCGGCATTCAGTGGAGCTTTGAAGGGCGTTTCGCGGCCTTTGTCGGCGGCTTCCCCATCGTGGTCGACCAGCAGGTGGTAGGCGGCATCGGCCTGTCGGGCGGCAACGGCGAGCAGGACACACAGGCAGGGCTCGCGGGTCTTGCCGCGTTGCAAGACTTGCTGCGCGAGAGTGGACGCGAAGTGCTCGTCCAGGCCGACATCAAGCTCTGAACCAGACAAGAGGTCGCTAGTGAGCTATCGGATCACATGGATCGAGGCCCAGCACAGCTTCGAGGCCGCTGCGGACGAAACGGTGCTTGACGCCGCACGGCGCGCGGGCGTGGTACTGCCGTCCGAGTGCGAGTTCGGCGGTTGCGGCACCTGTCGCGTAAAGGTGCAGCAGGGGAGCGTGCAGTATGAGGCGTTGCCCCCCGCGCTATCGCAGGAGGAGGCCAGCGAGGGCTACGCGCTGATGTGTCAGGCGCGAGCGGTCTCGGATCTCGTCATCAGCACCGAGCGCACGCTGGCGGCGCCGGCATCGGCGCGACGTCGCAAAGCCACGGTGGTGAACACCACGCCGCTGAGTCCCGAGGTCACTCGTCTCGTGCTGACCTTCGCCGACGATGAGCCGTGGATATTCCGTCCGGGACAATATCTCAATGTCCTGCTGGGAGAGGCGGGTCCACGCAGTTTCTCGGTCGCGTCGCGGGCCGAGGCCACGGACGAGCCTGCCCGGGTAGAGCTTCATATTCGCCAGATCGACGGGGGGTACTTCACGCAGACGCGTCTGAGTGCCCTGCGTCCCGGCGACATGCTCGACGTTGAAGCCCCGCTGGGCGGGTTCGGCTATCACGAGGACGACTACCGGCCAGTCGTGATGGTTGCCACGGGTACCGGCATCGCGCCGCTACGCAGCATGCTCGCCGAGATGCTCGCCAGCGGCGATACCCCACCGATCGAGTTGTACTGGGGCGGACGCACGCACGACACCCTCTATCTGCACGACGAATTGACGCAACTCGCGCAGCAGCATGAGGATTTCCGCTATGTGCCGGTGCTTTCCCGGCCCGACGCCACGTGGCGAGGCGCTCGCGGATACGTGCAGGATGCCGTGGTGGCGGCGCATCCCGATTTGTCGGAGCACGCGCTCTATCTGTGCGGCTCGCCGGTGATGATCGCCGACGCCAGCCGTGCCTTTGTCGCCCACGGCGCAAGCGTGCGCTATCTGTACGTCGACAGCTTTACGTTTCAGCATTCACCGCCGGTCGAGGCCGCCGCATGACCGGATAAGGGTAGGGTCGGCGCAAAGAGACGGGCGACATGGGTTCGTTTCCCGCATTTATTGGTATACGGTATACATAAATGCGCTGCTCACGGGAGCGTTTCAGGTAACAGGAGGAAGCAATGCCAGTTGTCGTATTTCACAGGAACGGGCAGACGTACCGTGAAGAAGTGAAGGGCAATACCAACCTGGTCGTTCGCGCCGGGATCAAGCAGTTCCCGTTCCCGCACTTGCGCTACGAGTGCGGCATGGGCAAGTGCGCCCACTGCGCATGCCGGGTGCTGGCCGGGCAGGAGCATCTGCCTGCGCCCAACTGGAAAGAGAAGAAGCAATTGGGTGATCGGCTAGATGCCGGTTATCGGCTGGTCTGCCAGTTGTGGATCGAGAACGACATTGAACTGGAGCAAGGCGACGACTTGGCGGCCACGCCCTGAACGCTGAGCGTCGATGCAAGACAGGAACCCGCAACAAGGACAGCGCATGTACATCGTACTTACGAGCCGGCCGGGCGAATATCGCAGCGAGCCAACCCCGGGCATTACTCCCGTCGAAATCCATGACTACTACTACGGCAAGCGTCATGTGGCTGCGTTTGTCGTCGCCAAGCTCGACGGGCAGGCGAGGGTGCGGATCGTCGAAGAGTCTGCCCCGCACGGAGCGAATCTCGTGCCGACCAAGTTCTACGAGAAATTCGGGAGTGTGTCCGAGGCGATTGCCTCTCTGGAGGCGCTAGTCGGGCACGAACACGCACAGGCGCGCCTTAGCCGCCGCAATACGGAATCACCGGAAACGGCAATGGTCCAGATCACTTTCCTGAGCAATGGGGGCAAGACCGTCGAGGCGCCGCCCAATAGCAATCTCCTGCGCATCTCCTTACGAGAGAAGGGCGGAATTCCATTCAAATGCGGTGGCGGACTGTGCGGCACCTGCCGTTGCCGAGTGGAATCCGGCAGAGAACATACCGATGAAGTTAAACAAAAGGAGCGACGTCATCTGAGTCCGGAAGATCTCGAGAACGGCTACCGGATGGCCTGCCAGACCTTCGTCAATGGCGATGTGAGCGTGTCATGGTGAGCGATTCCAACGCTGCGATGGGCCCGTTCGGGGCGCTTTCGTCCGAGCAGCAACGTGAAATGCTCGATCTCGGGCCACGCTGGAATGATGACATCATCGCCCATCGTAAAGCCGTCATCGACTGCTACACGCCGATTTTAGCCGCCGCAGAAAAGAGTCCTCATGTCGAGCGCGATCTGGCCTACGGCGTGAACGCGCGACAAGTGCTGGACGTTTTCGAACCGGTCGTCGCGAGTCAGGCGGACAGGGCAGGTGAGTTACGCCCGGCCGTCCTGTTCATCCACGGGGGCGCGTTCGTGCGCGGCAACAAGAGCGTGAACGGCGAGGTCTACGACAATGTTTGCCACTGGTTCGCCCGGCAGGGATTCGTCGCGATCAACGTGGAATATCGATTGGCCGATGAAGCGCCATGGCCGGGCGGTGCGCACGATGTTGCCCAAGCCATTGCCTGGGTGCACGCGCACGCCGCGCAGTGGCGGATCGATCCGTCCCGCCTCTTCCTGATTGGCCATTCGGCGGGTGGTACGCATGCGGCGAGCTGTTTATTTGACCCCGTACTGACGCAGACGCACGACAATTCGTGCCGCGACGTGGCAGGTCTCGTGCTGATCAGCGCACGTCTGTTCGCGGATGTTGATCCGCGCAACCCGAACGCCGGGCCGGTGCGCACCTATTTCGGCGCGGACGAATCGCGCTATGCCGAGCGCTCCCCGCTCACGCATGCCGCGCACAGTGCGGTGCCGACGATGATCGCCATTGCCGAATACGAGAACCGGTTTCTTGACGACTACGGTGCGGCGTTTTTCCAGCGGCTGCTGCGCCAACGTGGGATCGCTCCGCGTTTCGTCCAGATGCGCGGGCATAACCACACGTCCATCGTTGCGCACTTCAACTCGGGCGAAGAGTGGCTGGGACGGGAAATTCTGGCGTTTATGGCGTCTGTGCCGCGCGACGCTTGAGGGTGACTTACCGGCCGCGCAAGTTGAGATTGCGCAACAGGTGACGCTTTCCGCATCGTGTACAGTCTACAAAAAGCCGTGCGCTGCTAGAATGCGCTGATGAACGAAACACCTTGGTCTGATGCGTCGCGCATCGAT
>JARLJF010000185.1 GCA_031291335.1 Pandoraea sp. | reverse complement strand
TTCAAAGGGAACGTCGATGAACTTGGCGCCGAGCGATTCGATCTGCTCGCGCACGGCCGGACGCACGTCCGACGCTTCGATCACCGCGCCCAGACGCTTGGCCGTGGCAATCGCCTGCAAGCCCGCCACGCCCGCACCGAGCACGACCAGACGCGCAGCCTTGACCGTACCGGCCGCCGTCATGAGCATCGGCATGAAGCGTTGATAAAGATTGGCGGCGAGCATCACGGCCTTGTAGCCGGCGATGTTGGCCTGCGAGGACAACACGTCCATGCTCTGCGCACGCGTGGTTCGCGGTGCGGCTTCGAGCGCGAAGGCCGTGATGCCGGCGGCGGCCATGCGTGCGTTGTTCTCGGCATCGAACGGGTTGAGCATGCCGACGACCACACTGCCGCGCGGGATTTGCGCCAGTTCGTCGGGCGAGGGGGCGCGCACCTTGAGCACGAGTTCTGCGCTCAGCGCGTCGGTGGCGTTGCCCAGCGTGGCGCCAGCAGCCTCGAAGGCGGTGTCGGGCACGCTGGCGGCGTCTCCTGCACCGCGCCCGATCACGACCTGATGTCCCGAGGCGACCAGTTTTTTTACCGTCTCGGGCGTGGCCGCGACACGGGATTCACCGGCGAACGTCTCGGCGGGGATGCCGATTCTCATTGCGTCTCTCCTTGAGTTTGTGAACTGATCTCATCAGAGGCCATGAACCGTGGGCCAAGGAGCCGCAACACGTGCGCTGCCGGGGCAGACACATTACCTGTTTCGCCGCTGATGACATTAGTCCTGCACAAACCACTGCATTCGAACTACTGCACAAACCGGTGATGCGGTACTGCTACTGCATGCTGCACATTGCTGGTGCTCGAAGCTTACCCGAAGATAAGGGTCTGTCCACATTAATTGTGGGCTCGTGAACGTGTTCTACCGGTTGGCTGGCAAGGCGCCGGCAGCGCCGCTTGGTCGCTCCAAGCAAGCTGGCGGTAACGCCGCCAGACGGCCGGTAGGGCACGTTCCCTTCGGGTTGCCCACCCAAAGGGGCGATCGCCGCGTCATGACCCTCGCGAATATTCCCGATATTCGCTTCGGCTCATTCCTTGTGCTCGCCCCTTTGGCCGGGCAACACGAGCCCACAATTAATGTGGACAGACCCTATACCCGCCTATTGCACTAAACGACATATGAATATGCCAATGTGAGCGCATGAGGGGGATGTAAGCCGACCGACCGGTCGGTTGTTCCGATGGCCTGTCTTCTGCGCCAAACACCGTCAGACGGTAAAATGTCGGTTTTATCGGGGTAACGTCCTCGTGTGCCCCTGGGCGCCGGGTCCTACGTCCCGCAAGGATGTGCCATGAATGCACGCTGGAAGCCCAACGTGACGGTCGCAGCGGTCATCGAACGCGACGGCCGTTTTCTGTTTGTCGAGGAGCAAAAGCGTGCGGGCCTGTTGATCAATCAACCGGCCGGTCATCTGGAGCCGGGCGAGTCGATCATCGACGCGGTGCGCCGTGAAGTTCTCGAAGAGACGGCACATACGTTCGAGCCGCAGCATCTGTTGGGCATCTATCTCGCCCCCGGCCCGGACGATATCGCCTACCTGCGTTTTGCCTTCACCGGCACGCTGGGGGCATTCGATGCGTCGCGCACGCTCGACGAAGGGATCGTCGGCACACTCTGGCTCACGCCGGACGACGTGCGCGCTCAGCGCGCGCGGCACCGCTCGCCGATTCTGGAGCGATGCATGGACGATTACCTGCGGGGGGTACGTTACGACCTCGCGATACTTCAGACCCATCCGGCCGTCGTCGGCGGGCAAGGCAATACATGAGTCAAAAACGCGTAGTAGTGGGCATGTCGGGCGGCGTGGATTCGTCGGTCACGGCATGGCTGCTCAAACAACAAGGCTACGACGTCGTCGGTCTGTTCATGAAGAACTGGGAAGACGATGACGACAGCGAATACTGTTCGACCCGGCAGGACTGGATCGATGTGGTGTCGGTCGCCGATCTGATCGGCATCGACGTCGAAGCCGTGAACTTCGCCGCAGAATACAAGGACCGCGTGTTCGCGGAGTTCCTGCGCGAGTATTCGGCCGGCCGCACACCCAATCCGGACGTGCTGTGCAACGCCGAGATCAAGTTCAAGGCATTTCTCGACCACGCAGTGGCCCTAGGCGGTGAAACCATCGCGACCGGCCATTACGCGCGTGTGCGCGAACGCGAAGGACGGTTCGAACTGCTCAAGGCATTCGATCACACCAAGGATCAGAGCTACTTCCTGCATCGCCTGAACCAGAAGCAACTCTCGCGCACGATGTTCCCGCTCGGCGAGATGCCGAAGACGAAGGTGCGCGAGATCGCCGCACAGATCGGCCTGCCGAACGCGAAGAAGAAAGACTCGACGGGGATCTGCTTTATCGGCGAGCGTCCGTTCCGCGACTTCCTCAATCGCTATCTGCCGACCAAACCGGGTCCGATGAAGACGCCGGATGGCACGGTCGTGGGCGAGCACGTGGGCCTGGCGTTCTACACGCTCGGGCAGCGCAAGGGCATCGGTCTGGGCGGTAGCCGCGATGGCTCGGGCGAACCGTGGTTCGTCGCGCGCAAGGACATGGCAAACAATACGCTGTACGTGGTGCAGGGCCACGATCATCCGTGGCTGCTCTCAAGCACGCTCGACGCCGAAGACCTGTCGTGGGTCGCTGGCGAACCGCCGGCCGAAGGCACGCGATGCGGCGCCAAGACGCGCTATCGTCAGGCGGACGCCGCGTGCGAAGTCGTGCGTGCCGACGCGGGGGCGCTCACGTTGTCGTTCTCCGAGTCGCAGTGGGCTGTCACGCCGGGTCAGTCTGCCGTGCTGTACGACGGCGAGATCTGTCTGGGCGGTGGCATCATCGCCGCGACAACGCCGGCGTCCTCTGAGTCACCCGCCACGCCCGCAGCGCCAGGCCATGCCGACACGCCGGCCGCCGCGCTCGCCAAACACACCATCCTCAACACGCATTGAAGCCGCCGGCGCTCGCCGGGGACACACCCGGCAGCGTGACCGGCGAGTGTCCCCCCAAAGCAAGGAGGTTTCATGTTTTCGCGCCGATTTCTGGCTCTCTGGCTCGTCGTGGCGTTGCTCGTAGCAACGCTCGCCCTGGTGCTCTTCGACGGCTGGCATCCGCTCTGGCCGTTGCCGTTTGCGGCGCTGGTCGTCCTCGGGGTCTGGGACGTCCTGCAACAGCGCCATGCCGTGCTACGCAACTACCCGTTGTGGGGGCATTTCCGGTTTCTGTTTGAATTCATCCGCCCGGAGATCCGCCAGTACTTCGTGGAAGACGATACGTCCGAGACGCCGTTCTCGCGTGCGCAGCGCAGTATCGTCTATCAGCGCGCCAAGGGCGACGTCGACAGCCGGCCGTTCGGCACCGAGGTCGACGTCAAGGCGACCGGCTACGAATGGATCGCGCATTCGCTCGCGCCGACCGTTCTGAAAGATCACGACTTTCGCATCACCATCGGCGCAGATCGCGCGCAGCCTTATTCGGCGTCGATCTTCAACGTCTCCGCCATGAGCTTCGGCGCGCTGTCGGCCAACGCGATTCGCGCGCTCAATCGCGGGGCGAAGCTCGGCAACTTCATTCATGACACCGGCGAGGGCTCGATCTCGCCGCATCACCGCGAACAGGGCGGCGACCTGATCTGGGAAGTGGCGTCGGGCTACTTCGGCTGCCGCAACGACGACGGCACGTTCAGCCCCGAGAAATTTGCCGCGCAGGCGACCACGCCGCAGGTGAAGATGATCGAGGTGAAGCTCTCGCAGGGCGCGAAGCCGGGACACGGTGGCGTGCTGCCGGCTGCGAAGATCACGCCGGAAATCTCTGCCACGCGCGGCGTGCCGATGGGGCAGGACTGCATCTCGCCGTCGCGCCACAGCGAGTTCTCCACACCGCTCGGCCTGCTGCAATTTGTCGACCGTCTGCGCACGCTCTCGGGCGGCAAGCCGACCGGTTTCAAGTTGTGTATCGGCCATCCGTGGGAATTCTTCGGCATCGTGAAGGCGATGCTCGAGAGTGGCATCGTGCCCGACTTCATCGTCGTGGACGGCTCGGAAGGTGGCACGGGTGCCGCGCCGCTGGAGTTCACCGATCACGTGGGCGCGCCGTTGCAGGAAGGGCTGCTGCTGGTGCACAACACGCTCGTGGGCGCCGGATTGCGCGACAAGATCCGCATTGGCGCGTCGGGCAAGATCGTCACCGCATTCGATATCGCACGCACGCTTGCCATCGGCGCCGACTGGTGCAACTCGGCGCGCGGCTTCATGTTCGCCATCGGCTGCATTCAGTCGCAGAAGTGTCACACCGATCGCTGCCCAACAGGCGTGGCAACGCAGGACGCGTTGCGTCAACGCGCGCTCGTGGTGCCGGACAAGGCGCAACGCGTGCATCAGTTCCACTCGCAAACCTTGCATGCCCTGCAGGAGTTGATTCAGGCGGCGGGGCTGTCGCATCCGTCGGACCTGCGTGCGCATCACATCGTCAAGCGCGTGTCGTCCAACGAGATTCGTCTCATGTCGGAGTCGCTGAAGTATCTCGAACCCGGCGATTTACTGCGCGGCCAGTTCCGCTATCAGCTTTACGAAAAGTACTGGCCGATGGCGCGGGCCGACAGTTTTTCTGCGGTACCCGTGGCCTGAGCGGACTGCGGTAATACGCGCTCCCACGAAAACCCGACGCGATGTGGCGTCGGGTTTTTTTATGCTTTCCGACAGCCTTCTTCCCAAAAGTGAAAACTCTGATGCGTGACGACACACATTAAGGTGTCCACCGGATGATGCTCGCGCGCGTACTCGCCTATGGTGTGACCTTCGACTTTGTCATCCCGCCGACGAATTATCGTCAGAGGAGGAGCCTATGAGTACGGTGCGATTTCTGATCAGCCGCCACGACGTCAAACTGAATGTGAGCGGTCTCGTGCACACACTGCCGGCAGGCAGCATGACCGCGACCAGTTCGGATGCGACGATGGATGCCCCAGGGCCGGTGGTGTCACACGACTTTCATGCCTGCGATCTGCAGGCGCTGTACCCGGACGTTGTCGATTTGCTCGATCGTCGTCCGCTTGGCGTCTTCCACCGGCAGGCGGCGCGTACGTTGATCCTTGAGCCCAGCATGGTGGATGTGGCCATGACGTTGCAAAACGTTGACCGCATGGCGATGCTGCGCTTCTTCTACGTCTATTGCCTCTGCCGCGATCAGCGTTATTTCTCGGCGATGCTGCGTCAGACGATTGCGGGCAGCCATTCGCTGTTCGATTTCGTCGAAGCCAATTTTCACCGGCCGTGGCCGGTCGGGCGGCTCGCCGAGGAGTTCGGCATGCCGTTGCGCAAGTTCCGCTACCTGTTTCAGCAGACGTATGGCATGCCCGCGAAGCAGTGGCTGCTTGAGCGGCGCCTTCGGCTGGCGCGCGATCTGCTGCTGTCCACGCGTCACAAGGTGCTCGACATCGCGCTTGAGTGCGGCTTCACCAACCACGCGCATTTCACCGATACCTTCCGCAAACGTTTCGACTGCGCGCCGACGGAGATTCGTCTTGGCACGCCGCCACAGCGCGGAGGGCGTCGCGTTGCCATGCAGCGCGCCGATGCCTATGCCGCCATGCGTGCCGATCTGGTGGCGGGTCATGGCGCTGCGACCGACGGAGGCGTGCAATGAACGTCGAAGAGGTCCATAACAGCATGTCGGAAGGCGTGCGACGCACGTCGGGCGAAGCTACGCAGGCGTTGCGCGGCCGGGAAATCAGCGACCCCGGACACATGCTCGAAGTGCAATTCAAGTTGCACCAGTACACGACGATGGTCGGTCTGCATAGCGCGGCGATCAAGCTTATCAAGGACACGATGATGGGCATCATCGCCAAGATCGCATGATGCGTGTTGAAGAGCCCTCCTTCGACGATGTGGGCCACTGGCTGGACGCGCCGGTCCGACAGCGCATCGTCGAGCTGGCGCTGGCCGGCGCGCATCATGGTATGCGCGCCGAAGCCCGCTTGATTCTTCAGGCGCTGCCGGCGCTCGTGCCGGATCGTGAGACAAGTCTTTGCATTCGCGCAGCATTACTCATTGCCCTCGGCGACACGCTCGCGGCGCGTGCCGCTCTGGCGGATGCCTCGGTGTCCGGGCAGAACGGCGCGCAAGCGGCGGACGCACTGGCCCACTGGCTTGAGGCGGTGAGCGCAGGCCGCTCGACCGGGAACACGCGGTCCGGGCTGTCACCTGCCACGTCGTCCTCTCCTTCCCTCCGACCTTCCCGCTATGACGACCACCTCGACTCCTGATGTTGTTGCCTGGGTTTCTTCCGCCGCCACACCCGCACCCACATCCGCACTTCCTCCTCTCGTTGCGTCAACCGTCGGCGAGGCGGATGCCGTGCGCTTCGCGCAGGCGCTCGCGAGCGCGCCGTCTTTGCCGGAGCATCATCTGCTCAGCGCGGCGGGGAAGCTGGCTGGCAACACGGAGCGTCTCGCGGAGCGTGTTGCGCTTGACGCCCGCACGATGAGCGATCCGAGCCGCATGCTGGCCACCCAACGCGAATTGACCGAACGCGTGCTGTCGCTGGAGTTCGTGGCCAAGGTGGCGGGCGCGGCGACGCAAGGCGTGAACAAGCTGGTGCACATGCAATGACATCGCGTATCCGCATCGCCGGCGTGATGACGATGCTGGCGGAACTCGCGAGGTCTGTGACGGGGCGCCGTGTCCCTGGCAGATGGTGGCTGGGTTGTGTACTCGTGATCGCGCTCACCGGCTGCAAGGTCGAATTGCACCGCGCGTTGAGCGAGACAGAGGCCAATCAGATGCTGGCGCTGTTGCTCGTCTCCGGATTGCAGGCCGATAAGCGCGCCGACACCACCGGGATGACAGTTCGCATCGACCGTGACGATTTCGTGCGGGGTGTCGAGGTGCTTCGTCAGCACGGATTGCCGCGTCAGAAACGGGCGTCGGTCGAGGATGTATTTCCGGCGGGGCAACTTGTCAGCTCGCCGGTGCAAGAGCAGGCGAAGCTCACGTATCTCAAGGAACAACGCCTGGAGCGCATGTTGGCGGCGCTCGACGGCGTGATGACGGCCGAAGTCTCCATCGCGCAAGTGCCGGTGGACTCGGCAGGACGCTCGACCTTGCCGCCCGGCGTGGCTGTCTTCGTGAAGTACAGCCCCGAGGTCAACATGACTCAGCGCATGACCGACATTCGTAGTCTGGTGCACGACAGCGTGCCCGGCGTGTCGCCCGAGCGAATCAGCATCGTATTGCAGCCTTCGGACTATCGCCTGCCGCGTGCGGCCATCAATGCGTCGTCGGGGGAGCCGGGCTCCGCTTCGGCGAATGGCGGACGGTGGCGTTCTGCGCTGGGTTGGAGCGTGGCGGCCGCGGCGGGTGTCGGCCTGATCGCCGCAGGTGCCATGGCGTGGCGACGTCGTGCGTCGTGGATTCAGCGTTTGCGTGCCCGGGTCGCGAGAGCGTCGTGACAAGTCAGCACAACGACGCGGCTGTCCGACTCGCACGCCTGATCTGGCAACCCGGATTGCATATGGACGATGGCTGGTGGCGTGAGTTGGGCCTGGAGTCGTGGCGAGAGCCGTATCAGCGTCACGCCATCTGCCGGGCGCACGTCGATCGCCTGTTGATTGCTCGCCGGGGATGGCCGGACACGACGACGCAGGATTGCACGCCCCCCGAGAGCGACGTCGCGCACGCCATGTTGCGGCTCCTGCCGAGCCTGCGACGCGTCTCGCTCGCCTACGGCTTGCGCGCGCTAGGGTGCCCGGATTACCTGTTGCTCGGGACCTATCGTCGCGCGTTGTCGTCATGGCTCGATGCGTGGCAGTGCGACCGCTTGCTGCTCACGCGGCGCGAGTGGCCGGCGCGTTCCACGTTTTCGCCCGAGCAGATTGTAGGGGCGGCGCTGGCGACCGCTGGCGCGTGTCTGGATGTTGCACCGGAGCCGCTGTCGGTCGACATGGTGACGGTCGGAAAAGCCGTACGGATCTTGTTGCCGCCACCGGTCGACACCGGGCAAACACCGGCGATCGACGACATCTGGCCGCGGCTCGTCGCGTTGGAGAAGATGCTATGTATGTCGTCGACTTTGCACTGACGTCTATCGAGACGATAGGTGGCCCTGCGCCCGCAGGGCCGGTGATTTCGGGCGAGACGCTCGAGCGGCTTCGCGAGCAGGCGGGGAGACGCGCACAGTGGATGGCGCAGGCCGAGAGCGAACGCGCTGCGTCGCTGGCAGATCGTGAGCAGGCGAGAGTCGACGCGCAGGCGCAGCGCGATGCGTGGCAGGAAGCTGCACGCGAGCGAGCGCAGCAAGAGGCGGCGGCGCTGGCGGAAGCGGCACGGCACGAGGCCGTGTTGAAGGCCGTCGAATGGCTGATCGACGAGGCGGCACTGGAGCGCGAGATCATTCGCTCACTGGAGCGCCGCGTGGCCGAGGCGCTGACCGGTGCGCTGTCGAACTTCGTTGGCACGCTCGATGTCGGCGAGCGCTTCGCACAGCGTGTCGGGCGCGCATTGCCGGGCTTGATCCGCGAGGGAGCGCTAGCGCTGCGGGTGCCACTGGCGCATCACGATGCCGTGGCCCTTGCCTTGCGAAATGCCGACATTGTGCTTGCGTGCACGCCGGATGCAACGCTCAGCGACCACCAGGCCCGCATCGAAAGCGAATGGGTCACTGTGTGTCTGGATCTCGACGCGGATCTTGCGGCCGTGATCGAGCGTTTGCACGTCAGTCCCAGTCTGGAGGTCGCTTATGGTTGAACGTCTGCCGTCGTCCGGCAACACCCTTATCCGAAACCCGCAGGAGAACAAGCCCCTCGAGCGCATGCTCGACGACGAGTGGCAGGCGCTGGAGGGTAACGGACGGCCGTCGCGCGGGGGAGCTACAGACGCGCCAGGGCACGTCGCCCTGATCGAAGCGGCGATTGCACAGAACGAAGAGGCGGCCTTCGCCGAATCACAGGAAAATCTTAGTTTCGCGCTCGGCGTGCGATTTCGCCGCACCGGCGAGCGCGACGTGCGCGACGACAAGCAGCGCGCACGCGCATTGTTCGAGCAGCAGATGCATCGCTTCGCGCGCGTCAACGGCGCGCAGTTCGAGACGCTGCGAGGACAATTGCGCGATCTGCCGTTTGTCCCCGATCCCCATGTGTTGATTCGTCAGGCGCAGATGTCGGCGGGGCATGCCGCGTTGGTGGTCGCCGCGTGGCTGGCCGATGGCGGGCTGGATGCCGGGACACGCACGCGTTTGCGCCGAACGCTGGAGGAATTGACGTCGTCCGAGACGTGGGCCATCGAAGCCTTCGCGGCGTTGGAGTGCGGCAACGGACAAAACCCGGGCATGGCGTTGCTGCAACAACTCAAGTCGCTGTTTCGTCAGTCGCAGGGGACGCAGCGCTCGCTCACGCAATGGTTCGACGAATGCCGGCGATTTTCGCAGCGTCGCGCGCGGTTGCGGGCACTCATGCAAGCGTTGGGTCTCGAGCTGGGCGCCCAACAGGCCGACGCTAACACGCAGCGTCTGTCCGCCGTCGTCGACGATTTGCGCCGGGTCGTGCTGTTCCTCACGCTGGAGTCGGCGTGCGAACAGTCGGCGCAGGCCATGCGGGCGGCGGGTTGCCGCGCGTTCGAGACGGACACGATGATCTCGGAGGTGTTGACGTTGCTGGATCAACCGTGGGCGGGGGCGGAATGGCTCGCGCAGCGTGCGGCCTATCTGGGCGTAGCGACGGTCGGCGCCCGCTATGCGCTTTCCCGCGAACTCACGCGGCTGGTGAAAGCGGCGCACGACGGCTGCTTTCGCGATGAGACGCAACGCGAGACGCTCGGCGAAGCGCTCGATGTCTGGCGCACCGAGATCGCCCACGAGGGCGACGCGTCAGACAGCTAATTGAGAAAGCGGGCAGAGGGGAGAGGGGCGGCGGGGGGCCGATTGGCGCATATGACATGCGCCAAGACCTGCTGGAGATGACGCTCAGGCGCGCAGATGCTCCCGGCAGAGTTTGATTCGGTCGTAGAAATCGGTGAGTGCCTGCGCAAACGGTTCCGGCTCGGCGGCGGTCTTCTCCTTGACTTGCGCGTGCAGAATCAGACGGTTATCGCGCTCGCTCAATTGCACATGTCCGGTGACAGCCCATTCCGCGGGTTCGATGAGGAACTGCAAAAGACGCTCACTGTTCGCGCGATGCAGCCGTGCGGCTTCGTCGGTGGCCACCACGGCGTGAATGCTGCACGCTTTGTCTTCCAGCGTTTCCACAATGATGTTGGGCGAGGCATTGAACGTCAGTTCGATGGGCGAGTGATTGTCGACGGTATCGATCTTGCCGGGGTCGCAGCCGATCAACTTCAGAGCTTCGACGAGAGTTTGCGCTAGGTCGTAACTTGGCATGATTTGCGTGGAGAGTGGAGAAAGTCGACAACGCGCCCATGCAAGTGTTATCCGGTGATGCCGGACTGCGACCCGTTCGCGCGGGCGCGCGCGATGCTTAAGGTTCTCACGAGGGGCGGGCGCGAACTTTGGTCGCGCGAGCCATGTTGTCGCTTCTGCGCACATGCGAGCCTTCACATCGTTTGCCGTCGCACTGATTTGCGCGCGTTCGCACTTATTCGAGATTATTCGAACTTATTCGCACGTGTTCACACTCACTCGCGCTCTGGACGATCGCCCGTACGACGTTTTGTACCGTCGCGCCATGCGTTCGAGAATCGCGCCAGCGGCCTGAACGGCTTGCATCTGGGTCTGTACCAGTGCGTGCTGCGAGGGCGTGAGAGGTTCGCGCAGCGCCTGTTGCAACGACTGGCGCGCGGCATCGAGTTGTGCGCCGACCTCGCGCACGACGGGGCCGGAAGATGCCGCGAGTTGGTCCTCAAGCCGGGTCAGACGAATCGCCATGCAATGTCTCCGAAGTCAACGGTAAGTAGTAGAGCCGGTCGTGCGCACTGATCGAGACCCCGTCGGGATGGATGGCCAGCACGCGTGTGCCGCCCGGCAAGCGAACGCCTTGCGCAAGCCGCGTGCCGTCGGCGAGCGTGAGTTGCGGTGAGTCGGGGGAACCCCCGATGCTCACGAGAGGGGCGGAAAAGCCCGTGTCGGCCAACGTCGGTGTTGGCGGAGGCAGTGGCTCGATGCGCACGGGCATCGCGTTCGTCTCGGTATTCCACGCGTTGACGACACCCTTCAGCGACGCCTGCCGTCCCGCCGTCAGCGCCCCCGTGAGGCGCCATCCGTTGCGATCGCGCGAGATGTCGACGCCGCGCAACTGACCGGCGTCGCGCAGTGTTTTCACCAACTGGTCGAAGCTATGGGCCGTGCCTTCGGCGACGCGCCAGCCGTGGGGCAACGTGAGCGCATCAAGTGCGTCGGATGCGACGCGCCAGCGGGCGTCGGCGATCAACGGCCCGCTAATGACCACTTCGCCGCCCGGCGCTACGTTCACCAATGCGGCACCGAAGCCGTGCAACCGCAACAACGTGCTGACGGTCTGCATCGAATCTTCCGGACACCATGTTTCGTCGCTCAGTGCTTTTCCCAACCAACGCGCTTCAGCACGAAGCCTTGCACGCGTGCTGTCGTCGATACAGCCACCGGACAGGCGCACTGCATCGCCCGTCGTATTGAGCATGACCTGAGGTGCAATGCGCGCTGCGAGCGTTTTCAGCGCGTCGGGCTGGGGGGGCTTGGAGATGACATTGGCGGTCCCTGTGCGCCAGATCGCCACCCCTGCCGCCACGATCAGGAGCGATATGCCCGTGACGGCGATCCACGCCGCCGGCGCACGGCGTCGCGGTGCGACCGCATCCGGTGCGTTGGGCGGTGGCGCGTGAACGGAACGGCGCTCAGGACGCCTCGGCGTCGGCACAGGCACGTTATCGGTGACGTTCGCGAGCCAGATGCCCAACCCTGCGAGATCGATCACCGTGTTCAGCGCAAGCACGGGCGTGTCGGCGGCATCCCCGGCGCCCGGCGCGAACGGTACGCCATCCACCCAGACGGGCGCTGCGCCCACGAGCCGGACACCGTCATCGTCCACGCGCAGCGTGACCTGGGCGTCATGGTCGAGCGCCATCGCGATGTCGGAATCTCCAGACCCGATGGTGAGGAGGCCCGGCGGCAATGGCATGGGACGTCCGGCGAGCGGACCGTCGAGCAGCGTCAGCGTCAGCATGGTCATGCGCTCGGGACGTCGGCCGCCGGTTCGGCCTTGATGAGAAACAGACGCATGACGCTGTCGCTACGGTTGCTCGTGGAGCTGAACAGGCGACCGATGAACGGGATATCCCCCAGCAGTGGAATCTTGCGCTCCTGCTCGTGCTGCGTGTCTTGCACGAATCCGCCCAACAGCAAGCTTTGCCCCGCCTGTAGCGTGGCGTGCGTCGAAATCGAGGAGTTGCGGATGGTCGGGACTTCGTTGCGGGTATTGCGTTCGTTACGCACCTCGCCGCCATCCTCAATGTTGAGCGTGAGCATGACCTGTTCGCGGCCGACGTTGTCTCCGTCATTCGGAACGAGTCGCGGCGTGACGCGTAACAGCGAGCCCGACGTCACACTCTCCAATTTGGCGACCTTTTCGCCGGAGACCTTCGTATAGAACGTGACACTGCGATCGAGCACGGCCTGCATGTTGTCGAGTGTGACGATGGACGGCCGGGAGAGCACCCGTGCCTTGGAGTTTCGCTCCAGCGCGCTCAGGTTGAGCATGAACTTGTTGGTATCGCCGACCACGGTCGTGAATGTGCTGCTGTCGCCGTCCTGCAACTGTCCGTTCAGCGACACGGCGCCGAAACCGCCAAGACGCGCACTGCCGGAGAAGTCCACGCCAAGCTCGGCGATATCGCTGGCGTTGACGTCGATGATCGCCACCGAGATGTCGACCAGACGGGGACGGATGTCGAGCTGCGCGATCAGATCGCCATAGATGGGCAGATTGCGCCGGCGCTCACGCACGATAACTGCGTTGCGGCGCGGATCGGCCGAAAAGCGTGGCGTGCCGGTTCGCGTGGCGGGGCTAGCCGCGAGGGGCGAGTCCGAGGTCGCCGGCATTCCGGGCGTGGCCGATGTGGCGACGAGCGGCCCCGCGCCGAGAATCAAATCCTTCAGTACGCTGACGACGCCCGGGACCACGACTTCCTGCCCGCGATAAAAGTACCTCGTGTCGTCTGCCGTTGCGAATTTCAGGGGAAATATCTTGATGGTCTCTTCACTTTCCTGCCGATCCCGTGCGTCGCGTTCGACGTATTCGGCGAGCATCGATACCGTTTCGATGCAGGCCGGCACACCCGCGATTTCAAGCGCGTGTGTCGCCGGAATCGCCCGTGCGACGCAGTGCCGCGGGTGCAACACCCCCGCGTCGCGAAGGTGTCTGAGCAGGTCGTCGGGCGACGCGCTACGTAGCGACATGACGCGTCGCGTCGCCTCGCTGGACTTATAGATGTTCAGCGTCTGGCCGTTGAAGTACCACGAAAGCCGATAACGTTCCGATAGCGCGTCGAGCGTCGCTTGGGCCGCGCCCGCAGGCAGCGTGCCGATGAAGCGGTCGTCGACCTTCGTGCTCACTGCCGTCGGAATGCCGTGATGCGCGCCGAAGTCGCGCAACAATTCCGCAAGCGGCGTCCCCGCACTCTGAAAGACGAACGCGCCGCCGCGCCATACAGGGGGGGCCGGCGAGGCAACCGCAGGTCGCTCCATGAATGGCGTGGCCGATGACGCGATGGCTGGTGCGACCGGCAGAACCCCGGCGAGCGAGACGACGAGGTTTAGCGAGAGGCGCGTGAGATGAGACCGCATGGTCAGCAACGGCGCAAGGAGTGAAGATGCCGGCTCGCGTGCGCGGCACCCCCAGCCTGAGACGTGAACGATTCGAGCGCTGAGGGCGAAGCGAGCGATGCGCTCTGCGTCCGCAAGCCTTGCGACGTCACCATCGCGCAGGCCAGGAGTTGGCGGCGAAGTTGTGCTTCCACGCGCGCGGCCGATTCGCTGCCGTCGAAGCGGTGCACCCACCAGAGCACGTCGTTCGCGATGCAAAGACTGTCGTCACGCAACGCTGGCTGACCGGCCAGCACGAGCGAGAGGCGCGTGAGCCAGCGTGAGAGTTCGGTGTCCGGGGCGACTGAGGTGTCGCCGCCAAGAGCCGTCGTGAGCGACGGTGTGCGTTGCGCTTGCTGCGTTTGTGGCAGTGCGAGCGCCGTCGCCACACAATAGCCGCCGCTGGCGGGACAGGTCCAGCCGCGTTGGCCGTCGAGATCGAGCGCAATGCGCGCGCCCTGTACGTCGCGCGGGGCAATCCAGTCGAGCGTGGCAAGCGCAAATGGCAAACGCATAGGTATTTGAAGGAGGCGGTGCAAGGGCACGAGGAACGCGGGACGCATGATTTCGACGAGACATCGACGAGGTATCGACGAAGCCTCCGGGACACACGCCATCGCCTGGCGCCGCCGATCGAGACGGCAGCGTTTAAGGATCGTCATTATCAAGCGTTGCTTTGACGACGCCATCCGGCGCACACCTGAAGTCACTGCCGAGGACCGCCGGTTGGGATGTTTTCCCATGCCATTGATCAAGCGAAGTCACAACTTTCCTTCGACTTGTCCGAAATCGAAAGAAAGTGAACAAAAATCTGCATGAACGCTAATGACTAACAATCGAGGAGCTGCGAATGACGGGGTGCATCGGTGTCATCGTTGTGGAGGATCACGAATTGCTGGCCGATGGCCTTTGCCATCTGATCGAGCAGGATCTCGGATGGTGTGTGCTGGCGAGGGTGGTCAATGGGCTTGATGTGTACCGGGCTTGCGTAGTTCATCAGCCCGCCCTGATGGTGCTGGATCTGGGGTTGCCGGGGATGGACGGCGTGGATGTGATCCGGCAATGCGCTCAGCGCTGGTCGGCCTTGCGCATCGTCGTCAATTCCGCGAGCGACGACAGCGAACGGGCACGCCAGTCGCTGGAGGCCGGTGCGGCCGCGTTCGTGCTCAAAGGCAGTTCGCGAGAGACGCTGATTCATGCGGCATATCAGGTGATGCGCGGCGAGCGTTTCATCGATCCGGCCGTGTTCGGCGGCACACACGATCCGGCAGGTGCGTCGCATATGCCGCGTCCGCGCGGCGGCGAGATACCGGAGCGGCTGCTGACGTTGCGCGAACGTCAGGTGCTCAAGCTCGTGGCGGAAGGGCAGCGCAATCGTGACATCGCGCAACTGTTGTCGATCAGCGTGAAAACGGTGGAGACGCACCGCCTGAACATGATGCGCAAGCTCGACGCGCATAACGTTGCCGACATCGTGAACTGGGCGCATCGCTTGCGAATGATGTTGTGACACCCGCCGCCCTTCGTCGAGACACGCGCTGCGAAGTTCAGGTATGTGCCGGATAGCCGCCCCCCCCTGAATGGGCGACCATGCCCGATGCCGCTTTCCGAATGCTCTCAGTGTCAAGCAGTTGCTGCCGGCACGCTCCCTACGCAAGATCGTCGATGGACACCCAGACCCAACGCAAGCTCGAGCTGCTTTTCGAATTGCTGGCGCTGCCGCCGCAACGCGTAGCGCCGCGCATGCGATTTTCGCTCGCCCCCTGTCTGTTGATGACGGAGGTCGATGCGCATGGCGTGACGCTGGTGTTGACGCTCGCGCATCGTGCCGAGCGCGCGCAACGATGGTTGCCCTTGCTGTTGCAAACCTGTGCGCCGGAATGGAGTTTCGGTATTCCCGTGCGGGCGTGTGTGGCGCAGGGACGTCCGATGCTGATCGCGAGTCCACCGGCAAGCGCCAATTTTCAGGCCGTCGAATGGTTGTCGTGCGTCACCCGCATGCGCCGGCTGCTTGAGCGGATCGACGCTCAGCAGCAGCGGGAGGTACGTTCATGACACGTCTGTTGACGTGGCTTCGTCTGGCGGCCGGGCGGCAGGACATCGTTCTGGCGGCACTGCTGCTCGTCACGGTCCTGATGATCATCATCCCGATGCCGCCGGCGGTGATGGATCTGCTCATCGCGCTCAATCTCGGGCTTTCGTTGCTGCTTCTGATGGTGGCGCTCTACATCAACGAGCCCCTCGATTTCTCCGCGTTTCCGTCCGTGTTGCTGATGACTACGTTGTTCCGGCTGGGACTGACGATCAGCACGAGCCGTCTGATTCTGCTACACGCCGACGCGGGCGACATCGTCTACACGTTCGGTGATTTCGCGGCCGGAGGGAACATCGTTGTCGGCATGATCGTTTTCCTGATCATCACCGTGGTGAACTTCATTGTGATCACGAAGGGCTCCGAGCGCGTGGCCGAAGTCGGTGCGCGCTTCTCGCTCGACGGCATGCCCGGCAAGCAGATGAGTATCGACGGCGATTTGCGCGCTGGCACGATCGACGCCGCCGAGGCCAAGCGTTTGCGACGCACCGTGCAGAAGGAGAGTCAGTTCTACGGCGCGATGGACGGGGCGATGAAGTTCGTCAAGGGCGACGCCATCGCCGGACTCGTCATCATCGTGGTGAATTTGCTGGGTGGCATTGGCGTGGGCGTTTTCATGCGCGGCATGAGCGCGGGCGATGCGGCGGCGATCTACGCGATTCTGTCCATCGGCGACGGGCTCGTGTCGCAGATTCCCGCGCTGCTTATTTCGGTGACGGCGGGCATTATCGTCACGCGTGTGCCCGGCGAGCAGCGCCGCAATCTGGCGCGTGAGCTGACTGATCAGCTCGCCGCACAGCCGCGTTCGTTGACGCTGGCGGCTGTGGTGCTCGTCTTGTTCGGCCTGATCCCCGGTTTCCCGATGCACTACTTCCTCCTGCTCGCGGCGTTGGCGGGCGGCGCATCGTGGTGGGCGGGACGTCTCGCACGCGATGGCAAGGGGGCGGCGGATGCTGCGAGCGGGGAGGCCAGCGATGCCAAGAAGACAAAGGGCGGCAAGCCGGGGGCGCAGCCGCTGCTGGTGCGCGTGAGTTCGGCACTGACCGATGCCGACGGCGGCACAGCGACGCTCGCCGGGCGCATCGATGCGTTGCGCGACAAGAAGTTCGAGCAGTTCGGTGTGCCAATGCCGGAGGTGAAGGTCGACGTCGACAAGACACTGCCGGCTGGCACGCTCGACATTCAGCTCTATCACGAGAGCGTAATGACCATCGACGTCGGTCCGGATGTTGTGCTGGCGTTTCACGACACGAATCATCCGATACGCGAATTGCGCGGTCTTGAGGTTGGGGCGCCGCGAGAAACACCGCTGCCGTTCGGCGGCCAGATTCTGTTCTGGCTGAACGATGTGCAGCGCGAGGCGTGGCAGGCGCAGGGCGGCACTGTCATTGAAGGTGCTGACCGCATAGCGCACTGCGTGTCGCTCGTGATCGACGCCCATGCGGCCGACTTCCTCGGGGTTCAGGAGGCGCGTTTTCTGATGGACGCCATGGAAGATCGGTACGGCGAACTCGTCAAGGAACTGCAACGTCAGTTGCCGATCAGTCGGACGGCCGAAGTGCTACAGCGTCTGGTGGCGGAAGGGGTTTCGATTCGTGACCTGCGACGCGTGTTCGAGGCGCTGATCGAATGGGCCCCGCGCGAGCGCGATCAGATCATGTTGACCGAGTACGTGCGATTGGCGCTGCGTCGTCACATCACGCGGCGCTTTCGCCGGGGCACGGAGCACATCACGGGATGGAACGTCGGGCGTGGCATCGAAGACACCGTACGCGCAGCGGTGAGGCAGACGTCATCCGGTTCCTACGCCGACCTGAACCCCACGCAGACCGACGCAATCATGAACGCCATCGATAGCGCGTTGAATGCCCACGACGGTTCGCCGGTCGTCCTCTTCACCGCGATGGACGTGCGTCGATTCATGCGCAAGCTGGTCGAGCGCGACCGCGCGGACTTGCCGGTCTTGTCGTTTCAGGAAGTGGCCGATGAACCGCACGTTCGTGTGTTGGGCACGATCGACGTGCAGGGGGCGTATTGAGATGCGCCGCCCGGACGCCGCCCGCATCGCCAATGGACTACGTAGAACGCTCGACGCGCAGCGCAAGGCGTGTGACGACCTGGGCCGAGTATCGGGTCCTGAGGTCCGCTATGGCCGCATCGACAAGATCACGCCGAACGCCATGCGTGCGCGGTTGCAGGGGGCTGCGCTCGGGGAGCAGTGCCGCCTCGTGTCACCGGAACTGGATGCCGAAGTCATCGCGATTGAGGGGCATCACGTCTGGCTGGCGCCATATGCCGAGCCCAACGGTGTGGCGAATGGGGCACTCGTACGGGCGCTGGGAACCGCCTCGCGCGTGGCCGTGGGCGATCACATGATCGGCGAGGTGCTGGATGGTCTGGGACGGCCGTTGATTCCGGCCACCTCGCCTGACGACGGTCCACCGCCAAATGCCACTTGGCGTGCGCTGGATGCGGAGCCGCCGCCCGCGATGACGCGTGCGCTTGTGTCCAGATGTCTTCCCATCGGCATTCGCGCGATCGATGGCATGCTGACTTGCGGTCGCGGCCAGCGGCTTGGCATCTTCGCGGCGGCGGGCGGTGGCAAGAGCACCCTGCTGTCGATGATGTGCCAGGGGGCGGATGCGGATGTCATCGTTCTCGCATTGATCGGCGAGCGAGGCCGCGAGGTGCGCGAATTTCTGGAACTGGCGCTTACGCCCGAGGCACGCGCGCGCACCGTGTGTGTTGTGGCGACGTCCGATCGTCCCGCACTGGAGCGAATGAAGGCCGCCTACACGGCGACGGCGATCGCCGAGTCGTTTCGCGACGAGGGCAAAGACGTGCTGCTGCTCATGGATTCGCTGACGCGCTTCGGGCGTGCCGTGCGTGATATCGGCATGGCCGC
>JARLJF010000184.1 GCA_031291335.1 Pandoraea sp. | reverse complement strand
GCGTCGCCGCGCGGTGCCGGGGTGCGGCGGACCATTGACAGGGCATCGGCGGCCGATTTGTCGTCGAGCACGGCGACGAGTTCGGCGCCGAAGCCGTCACGTCGATAGGGGCTGCGCAGGCCCGCGAACGAGAGGGTGGAGGCGGGCAGTACCTGGCGCGGCTGGATTCGACTGTTGGCGAAGCGCACGCTGCTGGCGTCGACCGGCAGTGTCCACCCGGCGATCTGGTCCTTGCCCGTTTGCTGAACACGACGGAAGAGGGCGACGGAGAACGTCTGCACCGCGTAGTTGTAGTAGTCGCGCACCTGCGTCTGGCGGTCTTCGAAGGCGCGCTCGCTCGATGGCCGGTCCCCATAGAAGAGGTAGGCATACGCGTAGCGCGCCGAGCGCAGCCAGAGATCGAACTGGGCGTCGTTCCACTGCTTGTCGCCGGTGGGTGTTTGCGCGATGGCGAGCTGCATCGACATCTCGGCCATCGCAGCCAGACGCCGGTCGATGTCGATTTCCTTGGCACGGCCCAGCGCGTCGATACAGTCGAGCGACGGCTTGGCACAGATCGTCTCATCGAGTCCCGCAACCCGAATCACGTCCTCGGTCGAGACGCTGAGCTTGCCCGTCGACAAGATGTCGCCGCGCTTCATGGCGATGTACTGCTCCGGGCCGAGCGACCGGACTTCGACCATCGCGCAGCCCGACAGGCCCGTCAGCCATACGGCGGCAGCCAGCATCGCTACCTGGCGGAATCGGTGTTGCCAACGGGGTTGCACGGCCGGCCGGATCGCCGGGAACGTCATGGCGTCACCTTCGGATCGTCGCCGGGCACGCCCTGGCGGATCAGCGTCGAGAAGTCGGGCGAGTCGCCAGCCGCCAGTGCGCGCGCGACGAAATTGCCGCGCTCGTACAACTGCGCGTAGGTGAAGCCCGGCGTGAGGCCGCCCTGATCGTAGGCGTATTCGGCGAAATAGCCGGATAGCAGCAGACGGTAGTCGAGGGGCAGCCCCGGCGCGATGATCCGGGCCAGTTCGAACACGATGGTCGTGCAATTGCTCGTCAGCGTGTTGTACCAGGCCGGCTCGCGGCGTAGTTCGCGGGCCCGTTCCAGATAGCCGAGGAACACGTCGCGCAACGATTTGGGTGGAATGTTCAGGCGATACAGATAGACCGTTTCACCGCGCACGTTGCTGCGCACCCGCAGGATGTCGCGCTCGTCGGCGGCGACCAGTGTGGCTTCAAAATCCTTGAAGAAGCCACCGACCGCCGAGAACTTCTGGCCTTGCTTCTTGCGAATCTCGATGGAGAACACAATGCGCTTGCCATCGGAGAAGCCGAACGACACCAGGGTGTGGGCGATGGCGGGGCCCATCCAGTAGGACATCACGAGATCGGCACTCACGAGCTTGTCGAGGTCGTATTCGCGTGTCTCCCAGTGGGGCGTGAAGTCGGTCTCGGTGCGCCATTCGAAGTTGCGCACGTTGTGCAGCGTGATCCGTGAGCCGTCCTGCTGGACGTCGAGCAGTCGGGCGACGTCGGGCGCCCAGTTCCGGTCGTTGGAGGGCTTGATCGTCTGCCACCAGCCGAGTAGCAGGATCATCGCGATCAGGAAGCCGAGGGGCCAACCCTTGAGCGGGACGCCGGCACGCACGCGAAACAAGGCAACGATCGCCGCCGCGCCGAGCACAATCCACAGAGCTATGACGAGGTACCGGACGAACGCGGGGCCGGGGCAGCGATAGGCGAGGGCCATGGCTCCCCAGGCGCATGCACCGAGCACGACGAGGGCAAGAAACGAGCGCAGCACGTAGACGTACCACGCGATGTGAGGGCCGGCGAGCGCGTCGCTGGCATGAGATTGCAGTTGCACCATGATTGTCAGCCGCTCGGTCCTGCCGTTGCGGTGTACGACCCATTATTCAAGTTCAGCGCGAAAGCATACCAGCAGACGGCGTCTGGTACCGCTTAACCACTTGAGCGCTTGCACATTGGGCGCACATCCCGGCCCGGGCAGCATAGCGCAAGCCCGCCTCGTTTGCGCGATCGGGCTGACAGCGTGCACGACGCGCCCGCTCAGGGCCGCCGGAGCGAGGTAACGAGGTAACGAAGTAACGACAGCGACATGCCGCCAGCCGTTGGCCGGGCTGGCGGCGCCATCTCACTTATCGGATGACGTGTCTGGCGCGGCGGGCGTTGCCTGCGAGAGCTGGGTATCGGACCAGCCCCCGCCGAGATCCGCAATCAGCGACGTGGCTGCCAGCAGTCGTGACTCCTGCACGTTCAGGGCGGTCTGCTGAGTGCTGAGTTGCGTCGCCTGCGCCGTGACGACCGTGGTGTAGTCCACGATCCCGGCCTGATACTCGTTCCTCGCGATGCGGGCGCCATCGGTGGCATCGCGCACGGCGGCTTCCAGCGCCTGCGCTTGCTGTTCGAGAATGCGCAGCGATGCGAGATCGTTCTCCACACCCTGCAATGCACCCAGCACCGTGCCCCGATAGTTGGCGACGGCACCGTCGAAGGCCGCGCGGGCCGCGTCGACCTTGGCGCTGCGGGCGCCACCGTCGAAGATCGTTTCGCTGGCACTCGCGCCTAGCGCCCACACATAGTTGGCAATCTTGAACAGGCCCGCCACCGGCGCGGCCGAGAAGCCGTCCGAGAGCGAGAGGGTGATGTTCGGGTAGTACGCGGCGACCGCCACGCCGATGGCTGCGTTTTGTGCCGCCATCTGCCGCTCGGCCACCGCGATGTCCGGCCGGCGTTGCAGCAGCGTCGAGGGCAGGCCGATAGGCACGTCGGGCTGCACCGGCACCGACGTGCTGTGCGCGATGGTGAGCGATTCGGGATTGCGACCGACCAGCACCGCAATCGCATGGGCGTACTGGGCGCGCGACACCCCCAGCGCGATGAGACTCGCCTTCGCATTCTCCAACTGCGTGCGCGCGGTAATCAGATTGGACGGCGGCACCGTGCCCGCTCGATCCTGATCGGCCACCACGCGCAGATACTCGGTATAGGCACTGACCGTCTCGGTGAGCAGATCGATGTTGGCATCGGTGATGCGCAGGTCGATGACCGCGTTGGCCAGAGCGATCTGCTCGGAGAGCGTCGCGTTGGCCAACGTCGCCTCGCTGGCCTGCGCGGTCGCACTGCTTTGCTCGATGGTGCGCCGCACCTGTCCCCAGATGTCGGGCGCCCAACTGGCCGTGCCCTCCACCGAGGCCGAGTTGACAATGGTTGCGCCGCTGTGCGATGCCAGCGCGGCGGTCGTGCTCGCACCGCCGCTGCTGCCACGCGAGCGGTTGGCCGAACCGTCGACACCCAGCGTGGGGAACAGACCCGCACGCGCCTGACGCACCTCGGCCAGCGCCTGCTGATAGTTGGCGTAGTTCTGCCGCACCGTCTGATTAGAAACCTGCACCTGCGGCTCGAGTTCGTCGAGCAGCGGGTCGTGGAACGTCTTCCACCATTCGCCCTTGGGGCCTTCGGCATCGGGTCTGGCTTGCGTCCAGCCTTCGAGTTCGGTGAAGTGCGTGGGTATGTCGACCGGCGGGCGTTGATAGTCGGGGCCGACGGCACATGCGCCGAGCAGCACCAGACTGGCGGCACAGGTGAGCGTCAGGCGAGTCAGACGTAGGCGACGTGAACGGGGGCACGGCATATGAGTTCGGAATGACATTCTGGACGGTTTCATGGTCAAACCTCCGTGCCCGCTTTGCGGTTCCAGGGCAGACGTTCGGACCAGCGCGCGACGCGCGCACGCAGCCGGTCAAGGTACAGATAGATGACGGGGGTCGTATAGAGCGTGAAGACCTGGCTGAGCAACAACCCGCCCATGACCGTGACCCCCAGCGGCTGACGCAGCGAGGCCCCTTGTCCTATGGCGATGGCGAGCGGCACGGCACCCAGCACGGCGGCGAACGTCGTCATCATGATCGGACGCAACCGGACGACGGCCGCCTGGTGAATCGCCTGCTTGGCCGGCATGCCCTCATGGCGCTGCAACTGAATCGCCACATCCACCATCATGATCCCGTTTTTCTTGACGATCCCGATGAGCAGGATGATCCCGATCATGGCGATGACAGAGAACGGAGTGCCGAAGATGAGCAGGGCGAGCGTGGCGCCAATGCCTGCCGACGGCAGCGTCGAGAGGATCGTGAGCGGGTGAATCGTATTCTCGTAGAGCACGCCAAGCACGATATACACAACGCCCAGCGCGGCAAGAATCAGTAGCGGTACGGTGCCCATCGACTGTGAAAAGGCTTGCGCCGCGCCCGCGAAGGCGCCGTGAATCGACGCTGGCATGCCAATGGCCTGAGACGCTTCGTCGATGGTGTTCTGTGCCTCGCTGAGAGATCCGCCTGCCGGCAGATTGAACGAGATGGTGGCCGCTACCATGCCGCCCTGGTGGTTGACCTGCGTGGCGGTGTGCCGCGCGGAGAAGCTCGCCAGGGCCGTGAGCGGCACCATTGTTTCGGCGGCCGTGCTGTCCGCGCTGCCGCTCGAATTGCCGCCGCGGCTGTTGGAAATCGCGTTGTTCTGCTGATTGGCGACGGCGTTGGCGTTCTGCGAATTGGTGCCGGACGCCACCGTCTTCGTGCTCACTCCGCTCACCGTTTTGCCCGACATTTGGGTCTGTGCCGTACCGTTGGCGTTGCCGGCCGCCGTGCTCAGATAGATCTGATCGAGCGAGTTCGGGTATTGCCAGTACTGCGGTGCGACTTCCATCACCACGAAATACTGGTTGAGCGGGTTGTATATCGTCGACACCGTGCGCTGACCAAACGCGTCGTAGAGCACGTTATCGATCTGGTTCGGCTGCAAATTGAAGCGAGCCGCCGTCGAGCGGTGCATGTCGACATACATCTGCAAGCCGTTCTGCTGGAGATCGGTGTTGACGTCGAGCACGGTCTGCCGGTGCTTGCTCAACTCGGTGACGAGCTTGGGCACCCACTTGTACAGCGCCTGGGCGTCGTCGCTGGTGAGCGTGTATTGGTATTCCGCAGCCGATTGCCGTCCGCCGATGCGCAGATCCTGTTGCGCTTGCAGGAAGAGGCGCGCACCCGACACCGCGTTGAGCTTGGGTCTTAGCCGGTTCACCACAGCGTCGGCCGACAGGTGCCGTTGTGCGAGCGGCTTCAACTGAACGAAAACCGTGGCGGAGTTGAGCGAGCGCCCGCCGGTAAAGCCCGCCACCGAGGCTACGGCCGGGTCGGTCTGCACAATGGTCTGCAACTGCTCGAGCTTCTGGCGCATCGCCGGGAACGAAATGCTCTGATCGGCCATGATCTGCCCGATCAGAATGCCCGTGTCCTGCTCGGGGAAGAAGGTGGCGGGCAGCAGGCGGAACAGGAACAGATTGCCGACGAGCAGCGCCAGCATCACCAGTCCGACCAGCCCCGCGTGATCGAGCACAGCCGTGAGCGAGCGCGCGTAGGCGTCGCGGAAACGGTCAAACTGACGGCCGATCCACTGCGACCAGCGCGCGCTTGAGGTGGCCGATTCCCGGGTCAGTACGTAAGCACAAAGCGTGGGCGTGACGGTGAGGGAAATCACCATCGAGATCAGAATCGCGATCGAGAGGGTGACGGCGAACTCGTGAAACAGCAGGCCGACGATCCCCGGCATGAGCAGAATCGGCAGGAACACGGCAATCAGCGACAGGCTCATCGACAGCACGGTGAAGCCGACTTCGCCTGCCCCGATCAGGGCAGCCTCTTTGGGCGGCACCCCTAATTCCAGGTGGCGCACGATGTTTTCCATGACGACGACCGCATCGTCGACCACGAAGCCCGTGCCGATGGTCAGCGCCATGAGCGAGAGATTGTCGAGGCTGTAGCCGAGCAGATACATCGGCCCGAAGGTGCCGATGATCGACAGCGGCAGCACGACCCCCGGAATGAGGGTGGAGCGGCCCGAGCGCAGGAAGATGAACACCACGCCGATGACGAGCAGCACAGCGAGGATCAGTGTGCGTTCCGTGTCCTGTAGCGACGCCTCCACCGACACCGAGCGGTCGAGCGCCACGTTGACCTTGATGTCGTGGGGCAGCGTGGCTTCCACGAGTGGCAGGATCTTGCGGATCTGCGTGACCGTCTTGACCACGTTGCTGCCCGGCGACGGGTACACGATGACCAGCACGGCAGGCTTGTTGTTGAACAGGCCCGCATTGCGGATGTTCTCGTTGCTGTCGCGCACGAGGGCGACGTCGTGCAGCAGGACCGCCGAGTCGTTGCGATAGGCAACGACCAGATCCTTGTACCCGTCCGCCTTGCTGATCTGGTCGTTGGACGTCACCTCAAAGCGCTGGTCGCCTTGATCCAGATGGCCCTTCGCGCTGTTGGCATTGGCGGCCGAGAGCGCAGCACGAACGTCTTCGAGGCCGATGCCGTAGCTATTGAGCTTGCCGGGTTCGAGTTCGACGCGCACCGACGGCAACGCGCCGCCACCGACGGTGATCTGGCCGACGCCGTCGACCTGAGAGAGTTGCTGGAGGATGATCGAGTCGGCCGAATCGTAGAGTTGCGCCGTGGTCAGCGTGGCCGAGGTCAGGGCGATCACCATCACCGGCGTGTCCGCCGGGTTGAACTTGCGATAGCTCGGATTGCTGCGCAGCGTGCTCGGCAAATCGGCACGCGCGGCCTGAATGGCGGCTTCGACATCGCGCGCCGCGCCCTCAATGTCCCGCTTGAGCCCGAAGACGACCGGAATCGATACCGAGCCGACGGTGCTGGTCGACGTGAGTTCGGTCACGTCGGCAATCACCCCGAGACGGCGCTCCAGCGGCTCCGCCACCGTGGACGCCATGATCTCCGGGCTGGCCCCGGCCATGCTGGCCTGCACGGCAATCACCGGGAACGACACGTTGGGCAAGGGCGCGACCGGCAGACGCATGTAAGCGAGCAGGCCGGAGATCAGCACCGCCACCGCCAGCAAGGTGGTGGCGACCGGGCGCTTGATGAAGAGCGCCGAGAGGTTCACGGCGTTTCTCCACCCGGCGGCTTGTCCGCATTGTTGTCCGGGGCCGGGAGCGCCGGCGGCGCGCGCCGGGCACGGCGGGCTTCCCGACGCTCACGCACGCGCGCGGCCAGCCGGTCGAAGTACAGATAGATGACCGGCGTGGTGAAGAGCGTGAGCAACTGGCTCAGCGTAAGGCCGCCAATGATGGCCAGACCCAGCGGGCGGCGCAGTTCCGAGCCTGTGCCCGAACCGAGCAGCATGGGCAGTGCCCCGAGCATGGCCGCGAGCGTGGTCATCAGAATCGGCCGGAAGCGCAGCAGCGACGCTTCGAAGATCGCCTCACGCGGCGGCTTGTGCTGCACGCGCTCCGCGTCGAGGGCGAAGTCGACCATCATGATGGCGTTCTTCTTGACGATCCCGATGAGCAGCACGATCCCGATAATGCCGATGACGTCGAGATCGCTGCCCGTCATCATCAGCGCCAGCAACGCGCCGATCCCGGCCGACGGCAACGTCGAGAGAATCGTCACCGGGTGAATGAAGCTCTCATACAGCACACCCAGCACGATGTAGACCGCCACCAGCGCCGCGATCAGCAGGTAAACCTCGCTCGAGAGCGAGTCTTCGAACGCCTGCGCCGCCCCCTGGAACGACGAGGCAATCGAGGGAGGCAGATGCACGGCCTGTTCGGCGCTGTGGATTTCTTTCACGGCGCTCGACAGTGAGGCGCCGGGCGCGAGGTTGAACGACACCGTCACGGCGGGGAATTGTTGCAAATGGCTGATGGCAAGCGGCGTGCGGACCACCTTGAGCGACGCGATGGCCGAGAGCGGTACCTGCCCGCTGGCGCTCGTCTGGCTGGGCAGGTAGATCGTGCCCAGTGACTGGATCGTGCCTAGCGAGCCGGGCTTGGCTACGAGGATCACGCGGTACTGGTTCGACTGCTCGAAGATCGTCGACACGATCCGCTGGCCGAGGGCGTCGTAGAGCGCGTTGTCGATGGTCGCGGGTGTGATGCCGTAGCGCGCGGCCAACTGACGGTTGACCTCCACCTGAATCGACAGACCGCTGGTATCGAGATCGCTCGCCACGTCCGTAATCGAGGAAATCTGTTTCATCCGCGCGATCAGCGGCGGCACATATTGCGCCAACGTTGTCTGATCGGGGCCACGCAACACGAACTTGTACTGGTTCGGCGAGACCGTGGTATCCAGCGTCAGATCCTGTGCCGGTTGCACGTAGAGCTTGATGCCCGGCACCGTGGCGCTTGCTTGCTGGATACGGCGGCCAATGTCGGCGGCGGTCTCTGAGCGGTCGTCACGCGCCTTCAGGTTGATGAGGAAGCGGCCGTTGTTGAGCGTCGTGTTGATGCCGTCGATGCCGACATACGAGGTGACCGACGTCACGTCCGGGTCTTTCAGCACGACGTCTGCAAGTGCGGCCTGCCGCTTGACCATCGCGTCGTAAGACACGGAATTGTCGGCGACGGTAATGCCTTGCAGCACACCGACGTCCTGCACCGGGAAGAGCCCCTTCGGGATCACGATGTACAGCACGATGGTCAGCGCCACGGTCGCGAGCGCAACGAGGAGCGTCAGGAACTGGTGATCCAGCACCCACGTCAGCCCGCGTTCGTAACCGGCGAGCGTCTTGTCGAACAACCGCTCGCTGATCCGCTCGAAGCGGCTGGGATGCCGGTCGCCTTGCGCGCGGAGAATGCGCGCGCATAGCATCGGCACCACCGTGAGCGAGACGATGGCCGAGATCACGATCGTGACCGCGAGCGTCACGGCGAACTCACCGAACAACCGTCCGATCACGCCGCCCATGAAGAGCAGCGGAATCAGCACGGCGATGAGCGAGATCGTGAGCGACATGATCGTGAAACCGATCTGTCCGGCACCCGCCAGTGCGGCCTCGAGCGGCGGCATGCCCGCCTCGAGATAGCGGACCACGTTCTCGATCATCACGATGGAATCGTCCACCACGAAGCCCGTGGCGATGATGAGCGCCATGAGCGAGAGATTGTCGATCGAGTAGCCCAACTCGTACATCACGGCCAGCGTGGCAATCAGCGAGACCGGCACCGAGATGCTCGGGATGATCGTCGCGGGCACGTTGCGCAGGAACACGAAGATCACGGCGACCACGAGCACCACGGCGAGCACGAGTTCGAATGCAGCGTCGCTCACCGATGAGCGGATGACGCCGGTGCTGTCGGACACCACGGTGACTTGCATGCCCGCGGGCAGGGTGGCTTCGAGCTGCGGCAGCGCGCGTTTGATCTGGTCGACCGTGGCGATCACGTTCGCGCCGGGCTGGCGCTGCACGTTCAGAACGATGGCCGGGGTCTTGCCCAGCCACGCCCCGCGCTCGATGTCCTGCGCGGCCTTGGACACATGGGCGACATCGCGCAGATACACCGGGTTGCCGTTCTGGTAGGCGATGACCGTGTCGAGATAGTCTTGCGGATCGGTGATCTGATCGTTGGCATCGAGCGTGTAGTCGAGTTCCGGCCCGTCGAAGTTGCCTTTCGGCTGGCTCACGTTCACGTTGGCGAGCAGCGTGCGCAAGTCGTCAAGATTCAGCCCGTATGCCGCGAGCTTCTGCGGATCGGCCTCCACGCGCACTGCCGGTACGTTGCCGCCCGCGAGCGTCACGACACCCACGCCTGCGACCTGCGATATCTTCGCGGCCAGCCGGTTATTGGCGGCGTCCTGCAACTGGGTGAGCGAGAGCGAATTCGACGTGACGGCCAGCGTCATGATCGGCTGGTCGGCCGGATTGACCTTGGCATAGGTCGGCGGCGCGGGCAGCCCGCTCGGCAGCAGACTGTTTGCCGCGTTGATGGCCTGCTGCACGTTCTGCTGCGCGACGTCGAGATTGAGCGCGAGATCGAATTGCAGCGTGATGATGGACGATCCTTCCGCGCTATACGAAATCATCTGCTGCAAGCCGGGGATCTGGCCCAACTGCACTTCGAGCGGCGCAGTGACCGTGGTCGCCATCACCGATGGGCTGGCGCCCGGGTAAAACGTCTGTACCTGAATGGTCGGATAGTCGACGCTCGGCAGCGACGAGACCGGCAGCACGCGCACGGCGACCAGGCCGGTGAGCACGAGGGCGATCATCAGCAACCAGGTCGCCACCGGGCGCAGGATGAAGATACGGGAAAAGTTCATAGGCGGTGGCCCGGCGACGGGATCTCGGGCGTTGGGGCCCGAGTCATTGAGCTGCCGGGGCAGACGCCCCCGCACCGCGATGCCCGCCATGCCGCGAGGCCGCCGGGGTGTCCTGTGGCTGGCCCGACGCCGTCGCCGCGCTGGCGGCCATTGGCAGCGCGATGTGCGCCCCGTCGCTCAACCGGTCCATGCCGTCGGTCACGACCGTATCGCCTGCGTTCAACCCCGCCGTGATGACGGTGTGCTTGCCGTCGCTCGGTCCGATGGTGACTTTGCGCAACGCCGCGGTCTTCTGCGGTGTGACGACGTAGACGAATTCGCCGGGCGCACCGCTTTGCACCGCGGGCGTCGGCACGAGCACCACATGCTGGAGCGTGTCGACGAGCAGCGTTACGTTGACGAATTCCTGCGGGAACAGCACCTCGTCGTCGTTGGCGAAGCGTGCGCGCAGCGTGACGGTGCCGGTGGCCGTCGCCATCTGGTTACTCACTGCGTAGAGCGCGCCGGTGGCGAGTTGAGTCTTGTTGTCGCTCGAATAGGCCGTCACGGTCAGCGGCGTGCCGGTGCGGTAGCGCTTCATGACGCCGGGCAGGGCGTTCTGCGCCACCGTGAATTCGACCGTGGTCGGCTTGATGCTGGTGATGACCGCAATGCCGGTCGCGCTCGTTGCCGTCACATAGTTACCCGGGTCGACGAGCCGCAGGCCGACGCGTCCCGATACCGGGGCGGTGATGCGGCAGTACGTGAGATCGAGTTCGAACTGCTTGATGTTGGCCTGATCGGCTTGCACGGCGGCTTCGTCTTGCGCGACGGTGAACTGCTGGTCGGCGAAGGTCTGCTCGGCAATCGATTTTTGCTCGTGCAGTTGTGTATAGCGCACGAGATCGGCTCTGGCCTGCGCGAGCGCCGCGCGGTCCTTGGCCAGTTGGGCCTGTGCCTGTTCCTTGCTGATTTCGTACTGGCGGGGATCGATCTGGGCGAGGAACTGGCCCTGTTTGACGTCCTGACCTTCCTGATAACCGACCTGGGTGAGATAGCCGCTCAACTGGGGCAGCACGGTGACGGTCGCTTCAGGCGTTACCGTCCCCAGCGACGTGATCGTCACCGGCATATCGCCAAAGGCTGCTTGCGAGACCGAAACGATTTGCGGTTGCGTGCCGCGACGGGCGGCAGGGCGATGTATCAGATGCCACGCGACCCATGCCACCAGCCCAAGCACCACCACGATGCCGATCCAAAGCGCGATGCGCCGCCGCTTTGGCGGTTGATTCGCCGGCAGCGGTTCCGGTGCCGGCGGTGTCGTGGTGTCCGACGTATCTTCCATAGCTGCCTCCTGCACGATGCCGAGCGTCGCGCAAACCCCGGTCGATGTGCCGGGAAGCTCCCCGGAACGGCCCGGGATGCCATGACTAGCAGTCTAGCGAGGCGGGTGCCCGTTTTGGTTTGACGAATGGCGCGGGAAGTTACGGCATGTTACCTGCGCTCACGTACGCCGGTGCGGCATCGACGCGCGTAAACGCTTGCCATGACAGGGAAAATCGGGGCGGAAGGTACCTGCGGGGAGGGGGCTGGCAGGCAGGGGGATGAGGGTCATCCCCCTGTTACATCGTGTTACCCGAGGGTGCACACCCTTCGGACAGTTCAGATCGCGGGGCGGCGCGGGGCGAGACGGCGAGCGATGCGGCCGAGTGCGCGGATTTGCTGCGCGATGACCCCCAGCCCGTAGCGACGCGAGCGGCCCTGCGGTGCCGGAAGCTGGTCGCGAATGCCGGTCGGCTCTACGGTACGTTCCCACGACGCCGTGCGGAACACCATATCCCACCATGGGAACAGCACGCCGAAGTTGCAGCCGTAGCGCGTGCCTTCGTGTCCGTAACCAATCGCATGATGGCGACGGTGGAAGATCGGGCTCACGATCAGGCGTTCAAGTACCGGGCCGAACGGCAGGCGGGCGTTGACGTGCTGCACGCTCTGCAGGAAGTTGCCGACCGCCACGAGGACGACGTACTGCGCCGGCTGCACGCCGATGAACAGCGCAATGGCGGCGAAGAACCCGGCCTGCACGATGTCGTCGAGGAAGTGATTCCGGTCATCGGACCACAGCGACATCTGCTGCTGGCTGTGATGTACCGCGTGCAGCTCCCACCACACGCCGAAGCGATGCTGCCAGCGGTGATACCAGTAGCCGGCGAAGTCGAGCACGATCAGATACATCAGGAACGAGACCAGCGGCTGGTCCGTCACGCCCGGGTACAGGCCGTCGAGATCGATGCTCGGCAGGCCGTGAATCACCATCTGGCTCTGCAGCTCGTTGAAGACGGGTTGCAGCACCACGAAGAACAGCAGATTCAGAATGCCGAGCTTGGCGATCCATGTGTAGATCACGTCCGAGCGTACCTGACGGCGGTTCTGCCACTGCTCGACCGGGCGCAGGGCCTCGAGCGGGCGCAGCAGGGCGTACGTCAGGCCGATCTGCAAGACGCCGATGAGCACCCAGTACAGGGCGTCATAGATGTCGTCGTCGTAGCCCATCATGTTGAAGTGGAACAGCAACGGCTGCACCACATCCACGTAGATGAGCGTCTGTACGGCCGAGATGCCGCTGTCGACGAAGTTGAGGGCTTCCTGAATCATCTTTCGGCCTTATCAGTCCGGATTCGGCGAGAGTACGGGGGCACGATCGGCAAAGAAGATGCCGTGCGGCGAACGGTTGACGGCGATGCGGTCGACCAGTTGACGCGTCGTCAGGTCGATCACGCCAACGTGGCGTGCAAACCGGAACGTTACCCAAAGATAGCGCTTGTCGGCGGACAATTCCATGTCATCCGGTCCGGGCATCAGGCCGGTGATGTCAGCCACCTTGGTGAGCGACTCGTAATCCAGAATGCTGATCGTGCTCTCGACGCGGTTGCTCACCGCGATGTGACGGCCGTCGGACAGCGAGCGGAAGTTGTGCGCGCCGCGCCCCGTCTGAATGCGCTTGATGACCTTCTGCGTACGCCAGTCGACCACGGCGACGTCGTCTTCGCCGGTCATGCCGACCAACAGGTACTTGTCGCCCGGCGTCATCCACAGACCCGCCGGGGTCTTGCCGACCGGCATGCGCCACTTGACCGTCTGCGTCGGGAGGTCGATCGCCACCAACTCGCCTGAGTCCTGCAGCGTGACGAATACCGTCTTGCTGTCGGACGAGAACGTCATGTGGCTGGGGGTTTTGGCCAGCGGAATCCGTTTGACGACCGTCACGTTCTCGCCGTCGTAACGATAGACGTCAACGCGGTCCAGACGCAGCGCCGCCGTCACGAACCACTTGCGGTCGGGCGAGAAGCCGAGTTGATACGGATCGTCGATGTCCGCCACCTGGCGCTGCAGCTTGCCGGTGTTCGGATCGAGCAACATCAAGCTGTTCGACACCGAGTTCGCCACGATCAGCGAACGCTTGTCGGGCGTGATCATCAGGTGATGCGGCTCTTTGCCCGTGGGCATCGTGCCGACGACCTTATGCGTTGCCTGATCGATCAGTGACAGTTGGGCGGCGCCGGAGTCGAGCACGATGACCGTGCCTGCATGGGCGGAGGGGAGCGGGAGTGCACCGGCGACCAGGGCGGACAGCGTTGCGAAGGTGCGAACACGGCCGGTCAGCCAGGAAAGCTTGGAGCGCTTGGAAGAAAACACCATGAATGCCTAGGGTGGGGCGAAAAACGGTAACGGATGCCGGTAAGCCATCCGTCGATTCATTCGTTAAACGCGCCACGTGCCCCGTCCGTTGACAAGAAAATGGGACGAAAGGGTCTTCGCGCCGAGAGGGTTGCCCGGCGGCCGCGAGCCGGTGGCTCAGTCCGGCGTGTCGGCGGTATCGCCCCTGACAGCCGCGCCGTCCCAGTGTTCCAGCAGGGACAGTGCGTCGCGCGTCCAGTCCAGCCAGCCCTGCTCGTATCGCACCCCCAACAGGAGAATATGCCGTTGCAGCGCGGTTTCGCGCGTGGGCGGCTCACCCGCCGGAAAGTCGCGGGCCTCGATGGCCTGATAGGCGGCAAGTTTCTGGGTGTGAAGCGTGGCGCGGCGTCGCAGTTCGGGTTGCAGTCCCAGCGGCCCGATGGCGGCGTCAGCGCGCAGCCGGACCATGAGGTCGTCGCGCAGATCTGACGGTGCCGTAGGGGTTGCCGCCCAAGCGAGGAGTTCGTCGCGGCCGGCGTCGAGCACGCGGTAGACGCGTTTTCGGGTGCGGCCCCCATCGGGCGCGGCCATGGAGTCGATCCACCCGGACGCTTCCATACGCGCCAACTCGCGGTAGATCTGTTGATGCGTGGCGTGCCAGAAAAAGCCGATCGATTTGTCGAAGCGGCGGGCAAGGTCATACCCCGAAGAGGATTTCTCCAGCAGCGAGGTCATCAGGGCGTGGGCGAGCGGCATGACCGGTAGTGTAGGGACTCTAATTTCACTATGCAACCCGTTGCATAGTTCGCAGTGCCCGCATAGAATCGCCAACAAACTATGCAACCGGTTGCATAACGCCGAGGCGCGCGAACGACGTGTCCTATGCTTTCCGGACAGTCCCCCGAAACCCCACGGCGTCTGCCGGACGAAGAGAGAGACAACGATGAGCGGCTATCCCCACTTGATGCAGCCCCTGGATCTGGGCTTTACGACCTTGCGTAACCGCGTGCTGATGGGCTCGATGCACGTCGGGCTGGAAGAAGCGCGCAATGGCTTCGCCCGCATGGCGGAGTTCTACGCGGAACGCGCGCGCGGCGGCGTGGCGCTGATGGTGACGGGCGGCATCGCGCCGAACGACGCCGGCCGGCCTTACGCGGGGGGCGCGAAGCTCAGCACTGAAGAGGACGCCGACAAGCACCGCGTCGTGACTGAGGCCGTGCACGCTGCCGGCGGCAAGATCGCCATGCAGATCCTGCACTTCGGACGCTACGCCTACCATCCCGATCTGGTGGCCCCGAGCGCGTTGCAAGCGCCCATTACGCCCGCCAAACCGCGCGAACTGACGAGCGACGAGGTTGAGACGACGATCGACGACTTCGTGAACTGTGCCGCGCTGGCGCAGCATGCGGGTTACGACGGCGTCGAAATCATGGGATCGGAGGGTTACCTGATCAACGAGTTCATCGCGGCCCGAACCAACTATCGCACCGACGCGTGGGGTGGCAGCTACGAGAATCGCATGCGTTTCCCGGTGGAGATCGTGCGACGTGTCCGCCAGCGCGTAGGGCGTGAGTTCATCATCATCTACCGGCTCTCGATGCTCGATCTGGTCGAAGGGGGCTCCACCTTCGACGAGGTGGCGCAATTGGCCCGCGCCATCGAGGCCGCCGGGGCGACGCTCATCAATACCGGCATCGGTTGGCACGAAGCCCGGATTCCGACGATTGCGACCAGCGTGCCGCGCGCCGCATTTGCGTGGGTTACCGGCAAACTCAAGGGGCATGTCGGCATTCCGCTCATCACGACGAACCGCATCAACATGCCGGACGTCGCCGAACGCATTCTTGCCGAGGGTGAAGCCGACATGGTGTCGATGGCCCGGCCGTTGCTTGCAGACCCCGATTTCGTGAACAAGGCGGCCGCCGGGCGGGCCGACGCGATCAACACGTGTATCGGTTGCAATCAGGCGTGTCTCGATCACACGTTCAGCGGCAAGATCACGTCATGTCTGGTCAATCCGCGCGCCTGTCATGAGACGGAGCTGCGCGTCGAACCGGCGGGCCGCGTGCGCCGTGTGGCAGTCGTTGGCGCAGGCCCGGCGGGCTTGGCGGCGGCAACTGTGGCGGCGCGACGGGGACACGACGTCACGCTCATCGAGGCCGATACCGAAATCGGCGGCCAGTTCAACATGGCCAAGCGTGTTCCCGGCAAGGAAGAGTTCTTCGAGACCTTGCGTTACTTCCGCCATGAACTGGACGCCACGGGTGTGAAGGTGCAACTCAAGACGCGTGCGTCGGTGGCGTCGCTAATTGAAGGCGGGTACGACGACATCGTGCTGGCCACCGGCGTGTTGCCGCGTACGCCGGCGATCGAGGGTATCGATCATCCCAAGGTGCTCAGCTATATCGATGTGCTGCGCGGCGGCGCGTCGGTGGGCCAGACCGTTGCCGTGATTGGCGCAGGCGGGATCGGCTTCGACGTGGCCGAGTTCCTTACGCAAGTGGGCGAGAGCGCCACGCTCGTGCCTGCGAAGTTCTACGCCGAATGGGGGATCGATCCGACGTACGCCCATGCGGGTGGCCTGCGTGTGCCGGTGCCCGAGACCTCGCCGCGCAAGGTGTACCTGATGCAGCGCAAGACCTCCAAGGTGGGTGACGGGCTGGGCAAGACCACCGGCTGGATTCACCGGACATCGCTCAAGCATCGCGGCGTGGAGATGATTCCCGGCGTGACCTATCGCCGGATCGACGACGACGGTCTGCACGTCACCATTGACGACAGGCCACAGGTGTTGCAGGTTGATAACGTCATCTTGTGCACCGGCCAGGAGCCGTTGCGCGAATTGGCCGAGGGTCTTCAGGCGGCGGGCGCACGCGTGCACGTCATTGGCGGGGCGGATGTTGCAGCCGAACTCGACGCCAAGCGTGCGATCAAGCAGGGTACGGAATTGGCAATCGACCTGTAAGCGCAGGGCGCGGCGCCGAGGGGGAAATCGGTGTGCGACAATGGCACCGCCCCGGCGCTGGCGATCTGCTGCGCTGTTGCGAAGACAAAGCGTTAGTGCCTTTGCCGGGCACGACGTTTCCGCGGTTCGCTGCGCATGACTGCCGTTACGGTGGCGTCCGCAGCGGCCTTAGTGGCCCTGGTGGCCCCAGTGGCAGCCTGAACCGTGTGGCCGACGGTGCCATCCTCAATGAAGCACAAGCTATTTCCGGCCGTTTCTCTCACCGGCCGTTTGCGGTTGCAGAATCTCGCCGTCGTCTCTGTCGTCGTTATCCTTTGCAGCAGTCTGCTCGTCGGGACCTGGGGAAGCTACCAGCGCGCCAACGATGCGTCTGTCGCGCTTGACGCGCTGCGTGCCACGCTGCTCGCGATGGAGAAGGCGTCGGCGGAGCGCGGCCCGGCCAATGCGGTGCTGGGGGCCGATCTTCCCTTGCCGAACGAATCCGTCATCGCGCTGCGCAAGGCACGCGAGGCGACCAATGCACGCCTGCAGGAATTGCTATCCGCGCTCTCCGCTGACGCGTGCGATCAGTGCGGCGGCAGTTTGCGAGCGGTCGAGCGCGCGCGCCTCGATCTCGCGGCAGCCAGTGCCAACGTCGATCTGCTGGTGCAGCGTCCGCGCGAAATGCGCAGCGACGCGGCCGTGCGCGATGCCGTCGATCGCATGATCCGTGTCATCGCCGACTTCACACCCGTGGCATCGTCGCGGATCGACGTGATTTCACGGGGCGCCCCTGACGCGCTGCATCCCATCATCCTTGCCCGTCTGGCCGCCGATTTGCGTGAATACGCCGGTCAACTCGGCTCATACTTCACCGCGACGCTTACCACCGGCAAGACGCTTACCGAAGCGGATCAGCGCACGCTCGAAAGAACGCTCGGCCGCATCGATCAACTGCGCGACATGATCGCTTCGCGGATGACCGAGCCGCCGGAGCTGGGGCCCGAGGCGCTCAGCACGTTGAATACCCAGTACTTTGCGGCCGGGCTGCATTACGTGGCGACCGTGCGCACGCTGGCCAGTCAACCTCGGCCTGCGCTCCTGACAACGGCCGAGTTTGCGCGCAACTATGTGCCGACGATGCGCGCGATCACCGAATTTCGCGACGCCATGCTGACGTTGGCCAAGCATAAGGTCGACGCACGCCGCTCGAGCGCGCTCAAGCGCCTGATTTTCATCGCGCTGGCCGAGATCACGTTGGTGCTGCTGATCGTCGTCGTGCTGCGCAATTTCCGCCGCAGCGTGGTGCTGCCGTTCGAGGCGGCAACCCGTTTCGTCGACGCACTCGCCCAAGGCAAACTCGATACTCCCGTGCCCGGCGATGGCGTGCCGATGCGTCGTGCGCAGGTGCGGGCCGTGTTCGACGCGCTACGCGTCATGAAGCACAACGCCATCGAGTTGGTGCAATTGCGTCGCGAGCGTGCGCGGTTGGTGGGCGAGTTAGAGATGAGTGCGGACACCGACCCGCTCACGCGCCTGATGAACTGGCGGGCGTTCGAGCGGCAAGCGCGTGCCCTGTGCGCGATGCCGTCGCCGGGGCATGTCGCATTGATCAAGTTCGATATCGATAATTTCGCGCAGATCAACGCGAACTGGGGGCACGCCATGGGCGACGATGTGCTGCGCCGCGTCGGCGCCGTCTGCCTGAATACCAGTCAGCCCGGCGACGTGGTGGCGCGCCTGGGCGCGGATGCGTTCGTGATCCTCGCCCGGGTGCTTGATCGATCGCGCGCGCAGCAATTCGCGGAACTGCTGCGCGGGCGCATCGAAGCCACCGCATTGACCTTGCCGCATGGCAAAGTCTTGCCCCTGACGGCGAGCTTCGGTATCGCGATAGGCAATCCGGTGATATTCGATGAGGCAGGCGTGACGAGCGTGACGAGCGGCGAGCCGACCCACATTTCAGCGTTACTGAGTCAGGCGGAGCGTGCGCTCCACGCCGCCCGGCAGGCGCGACGTCACGCTATCGAGTAACGCACTCTCAGGGCCATTGCGGCGTGGCCGTGCCCAGTGCCATCGCCGGTAAGGCCCAGTCGACGGGCGTCCCCTCGATCGACATTGGCGTGGCCACACGCCGCACCGGTCCCCACGACGTGTCCTCGATCCGCGCAGACAAATCGTCCGGCGTCTCCGCGTCGAGCGGCGACGGTGCAGGATCTGGCGTGCGATGTGTCACGAGCAGACGCGCGGTACGGGCCAGCGAGGCACGTACGGTGCTGCCGACGTGCTGCGCCTGACGCAAGGCCAGTGCGCGAACGGCGGCCGCCGCCATCAGATACCCCGTGGCGTAATCGATGCCTTGCCCCGGCAGCGGCACCGGCCGTTCTGCGCCGGCTGCGCGCATGCCCGCATCGGCGACTCCCGCGCTCATCTGCACCAGACTGTCGAAACCTCGCCGGGCGTGCCAGGGGCCTTGCCAGCCATAGGCATCGAGCGAGATATCGATCAGCAGGGGATTGAGTTCACGACGCCGAACCGCGCCGAGGCCCAGATGGTCGAGTGCGTCGGGACGATACCCGTGAACGACGATATCCGCCTCGCGCAGCAGCGTTTCGAGCGTCGCGCGGCCGTCAGCCTGTTTCAGGTCGAGACGCGCGCAACGCTTGCCCAGCACGACTTCCGGCACGGTGCCGGGTTCGTCCCAGCCCGGCGGATCGATGCGCAGTACCTGCGCGCCGAATCCTGCCAGAAAACGGGTGGCCGTCGGGCCCGCGAGAATGCGTGTGAGATCGAGTACGCGGATGCCGCTGAGCGGGCGTTCGCGCATCGGCTTCCAACCGGTAACGTCGCGCTGAACACCCGCCGCCGATCCAACGTCGAACGTCTCCCACTGCAACAAGGGGTCGCGAGCCACGGCCTCGCCTTGAGGATGGGCATCCCATTGCGCGAGCGTGCGCATCGCCGCAGCACATCCCCCATGGGCGACGACGGCGGTTTCGAGCGCATCCGCCTGCCACGTGGCGACCACGCGTGCCACCGCGTCGCGATTGGCCTGCGCGCCAAGCACTGCAAGGGCGGCGGCACGATGATGCGGCGCATTGGTGTGCAGACGAATCCAGCCATCGGCCGTACGGTAATCGCCTGCAATCGGGTCCCACATCGGCGGCGACGACCATCCCTGCGAGCGCAGCGACGTCTGAAACCAGAACGACGCCAGCCGCCGGTCAACGCTCACCCGGGGTGTCACAGCGTTATCCGCCAGCCCGTAATCGCCCTCCGCACCGGTCGTGAGTCCGGCGACGGCGAGCGTCGCGCTGGCGATGGATGCCGTGGCGAAGTCGGTATAGGGAAAGGCGCACGGCAACGCGCCACTGCCGCTGATCGTCAGGTTGACGGGGGCGGCTGAGGATGCCGCATCATGCCCGGCGATCGCCAGACACATGTCGTGCAGATAGGGCGCGACGAAATTGGGGGCCTCGGCGAGCGGCACGGCTTGCCCGGAAACAGCGAAATGCATAGGGAGTCCTCGAACGATTCGATACGTGGCATCGCAATGAGTCGCGATGCGAGACTGCCGGCGCATTGAAGCTTATGCCGATGGATTTTATTGTCAATATTGATTAACTTAATCAAGTTGTTGGCCCATCAGG
>JARLJF010000030.1 GCA_031291335.1 Pandoraea sp. | reverse complement strand
GTGCGTCTGTGGAGCGAAGTGGCGAGCGTTGCGGGTGGCAAGATTGCCCCGTCGCTGCGCCTGTCGTATGAGCACGAGTTCGGCAACACGCAGAGCAGCCTGACGAATGCGATCTACGGTGCGTCGAACAGCTTCACGGTGAAGGGTCCGAAGCTTGGCAAGGACATCTTCACGGCGGATCTGGGCGTGGACATGCAGCTCAAGAAGCAACTGGAAGTTCGCGTTGGCGGTAACGTCAGCGTGCGTAAGGGCGAAAGCGCGCTGGGTGGTGGTATCTCGGCGAAGTATCGCTTCTAAGGCAGCACGCAGCACGCTCTCCTCGCAAGGGGAAAGCGCGGATCTCTTCCCAACGAGATCCGGGTGACACGTCGGACAGTCATGATCGACGCGTCACCGAATGATTGAGATTGGGTGGAAGCCCCCGTTACTTGTCTGTAACGGGGGCTTTTGTATTTGAGGCGCCGATTGAATCGAATTGCCAACCAAATCAGTGTCGAGTAACGGCTCCCGCCTTCAGGGGGCACGCTCGGCGTCTAAGCAGGTCTTCCTGCTGCTGGAGGTGTATTGAGTGCTAAATCCTACAATTTCTTGTGAATTCCGTGGAATGCATCGGTTTTTGACTTGTTAGGCAGTGATTTTCACCAACATTTTCATGGGATATGTCCTAAGAGCAGGGTTTGGGGTAAGCAATTTCCCGATGCCGCGCCTTAAAGACAGTTAATACGTTAATCACGTCCTACGATTCGTGTCACTCATCGGATGCAACGCAATTTGCGGACAGGCATTCGATATTTGCCAATCACGAATTGAAGAGGGACGTAGAACATGAACGCAAACTGTATCAACGCCAACAAGGGTATCCATTCCACTCACGACACCGACACGCTGGCTGCACGCATGCGTCGCACGGCTATCGCGGGCGCAGCGGCTGTTGCCTTGTCTGGCGGCGGTATGGTGAGCGCCAACGCGGCAACGGAATTCGTGTCCGAGGCGAGCGCCGCGGAGAAGAACTGGAAGCGTATTGCTGGCGCGGCCGCCAAGCAGGCGGTGCCGTCGCTCGATCGCGCACGCCAGGTACTGGCGAATGCCGCGGACAAGAAAGCCGAGCTGGCGATGGCGCTCATGGTCGAGAGCAAGCAGAAGAAGGCGCTGATGGATGCCAGCGATGCCGTGTTGAAAGCGGAGGGCAATTTGTTCCAGCGCGGACTGAGTCAGGCTGAGAAGAATCTCGACAAGGCACGCACGCACCTTGGCAAAGCCACCGAGGCACGCGAGACGACCCAGGCGATTCACGAATATCTGGTGCAGGAGAAAGGCGACGCCGCCCGCAAGGTCTGGCAAAACACCGCGATCGAATTGGCCGCGGGTACTTCTAAGCCGGTGCCCAGTGAGCCCAAGTTTGTCGACGCTTCGGACATTTCTGTGGACGACTTCTTCAAGCGCATCGACAGTGCCATCGCCCTCGGCAAAGCGAACAATGAAAAGATCCAACGGGAACTCAACAAGTCGGAGTTTCTGACGCAAATGGATCACGAAATCGCGAAAGCCAAACGCGCTTTAGCGTTGCTGAAGGCCAAACAGCCTGTCACGCCGATGATTGCCAAGGCGCCGGTGTCCGAGGTCGCATCGACGTTTGATGCGCCGGCGCTCGCTGTCGCAACCGTCAGCGAAGTTTCCGGGAAGGAGGCTGCACCGACGGCTACCGAAAAGCCCGTGGTTGCTTTTTCGGACGCTTCAGATAAGGACTGGAGAGATTTCTTCAAGGACTTGGACAGCAAGACCAAGGAGGGCGCCAAGAAGATCGCGGAGATTGTCGAGAGCAGCGAGCATGCGACGGACGAAGATAAGCAGCAGGTTCGCGAAGTTGTGGCCGAAATCACTGACGAAGTGGAGCGGAGACTCTTCGAGTTGAACGGTGCAAATTACGCCGATGCTGGTGAAGACACCACGACTGAATCCGAGACTACCGACGCTATCGATACCCACGTTGCCGCCGAAGAATCGGTTGCCGTTGAGCCGTCCGTAGCGCAACGGGAAACGTCGACGCGGGCGAACGACGCCGCCGCACAAGCGATGGCTTCGGGTGTCGTTCTGACCCAGATGGCCAACGCCGCACAACAAAACGCGGACCTGTTCCGCAAGGGCATGCAAGACCGTTTGTCGGGTGACGACGCGTTCATGCAACCGACGGACATCGCGTCGACGGCGACCGGCATTTCCACCTGGGTGCAGGCTATGGGCGGTCAGACGACTGGACAGACGCGTGGCGATATCGCGGGCTACTCGGTGCGCGGTGCCGGCGTGGCGGCCGGTGTCGACGTCAAGAAGAACAACTCGCGTGTCGGTGTCGCTGTGGGCTATGGCGATGCCACCGTCGACGCGAACGGCGAGAACAGCCAGAAGGCCTCGTCGAAGGTGAGCACGTACAGCGTGGGTCTGTACGGCGCCCATGAAGTCGATGGCTGGTTCGCGAACGGCGGCGTGTCGTACAGCGCGCACAGCATCAAGAGCCAGCGCGCTGCCAAACTCGGTGGCGAGGTCTACGGCCTGACCGGCAAGACGAGCGCCACGACCGTGGGCGGCTTCGCCCAGTTCGGCAAGCACATCGTCACGCGTGCCGTGAACATCGATCCGAGCATCACACTCAAGGTGTCGAACACTTCGGTGAAGGGTTTCACCGAAAACGGTGACGCTGGCCTCAAGGTCGACGGCAGCAACTTCAACTCGGCGCGTGTGGGCATCGGTGCACGTCTGTGGAAGGCGTTCGGCGACGAGTCGCACAGCATCACGCCGTCGCTGCGTATCGCATACGAGCGTGAACTCGCGCATGCGGCGCCGTCGATGGACGTGGCACTCGCCAACGTTGCCAACACCGGCACGATGACGGTCACGGGCAACAAGCTCGGCCGCGACATCGTAAGCGCGGAAGCCGGTATCGACGTGAAGTTCGGCAAGAAGCTTTCGCTTCATGGCGGCGTGAATGGCAGTGTGCGTCAAGGTCAAACGCAAGCCGGTGTGGCCGGCTCGCTCAAGTACGTCTGGTGATCCAGATGTGAGAGGTGCCGGCATGCCCGGCGCCAATTTCGCGAGGTAGTAGCAGTAACAGTAGTAGCAGTCGCAGTAGTAACAACGGCAAAAGCAGCAAAGGAAAAGCCGTCCGGCAATGCGCCGGACGGCTTTTTTTCGTCTTGCAGGTTCGCTGCCGACTCCGCGCGCTCAGAAGGAGTGCGATACCCCGATATAGGCACCGGTCTGGCCCTTCCCGGCAGGCGGGTTATCCAGCGAGTCGCTCGGAATGGCCGCCACCGAGAAGCTCTGATTCGAGCTGTTCATCACGTATGCCACCGTGCCGTAAAGGAACGTGCGCTTCGACAGGTTGTACGTCGTGCCCAGTTCGAACATCGTGGCGTGGCCGAAACCGCCCGGCACGTTCACGTGATACACCGCCGCATTCGCCGCCCAGACCTGCGTGGCCTGATACTTCACGCCGGCCCAGTAGTGATCGGCGCGCGTAGCGAAGTCGGGGGCCGGTGCGTCCGGCGCGGACATATGCGTGTAGCCCAACGAAATCGTGAAGCGATTCAGGAACACGTTCGCGCCAGCGAAGTACTCGCGCGACGTGGCGAAAACATCGGTGAAGCGTCCGTTGGTGTCGCGAATTTCGTCGTACAACGCGCGCAACTGGAATCGGTCATGGGTGTACGTCAACTGGGCACCCATGCCTCGGCCGCTGTTGAACTGCCCGACGACGTTGGAGAAGGCGTACTGACCCGCGACATCGAATCCGTACCAGCTCGGGCTCTGGTAATTGACGGTGTTGCTCGCCTGCGGCCAGTTACGTCCGCGAACGAGCGACGCGGAGGAGAAGGCCTGCTGCTGGAACGGATCGAAGTCCCAGACCCCGTTGCTGATGAACAGGTTGCGCCCGATGGTCAGTTGTCCCCAGGAGCGCGAGTTGAAGCCCACCAACGCACGCCGATCGAAGATCGATCCCGAGCCGTTGTTGTTGTAGCCGTTCATCAACTGGAACCCACCTTCCAGATTGAATACGGCATGCAAGCCCTGACCGAGGTCTTCGTAGCCGCGCAGGCCGAACAGGCTGGTGCCGTAGTCACCGCCTTGCGCACTCCAGCGCGATGCGGTGCCGCCGTTACCGTCCTGCAGGTTGTTCATGAACTGAAAGCCGCCATCCACGCGGCCATAAAGCTGCACACTCGATTGCGCGTGTGCAAACGTGGCGATGCCGCAAAGCAGGCTAGCTGCGATGAGCTTCTTTTTCATGGTCTGCTCCCCAGGTTGCGTTTTGCCCCGCACCTCACTTGCGTGGTTATGTCCGTCGTCGTCGCGCGACGCCCGAGCGGGGGCGACACGAGATGTCGGCGGGAAAGCCTGAAATTTCGTTACGAGTGACGAGAAATCGGCGAGCGGGAACGCCTGGGCAACGGGCGCCGCATAGGGGAATGCGGGCGGTTGCAAGTGATGCCGTCACGCTCTGGTAGTCAGAGATCGTTGTCATGGCAGTCCACTGGCGTAGGGTCTGCGACAGCGTGGCGCAAGCGAAGCGTGTCTCGCGCGCGGCCGTGCGACCGGGATCGGCTGGCGAGGGGCCGGCGTTGCGTGACATGTCTTGCACTGCGACGCAACGGGCGCCCCACGCCCGAATGGCTCCTTTATAGCCGAATTCCCCGGCATGCAACATCGGGGAAAGGCTGAGTACCCCGACTGTTGCGTGCCAACAACCGAAACGGCTCAATCGGCGAGACAAATTCGAGTCGCGCGCTTCAGTCGGTCGTTTCAGTCCGGCGCGCCGAAGGCTTCCATCTTGCTCGCCAGATGCGTCAGCAGCCGGTTGGCCGCGCCGGACAGCCGCCGTCCCGCACGGGTGACGAGGTGCGCCTCGGCGCGATTGAGAATCGGATGATCGACGGGCAGCGCACGCAGCACGCCGGCCTCGATTTCCTGCGACACGGCAAACGCGGGCAGGAACGTCGCGCCCAGTCCCGCGCGCACGAAATGCTTGAGAACGGAAATCGAGTTGGTCGTGACCGTGGGCGCGAGTCGATGCTTTTCCGACTGCTCGGCCAGTTCCATCAATTGACGCGTGCCGTAAGCCCCGTGCATGAGGGCGAGCGGGACGTCGTAGAGCGCGTCGAGCCGAAGGGCTCCCTTCTCGTTCAACTGACCGACGAGCGACGAGTCGGGCGCAACGATGGCATGCCCTGGCTGGCGCATTTGCGCGCGCGACACGATCTTGGGCTCGGCAGGCGGGTTGTAGACGAGCCCAATGTCTGCGTCGTCCTCCGCCACGAGCCGCATGACCTCGTTGGTGCCCGCCAGATCGAGCGTCAGCGTGATATCGGGGTAGCGCTTGCAGAAGTACTGCAGCGGCGCGCCCATCAGGTCGCTGACGAAACCCTCGCCAACGGCCAGCCGGATATGGCCACGTCGCAGCCCGCGCACCTCCTGCAACTTGGCAAGCAAGTCTTCCTGGTGCGCGCGCTGCTCCCGGTAATACTCCATGAGCAGCCGGCCGGCCTGCGTCAGGTGGACGCCGCGTTTATGGCGTTCGATGAGTGGCATCGCCAGTTCGGCCTCCAGCAAGGCGATCTGGCGGCTGACGGCGGACGGGGCAATGTCGAGTCGGTCGGCGGCCGCGCGCACGGTGCCGCATTGGACGGCCTCGAACAGATACGGCAGGCGGCTTTCGGTGATGGCAGGTGTCATACCCTAAAGACTAATAATTAGAACAAAAATCTTCAAGCGTTGTCATTGAGCGTCGTTTTTTTTCAATTCACACTGCGAAACATGCGGATCGGCCCCTTTGCCAGGCAACGAACCCAGGCGAGGCCTGGTAGAGGCGGTCCGATTCCGCGCCAATTTCAGGGCCAGTGGCCGCGTCAATCGGCGAGGGGGCAAGGGGCAGAAGCACAGAGGGACGGCGAGGAACAACGCCACGAGCGCCCCTCGGGCGGTCCGGATCGGCAACGATTCCGCCGAGCCCTCCGAATCCTCCGAGCCTTCCCAGCCCTTGAAGCCCTCCAAGCCCTATCGGAGACACCAGATGATTCCTCCGCGCAACACGCGATTCGGCATCGATCATCCGCTGGTCACCGTGCACGACCACCCGCGGCGGCTGGCCCACTACGAGCGCATGGGCTTCTCCCCGTCGCCGGTGTCATATCACCCGTGGGGCACCGTCACGTCGCTCATGATGTTCGGCGAGAACTTCATCGAATTGATCGGCGTGGATAACGCCAGCAAGTTCGGCACGAACGCGCTCGGCGACTTCTGTTTCGGACGCTTTCTCGGCAGTTTCCTGGCGCGAGAAGAGGGCGTGTCGCTCGTGGCACTTCACAGCAAGGACGCTCACGCTGACCATTCGCGCCTCGCGCAGGCCGGGCTTCAGACGCAGGGCATCCTCGATTTCCGCCGGGCAATGCGCAAGCCGGACGGCTCGCCCGACGAGGCCGTGGTATCGCTGGGCCTGTTCATCGACGCGTCGTTGGGCGATGCGTCGAACTTCATCTGCCAGCAGCACCGCCCCGAACTGATCTGGGTGCCCGAGTGGCAGACGCACGCGAACGGCGTGACCGGCATTATCGGCGTGACTTACGTGACGCCGGACCCTGTCTCCCTGCGTGCGCTCGCCACGCGCTGGCAACAGATGTACGGGGCCCGTCACGTCGACTTGTATGACGGCGGGGCCGTGGCCGACACGGGCTGCGGGCACTTGCGAGCGCTCTCGCCGCAGCGCGCCGAAGCCCGTTACGCCGCGGTCGGTTTGCCGATGGCGCAGGCCACGCGCACGCATGCCGTGGCAATCACACTGCTCACCCCGGATCTGGCCCACGTCGAGGCGTTGTGGCGAGAACACGGCGTGCCGTATGGCTACAACGAGCATGGGTTGGTGGTGGAGCCCGAGTTTGCGGGCAACGTCGTGCTGGAGTTCGTCAACCACCCGCACTGATATCCCTGGTAGTTCCCCAGTATTTCCAAGCGGCGGCCGGATGACCCGGCCGACGGAGCAACGCGGCGTCGCCCGTGCGGGCGGTGTCATCCTCGCAGTCAATCTGGAGTCAACATGAAAATCATCGGAGTGGTCGGACTGGGCAATATGGGACGCGGCATGGCGCTGTCGTTGCAGCGCGGCGGTTTCACGGTGCTTGGTTTCGATCCGTCGCCGGCCGCCGGTAGCGCCTTGGCCGACGCGGGCATCGGCCTGCGGGCTTCGGTCGCCGAACTCGCCCGCGAAGCCGACGCGTTGGTGCTCTCGCTGCCGACGTCGCAAGTTGTCGAGGCTGTCGTGAACGGCGCCGATGGCATTGCGGCGAACGGTCGCGAAGGGCTGATCGTCATCGACACGTCGACGGCCGATCCGGAAAGCACGCGCGCCCTGGCAACCACGCTGCGCGAGAAAGGCATTGCTCTGGTCGACGCACCGGTCTCGGGCGGCCCGAAGGGCGCACTGAACGGCGCGCTCACGATGGTGCTGGGCGGCTCGGCGGACGACATCGCACGTGTCGAGCCGGTGCTTGCCGCGATGTCGGCCAAGCGCGTGCATATCGGCGACGTGGGCGCAGGTCACGTGACCAAGCTCATCAACAACCTGATGTGCGCGGCGCATCTGGTCGTGGCCGGCGAAGCGATGCGCCTGGCGAAGGCTGCCGGCGTGGCGCCGGAGCAGGTGCTCGAGGGCTTGAACGCCGGCTCGGGTCGCAGCGGTGTGACGCAGACCAACTACCCGACGTGGATTCTCAACGACGCGTTTGACTCGGGCTTCACGATGAAGCTCATGCGCAAGGACGTGCGTCTGGCGATCGCGCTCGCAGAGCAGACGGGCACGCTTGCCACGGGACCCCTGTCGGCGGAAGTCGGCCGTCTGTGGGCAGCGAGCGCCGCAACGGTAGGCGATGACGAGGACTTCAATCGCATCGTGCAGTTCATCGAGCCGGGCCGCGCGTAAGCCCGCAAGCGTTCTCGATGGGGCGACGACGGGCCCTCGACAGCCCGCTGGCTCCCAGCATTTCGCCTTCGATATTTTTAGTTTGACGACCCGGTGCGCCCACGTCGGCGCATCGCACGGAGTTTTCTCATGGCAGACCAACAAGCCGCCGCCTTGCTCGGCGCATTCGCAAAGTTCTTCCCCAACGCCACCACCATCGGCTCGTTCGTGAACGGTGAACTGGTCGAAGGCTCGGGTGAGGCGAGCATCGACATCGTGAATCCGGCCACCGGCCAGACGGTGCTGACCTACCGCGACGCAGGGGCTGCCGTTGTGGCACAAGCCGCTGACGCCGCCCAGGCCGCGCAGAAAACCTGGTGGGCGCTGACCCACGCCGCACGTGGCCGCGTAATGCAGGCCGTCGGCAGCAAGATCCGCGAAAACGCCGAGGCGCTCGCGCAACTCGAATCGATCGGCGCCGGCAAGCCGATCCGCGACTGCCGTGGCGAAGTCGGCAAGGTGGCGGAGATGTTCGAGTACTACGCCGGCTGGACCGACAAGTTCTTCGGCGACGTGATCCCGGTGCCGAGCACGCACCTGAATTACACGCGTCGTGAAGCGATGGGCGTGGTGTTGCAGATCACGCCGTGGAACGCCCCGGTCTTCACCTGTGGCTGGCAACTCGCGCCGGCCATCGCCATGGGCAACGGTGTGCTGCTCAAGCCGTCGGAACTCACGCCGGCCAGCTCGCTCGTGGTGGCCGCATTGGCCGAACAGGCGGGCGTGCCGCGTGGCCTCATCAACGTGCTCGCCGGCTTCGGTCATACCACCGGTCAGGCTGCGATCTCGCACCCGGTCATCAAGAAGGTCGTGTTCGTCGGCTCGCCGGCCACAGGTAGCAAGATCGCCACGGCCGCCGCGCAGCGTCTGCTGCCGAGCGTGCTGGAGCTGGGCGGTAAGTCAGCCAACATCGTGTTCGACGATGCCGACCTGAAGCGTGCCTGCCTTGGCGCTCAGGCCGCGATCTTCTCGAGCGCAGGCCAAAGCTGCGTGGCGGGCTCGCGTCTGCTGGTGCAGCGCGGCGTGTACGACCAGATGATCGAGATGCTGGCACGCGGCGCGGAGAAAATCCGGGTGGGCGAGCCGCTGGACGACACAACCGAAGTCGGCCCGATCTGCAACCGCACCCAGTATCAGCACGTGATGAACATGATCGACGCGGGCGTCGAAGGCGGCGCGCGTCTGGCGGCCGGTTCACAGCAACGCAGTAACGGCGGCTTCTTCGTGCGTCCGACCGTGCTGGCCGACGCGAACAACACCATGGGCGTGGCGCGTACCGAAATCTTTGGCCCGGTCGTTGTGGCGATTCCGTTCGACACGGAAGAAGAAGCGCTGGCGATTGCCAACGACAGCGAGTTCGGTCTGGCGGGTGCGGTGTGGACGCAGGACGTCGCGCGCGCCCATCGCGTGGCTGCGCAGGTCAACGCCGGTACGTTCTGGATCAACAGCTACAAGACGATCAACGTGGCGTCGCCGTTCGGGGGCTACAACCACAGCGGTTACGGTCGCTCCAGCGGTGTGGAAGCGCTCTACGAGTACACGCAGACGAAGAGCGTGTGGGTCGAGACTGCGGCGAATCCGGCCACGCCGTTCGGCTACGTCTGATCTCGGTGCAGGCCGAGTCAGGCAATCTGCGCGAATGCGCTGCCATTACGCGTTCTGCTGCCGGGAACGTGTCGTAAAGGTGTGAAGTGCATGCCGGACGAAGGTCGTGAGACCCCGTCCGGCATGCGGCCGTTCCAGCCTGCGAGACCCGGGGGCGGAACGGCAATTTTGACCGCGTATAATGCCGCCCTCGGGTGGTTCGGCGCGGAACGCTGTTGCTGTCACCGAGGCGTGTCAATATGGCGCTCGTTCAGGCGTCATGAGGGGAAGTGTCCGAAGGTTTTGCCACCAGGCGAGACCCACAGGACAACGCGCCGAATTTCCTTAACCACCGAAATGTTCGCGCCACCTCCGGGTTACCCGGGAGGCACCGGACCGGTTCAATAGCAAGTGCAGTGGAGACCCAGATGGCAGTCATGGAACAAAACGCGGCCAAGCCGCAAGGGGGCGCCTTCAGTGATGGCGTGCGCCTGTATGTTTGGGCAATCGCGATTCTCGTGATCGCGGAGCTGATCGGGGCGATCAGCATCAATGCCGGTCACGGCAAGATCGTGTTGTTGCCGATGGTCTGGGCGTTGCTGCTCGGCGCGGCGTTGGGCCTGTCGCAGGCGCGTCTGCCGCGCTTCGCGCAGATCGACCTGCCGATGCAGCACCGCGCGGCAGCCATTCTGCAACCGGCGCTGCTGCTGTTCGTGGCAAAGCTGGGCCTGCTCGTGGGTGGTTCGCTGCCCAAGCTCGTCGCCGCTGGCTGGGCGCTCGTGTTCCAGGAATTCGGTCACTTCGTGGGCACGATCATCCTGGGTTTGCCGGTCGCCCTGATGCTTGGCATCAAGCGCGAAGCCATCGGTGCGACCTTCTCGGTCGGCCGTGAGCCGAGCCTCGCCATCATCGGTGAAAAGTACGGCTTCGACTCGCCGGAAGGCCGTGGCGTGCTGGCCGAGTACCTGACGGGCACGATCTTCGGTGCCGTGTTCATCTCGCTGTTCGCCGGTTTCATCGCCAGCCTGAACCTGTTCCACCCGCATTCGCTCGCCATGGGCGCCGGTGTGGGCTCGGGCTCGATGATGGCCGCTGCGGCTGGCGCCATCGCTGCGCAGCAAACGCCGGAAGTCGCCAAGGAAGTCGCCACGTTCGCCGCTGCATCGAACCTGATCACGACGACCATCGGCACGTACTTCACGCTGTTCATCTCGCTGCCGCTCGCCGTCTGGGGCTATCGCGTGATGGAACCGGTGCTGGGCCGCATGAGCAAGCGCGGCCGTGCCAACGCTGAAGCCGCAGCCGTGGCCGATGCCGACGCCGCCAAGGAACTGAAGGAAGCCAGCAAGGCGCACACCGTCGAGATGAACTTCGGCGCGCGTCTGTTCGCATGGGTGTTCTCGGGCACGCTCGCGCTCATCGGTAACAGCATGGCCTTCAAGACGCCGTTCCTCGACGGCATTCCGGGCATGCTGATCATCATCGGTGCCGTGATCGTTGGCGAAGCGCTGTATTTCGTCACGCGTCGCAAGGTGCCGGCCGTGTGCTGGGTGTCGCTGATCGCCATGTTCCTGACGTCGCCGGCCTTCCCGTTCGCACCGGTCGTCGAGCAGTTCACGGGCAAGATCAACTTCCTCGCGCTGGTTACGCCGATGCTGACCTACGCTGGTCTGTCGGTCGCCAAGGACGTGCCCGCTTTCCGCCGCCTCGGCTGGCGCATCGTGGTCGTGTCGTTCCTCGCGAACGCCGGCACGTTCCTCGGTGCTGCGATCATCGCCGAGTTCTTCCACGTGTAAAGCGTGCCTGATGTGCGCGGCGGTGACAGGCCGCGCACCGGCAGGGAAAACGAATACGCCACGGCATGCCGTGGCGTATTTTTTTGTGCGGCCGGATCGACGACTCAGGGCTTGGTGGTCGTGGCGTCGGCCTGCTCGCGCTCGTGATAGTAGCGGCGGAAGTAGGCGCGAATCTCGGCAGGCGAGAGCTTGCCGTCGTGATTCACGTCGATCTCGTCGAAATGTTGATACAGGAACGGCTCGGAGGCTGCGACTTCGTCGCGGCTCAGGTAGCCGTCGCCGTCCTTGTCGGCCGCCTTGAAATAGCGCTCGAACGTGGCGCGGCGTGCCTGCAACTGACTGCGTTGATAGGCTGCCCATTCGTTGCGATCGATCTTGCCGTCGTGGTTGGTATCGATGGCATCGAACGAGCGTTGCAGATACAGGCCGAGGGCGGCGTTCTGGTCGGCGGCATCGCCAAAGTCCGGGCCGGCGGCCGGCGCCGGGGCTGTCGGTGTGCTCGGCACGACGCCGTTTATCGGGTTGCTCTGCGCGTGCCCGGGCAGGGCGACCAGCGACAGCGCGGCGGCGCTGGCACAGAGTGTGACGACGGTGAGCACTCGGCGGCCGATGCGGCGTGTCGTGAGCGTTCGAAGCGTGCGTTGGCGGAGTGAGTCCTGGGGTGTCATGTCGCGCTTCTCCTTATTCCTTGAGCAATGACGACGGCACATGTCGCGTGTTCGCATGGATTCCATGGATTCGCATGCCCAACGCGAAGCACAGGCCGCCCGAGATCAGTCGCGACCGCTATCTGCGGAAACCCGCGCGGCGGTCAGCGTTGATCGACAGCGATTCAGGTCAATTACCGGCGACGGTCATCGGTAATTACATTACCGATCACGCCACCGACGACGGCGCCGCCTACGGTCGTGCCGAGATCACCGCCGGAGATGAGTGCGCCGCCAAGGGCGCCGACACCGGCCCCGACAGCCGTGTTACGCGACTCGCGCTGGGTCATGCCGCCGCAACCGGCCAACGTGCCGACCAGTGCGGCCCCCACCAGAATGGGGCCGACCGAGCGAGAGAGATGAGAGATCCATCGTTGTTTGGTTTTCATGGCGCATAGCTCCTTCAAGGGGGCTTTAGGCCCCGGGGATGCGCAGGCCGGGCCGCGAGGCTCAGCCTGCTATTCAATAAAGGCGATGGCTGCCCGTATCGGGGCAACGTGCGATCAATGTGCCGTCTCGGAACCCGGCAGCGGCGCGCCAGCCCCATTGGCAGGATACGTCTCCTGATAGGCCGGGGGAGGTGGCGGCGGCGGATACGGACGGCCCTGCGCGTCAGATGGGTACGGCCGGCCGTAGCCGTCCGTCGGCGGGTAGGGACGCCCATAGGCGTCGGTGCCCGGTGCCGGGGACGGCGGTGCCGCGTACGGACTGCATGGCGTGCCGGCCGCGTAAGGCGGCGGACCGCAATCTGTTCTGGACGCCGGGTATGCCGGATTCGTCGATTCGTTACCGCGGTACGGCAAGCGCGGTTGCGGCGGCGCCTCGTACGCACATCCGGCGAGCGACAACAACACGGCAGCCAGGCCAGTCGCGGCGGCCGCCTGGACGATGCGCGTCTTTGAGACGGTCGCCGAAGCGGTGTTCTTGGGGTTTGTTCTCATCATGACCTCCTTGTGAGAGCGGTGTTTGCCCCGCCCGTCGTCATGGATCGACCTAAATTGGACGCAATCTGCGGCAATTGGATCACCTGATCTTGTAAGACTTTGTAATGAGATCTGGACGCCACTCTCGTCGCGGGGCTCGCATGCGTGTTGCATTGCACACCGTCGGTGCAGACAGACGGCGGCACATATAACGTAGTCCGAATCAATGTAGGAATGCGCTGACATGAGGGGAACGCGCGGGTGACGGGTGTACGCAAAATGCGTCCTCTGTGAGCATCAGTCGTATTCGTTCCCGTATTCGTTTCGGTATTCGTTTTGATATACGACTGCGCCTACGACGCCCCAACGACGTCGCACGCGGAAAACATGACATCGGAATTGTTCAATTTTGAAATATCCGGGACGTGGGGGGCTTTGTGCGCTTCGCGCGGGGGGCGCATGCGTTCAATGCGCGACAACGCGGCGCACTACGCGATGTCTGTCATCGCAATCCACGTTGAATGCGTTGAAATACCGGGAAAGTCCGGGGGAGTGTTTGCGCTTAGTTTTCGCCGCAAGCTGCGTTTGCGCTGGCATACTGTGCCCGCTGACGCTCGGTAGCGCTTCAGTGGACGTTGAGAAATTTCGATTGAGGTGCTCGGCCTATCCGCGCAGGCTTACACATGCCACAAGTCAAGAAAGAAGACATTCGTCTGGCCATCCTCGAAGCGTCGCACGCCCTGTTTCTGGAAAAGGGCTACGTCGACACCACGATGGTGCAGATCGCCAAGCGCGCAGGTATTTCGCACGCGAACATCTACAGCTACTTCAGCGCGAAGTTGCAAGTCTTCTTCTGCGTCTACGAGAAGTGGTTCAAGGCGCGCATCACGGTGCTGGAAGCTGAAGTCATGGCGGCACATGGCCCCCATGCGCGCATGCGCACGCTGCTCGGCGGCCTGCTCGTGCAGACGCCCAGACTCGACAACGGGTTTTCGCACAATCTGGTGCAGGCGCTGGCGACCGTCAGCCCGGGCGATCCTTACGATCCGTCGCTGTTGCAGTGGTTTCGTGAACGCCTGTCGAGCATGCTGGCGGCGAGTGCGCCCAGCCTGGCCCGTGACGGTGTGCGGCGTGCGCGTCTGGTCGACATGCTCGTGCTGACGTTCGACGGCTGCCTGGTCAATCACCATGTCAATCCGGCCTCGCTGCCGGACGTCGCCATGCTCGAAGAGTTTGTTGCCGCCTTCCTGTCGGCGGAGCCTGCGGAGTCGGCGGGGGGGCCGCAAGGCGCGGGCCCCGTCACGCCGTCCGGTTCTGCCGCGGCGGCCTGAACAGGACGCCGATGCGCTCTCTTCCCTGGACAGCCCTCAATCTCGGGCGAAAGCTCAAATTTCATCAGCTTCAAGTCTTCGATCGCGTGCTCGAGACGGGCTCGCTCGTACGCGCCGCCAACGAGACTGGCCTCACGCAGCCGGCGGTGAGCAAGATCGTGCACGAGCTGGAGGCCTGCTTCGAAGGGCCGCTCTTTGTGCGCAGCAATCGCGGCATGCAGCCCACCGAGCTGGGGGAATTGCTCGGTCATCGCGTGAAATCGTTGATGGCGGAGTTGCGCTATCTGACGGACGAAGTGAATGCGTTCAGCGCTGGCACTAGCGGACACGTGATCGTCGGCACGCTCATCTCGGCCGCGGCCGATTTGTTGCCGCGCACGATTGCCACGCTCAAAGCGCGCACGCCGGGTGTGCTTGTGACCGTGCGTGAAGCGACCACTGCACAACTCTTCCCGGCGCTCGCCAGCGGGGATCTGGACATCGTCGTGGGTCGTCTGCCGGAGCGCGCCCTGCCGGTCGCCAACGCCTTCCCGCTGACTCACGAAATTCTCTTCAACGAATCGCTTTGCGTGGTCGGCGGCAAGCGTCACTGGACGCAGGCTCCCGAGCGTGTGCCGCTGGCGGAGTTGCGTGAAGGGGCGTGGATTTTGCCGGTGCCCGAGTCGCCGTCGCGGCTGGCTGCCGAGCGTCTGTTCCACGATGCGGGGCTTGCGATGCCCGACGACATCGTCGAGTCGCTCTCCGTGCTCACGAATATCGGTTTGATGCTGGAGACACCGCGTGTGGCACTCATGCCGCGCGCCGCGGCCACCCCGTTCGTGGACTCGGGACTGCTGCGGGTGCTGGCCGATACCGTGCCTGGCAGTTTTGGCGACGTGGGGTATTCACTGCGCACCGACAAGCAGCCGAGTCCGGCCTGCGAACGTTTCGTTGCCTGCCTTCGCGAGGTGTGCGGCCTCGCGCCGTAATCCGTTCCCCACGCGTTTCCCACGCGATTCCCGCTATTGCGCGCGCGTTGACATAGACATAGGCATAGAAAAAAGGGCGGCATGCCGATGGACTGGCATGCCGCCTTTTGTCCTACCGTTCAAAGGCGTGCAAGCGACGAGACAAGCCCGGGATTTTGCTGCACGAGCCGAATCAGACAGGCCGCCTGAGCGTTGGGACGTGCGCGTCCTTGTTCCCAGTTCTCCAGCGTACGCGGATTGGTACGCAAGTAATGCGCGAAGACATTGCGCGACATGCCCAGATGTTTGCGCAGCGCCAGCAACTCGTCAGGAAAGATTTCCAGTTTGGGAAGCGGCGTGCGAGGCAGTTCCTTGATGTTGAGCGGAAGATCAGCGGGAAGGCCGTTCTTGACGGGTGCCGGCTCGGTGGGCTGCGGCGCACCGGTGTCCTGCGATAGCAGCCAGCGGAAGGGATTCGAAGGCGTATTGGAGTAAGCCATAGTCCTGCCCGAGGGTCGATAAGTGGTGAGAAGAGGGCGCTTGCGAAGTCGATCAAGCGGGACCGATTGCACCACATAGTTCCGGTGGGTGCTTTCACAAAACACACCGGATTTTCGCGTCTGACACCTATCGAGTACTACGCACCTCGTGTTTCGAGGTGCCGTAGAGTGTACGCAGAAACGTGAGGTACGCAGTGTGGCGTGCGCCTTCAAACGCCCAGATAAGCCTGCAATTCCGGCAGCGCTTGACGCAGGCTCGGCGAGTCGCCTTGCCAAGCCACACGGCCCTTGTCGACGATGTAGTGACGGTCGCCGAGTTCGAGCATGGGGGCCAGATTCTTGTCGATGCAGAGGATCGACAGACCGCTGCCTTTGAGTTGCTTCAGGCATTGCCAGATTTCACCGCGAATGAGCGGCGCCAGCCCTTCGGTCGCTTCGTCAAGAATGAGTAATTTCGGATTCGTCATCAGTGCTCGGCCGATCGCGAGCATCTGTTGCTCGCCGCCAGAGAGATTGCTCCCGAGATTTTTCTCACGTTCGCGCAGACGCGGAAACAGCCCGTAAATGCGCTCGAGTGTCCACGGCGAACTGGCACCATGACGATTGCCTGCGGTGGCCACGAGGTTCTCGCGCACGGTCAGCGTGGGAAAAATCTGGCGTCCCTCGGGCACAAGACCCATACCGGCGCGCGCAATCCGATGCGACGGACTGGCGTGCACCGGCTGTCCGTCGAACACGATCTCGCCACGCGTCGGACGCATGAGGCCGGTCATCGATTTGACGGTGGTCGACTTGCCCATGCCATTGCGGCCGAGCAGCGTGACGAACGCGCCGCGCTCGATTTCCAACTGCATGCCGAACAGCGCCTGACTCGCCCCGTAGTACGACTCGACACCAGACAAAGACAACAAGGGGCTCATGCGGTCGCTCCCAGCATTTCGTTGCGGGTTTCATCCCCGAGATAGGCTTCGCGCACGCCCGCATCGTTGCGGATGGTGTTGGCGTCGCCGCAGGCGATGGCGCGTCCATAGACGAGCACGGTGATGCGATCGGCCAGCGCGAATACGGCATCCATGTCGTGTTCCACGAGCACGATGGCGTAGTCGCCCTTGAGGTCGGCGAGCAGATGCGTCATCTGTTCGGACTCGGCCTGTGACATGCCGGCCATCGGTTCGTCGAGCAGCAGCAGCTTCGGACGGCCGGCGAGCGCCATGGCCAGTTCGAGCTGACGATGCTCGCCGTGCGCCAGGGCGCTGGCCGGCACATTCATGCGCGCGGCCAGACCTGTGCGCGCCAGGATCTCGCGTGCCGGCTCGACCAGCGCAGCTTCACTCATGGCCGGTCGCCAGAAGCCGAAGCTATGCCCTTGCATCGCTTGCACGGCCACGAGTACGTTTTCCAGTGCGGTGAACTCACGAAACACCGACGTGATCTGGTAAGAGCGCGCGAGCCCTGAGCGGGCACGCTGCTCGATCGGCACGGCGGTGATGTCGCGTCCGTCGAAATGAATGCTGCCTTCGTCGGAGCGCAACTCACCTGCCAGTTGGCCGATGAGGGTGCTCTTGCCTGCGCCGTTCGGGCCGATGATGGCGTGCAACTCGCAGGGCGCGACGTCGAGACAGAAGTGATCGGTAGCGGTCAGCCCGCCGTAGCGTTTGACCAGTTGGTCGACCAGGAGCAGGCTCATGCTTTGCCCTCCACGGTGCGCGAGCGACGGGAGAGACGCACTTGCAGGTCGCCGAGCAGGCCATACAGGCCGCGACGCGAGACGAGCACGGCAACCACGATGAGCGGTCCGAAGATGATCATCCAGTGTTCCGTCATCCCCTTGAGCCACTCTTCGATCAGCAGCATGGCGGCGCTGCCCAGCACCGGACCGAAGAACGATCCCAGCCCGCCGAGCACCACCATCACGATCAACTCACCCGAGGCCGTCCACGCCATGTAGGCCGGTGAGACGAAGTGCGTGAGATTGGCGTAGAGCATGCCCGCCACACCGCAGGCCATGGCGCTGATGATGTACGCCACGAGCTTGTAGCGCAGCGTCGGGTAGCCGAGCGCGCGCATGCGGCGATCGTTCTGACGCGAGCCACGAATCACCATGCCGAAGCGGGCATCGACCATCCGGCGGCCCCCCCAGACACACAGACACAGCACCGCGAAGGCTGCGTAGTACAGCACGGCGGGGTCGTCGAGCGACACGCTGCCGAAGCGGCTGCCGGCGGACACCGGCAGGCCGTCGTCGCCCCCGTATTGCTTCAGGCTGACGGCGAGGAAGTAGAACATCTGGGCGAACGCCAGCGTGATCATGATGAAGGCGATGCCGGTCGTGCGCAGCGAGAGCAGGCCGGTGACGGCGCCGACAATGGCGCACAACAGCAGCGTGACACCGAGATGCACGAAGCCATTGTCCACGCCGTGATAGCTGAGGATACCGACGACATACGCGCCGAGTCCGAGATACAGCGCATGGCCGAAGCTCACCATGCCGCCGTAGCCGAGAATCAGATCGAGAGAGACGGCCGCGATGGCGAATACGACGATGCGGCCGAACAGGGTGAGATAGAACGGTTGCTGGGCAAACGTTGCGTAAAGGGGCACCAGCGCCAGCAAGGCTAGCAACAGCAATGGCACGGCGGTGCGAAGATTGAGTTTCATTTCCATCGTCAACCGTGTTTGACCGGGAAGAGGCCTTGCGGACGCACGGCAAGCACCGCCGCCATGACAAGGTAGATGAGCATCGAAGCGAGTGCGGGCCCGGCGGTGTCGGCGGTGCTGCGCTCCAGAAGGCTGCGCAACAGCGTGGGCAGCGCGGTGCGCCCCACGGTATCGACCACACCGACGATCAGCGCGGCGAGAAACGCCCCGCGTACCGAGCCAATGCCGCCGATCACGATCACGACCATCGTCAGAATCAGGATCGGCTCGCCCATGCCCGGCTGCACCGAGAGGATGGGCCCCGCCATGAGCCCGGCAATGCCCGCGAGAATTGCACCCAGACCGAACAGCAGCGAGTTCAGCATCACGATGTTCACGCCGAGCGCGCCGACCATCTGACGATGTGTCGACCCGGCGCGAATCAACATGCCGATGCGGGTACGGTGAATGAGCAGGTAGCAGCCGAGCGCCACTGCGAGTCCTACCAGAATGATGAGGAAGCGATACGCCGGATACGCCAGGCCGAACAGATTCACCGTGCCCGACAGCCATTCGGGCACTTCCATGTAATACGGCGACGGTCCCCAGATCATGCGCGCCAGTTCATTGAAGAACAGGATCAGGCCGAAGGTGGCGAGCACCTGATCGAGGTGATCGCGGTCGTAGAGCGTCTTGAGCGCGACGAATTCGACGATCAGGCCGAGCACCAGCATGGCGGGGATGATGGCAAGCGCGGCGAGCGCGAACGATCCCGTGTGGTTGTACACGGTGGCGGCGATGAACGCCCCCATCATGTAGAGCGAGCCGTGCGCGAGGTTGACGAAGTTCATGATGCCGAACACCAGCGTCAGGCCGGCGGCCATCAGGAACAGCAGTACCCCGAGTTGCAGCCCGTTCAGGCACTGCATGATGAAGAGCGTCAGGCTCATGTCGCCTCCCGGGCCAGACCCATCTGACGGAAGATGGCCTGCGTGAGCGGGCTGTTGGCGTCGTTCAGCGTGAGCACGATATCGAAGTGATTGGTGCCGGGCATCGGCACGTACTCACCGGCGAAACCCTGGCTGCGCCACGCGGCCAGATAATCGTCGCTCTGACGCTTGAACTCGGCCGTTTCGGTCTCGCCGTACGACACCACGATCGGGCAACCGTGCGCGGGCAGCAGAAGGTGAGGGCTGTTGCGGCGGGCGTCGTCCTCCGACAGTTTCATCCATTCGTTGATGTGCGTGAACGGGATCGGCGTGAGATCGAACAGCCCGGAGAGTGGTGCAGCCCCGGCGATGACGTCTTCAGGCACACCGTATTGCGCATGCCAGCCGCGTGCCAGCAACATGCCCGTGAGGTGACCGCCGGCCGAGCTTCCGCACACATGAATGCGGCGCGCGTCGCCGTGATGCTCGCCGATGTGGCGATGCACCCAGGCCAGTGCGCGGCGCGTCTGATCGACGATGGTGTCGAGCGAGGCGCCCGGCGCGAGCGAATAGTTGATGGTGACGACCGTGGCCCCGGCGCGCGTGAACGCGGGCGCCATGTTGCTCGAATCGGTCTTGCTGAGGGCGCGCCAGTAGCCGCCGTGTACGAAGAAGAAGACGGGCGCGCCGGGCGTGGGGGCCGGGAAGATGTCCAGTGTCTCGTCGGGGTGGTCCCCGTAGGCGACGTCGAGAACGCAGGGGGTGGTCGCGCGGGCGTGCGCGCTCTCGGCGGCGTACTGCGTCAGGATGTCGAGAACATTGGGTGTGGTGGCGCGAGCGTTGTACTGAACGTCCAGCTCGGCCTCGTCGAAATTGCGGTAGCGCTTCATAAACCCTCGATAGTGCTCTGGTATTGCTCGGGTCTTGCAACGGCAACGCTCGCCGGCGCAGGGCACCGGGAGCCGGGGCGGCAACCGCCGCGGTGTCGGGCCGTACGCCATGGCGCAGGGCCGCCGCCGCGGCGGCTTACATCACAAACGACGGATCGCTGACGGCGGGGACACGATGCCCCGCTTTGCGAAGTTGAACCGCAGATGCAAACGAATACAAGGATACAAACGACTTCAAAGATTTATGAGCGGATCTTGCACATCGACGCCAGATTGGCACGCGTCTTGATATCGATCTTTCCCTTGTTCGCGAACGCCGCGCCGCTGCCGTCCTTCACGACATCCACGCGGTAGAACGGTGCGATGGGGAACTGATTGCTGGCGAACTTGAACGATCCGCGCACGGACTGGAAGTCGGCGGCCTTGAGCGCGGTGCGCAGGGCCTCGCGGTCGGCCACGCTGCCCTTGGTCTTCGTGAGCGCTGAGTCGATCAGGTTCGCGGCGTCATACGACTGTGCGGCGTACATCGACGGCACACGGTTGTATTTCTTCTGGAAGGCCGCGACGAATTGCTTGTTCTGCGCGTTGTCGAGATCGGGCGAATACGGGGCGCTGGTGATGCTGCCCACGGCTTGCTCTTTCAGGGCGGGCAGGGTCGAGCCGTCGATGGTCGACACGGAGATCAGCGGAATCTTGCCAAGCAGCCCGGCCTGACGGTATTGCTTGACGAAGTTCACGCCCATGCCGCCCGGGTAGAACACGTAGACGGCGTCCGGCTTGGCGGCCTGCAACTGGGCGATTTCCGCCGAGTAATCGGGCTGGTTGACCTGCGTGTAGACCTCGTCGACGATCTGGCCCTTGTAGTCACGCTTGAAGCCGTTCACGGCGTCGCGTCCGGCCTGATAGTTCGGCGCCATCACGTACATCTTCTTGTAGCCCAGATCGGTCGAGAGCTGGCCGCCGGCCTCGTGCAGTTCGTCGTTGTCCCACGAGGTCGAGAAGAAGTTCGGCGAACACTGTTCGCCCGCGATCGGCGTCGGACCGGCGTTCGAGCCGACCATGACCACCCCCGCGTTCGTCACGTTCTTGTGAATGGCCATCATGACGTTCGAGAACGTCACACCGGTGATGAGCTGCACCTTGTCGCGCTCCACCAGTTTCTGTGCAGCCTGCACGCCCACGTCGGGCTTGAGCTGGTCGTCTTCCTTGATCACTTGCACCGGCACGCCGCCGAGCTTGCCGCCCTTTTGCTCGATGGCGAGCATGAAGGCGTCGTACTGATCCTGACCGAGCGCACCGCCCGGACCGGAGAGCGTGCCGATGAAGCCGATCTTCACCTGGGCATGGGCACCGTTCGATACAAACATCGCCGCAGCAGCGGCGACGGCGCCCAGTACGGCGATGGCTTTGCGTTGCGTGGTTTTCGTTCCCGTCATCATGGTCTCCAAACTAAGTTCCGGAACTGGCTAGGACTGTCAGCAGAGGACTCGCGCCGGGATACTTGACCGCTTCTTCACGTCGGTCATGGCAGGCCAGGCGCGTCAGGCTAGTTAAATTGTTTAAGCGTCAAATATTTCAGTGCCCAGCCTAAACGACGCCTTTTGCGTAGGCAAGCAATTTCAAAAACACCTCGGGAAAGCACCAGTTACAGGCCGAAGAACTCGAGGGCGTTCCCCGCGAGAATGCGGTGCCGTGCGGCGTCGTCCAGCCCCGGCTGTTCGGCCACCAGACGGCCGATGTCCTGCTCTCCGAGCGGGAACGGGTGATCCGAGCCGAGCATGATGCGCTCCACGCCCATGGTGTCGACCAGCAGACGCAGGGCGCGCGGGTCGAACACGGCGCTGTCCACGTAAAAACGATCCAGATAATGCGACGGCGGATGCGGGCTGTCGGCGCGCACGATGTCGCGGCAATGCCATGCGTTCTCGGCGCGGCCCAGCAGATACGGGAAGGCGCCGCCGCCGTGGGCGAAGCACAGCTTGAGCGAGCGCGGCAGGCGCTCGAACGCTCCCGAGAGAATCAGCGAGAGAATCGAGAGTTGCGTCTCGGCGGGCATGGCCACGAGCCACGGCATCATCCACTTCTTCATGCGGCCGTCGGTCATCATGTCCCACGGATGCACGAGCACGGGGATGTGTTCGTTGCCGCAGTGCCGCAAAAACGCCACGAGCTGCTCGTCGTCGAGATCCTTGTCGCCCAGATGGTTACCGATCTGCACGCCGATATGGCCACTGGCCTTGGCGCGCGACGCTTCCGCACATGCCAGATCGAGGTCCTGCAACGGCACCTGCGCCATTGGCTTGAGTCGCGTCGGAGCGTAGGCGCAGTGTTCCAGCGCCAGATCGTTCATGCGCCGGACCCAGTCCATGACGAGGTGTCCGTCGTAGCGGTAGCCGAACATGATCGGCGTGGCGCACACCACTTGCAGGTCGATGCCATGGCGGTCGAGTTCTTCGACACGCAGGGCGGGGTCCCACAACGCCCGGTAGACGGGGCGGAAAGCGCGGTCGTCGAGCATGATGTTGCCGGTCTCGCCGCCTTCGTCGATGCGTAGCCACGGCGCGGTGGCGGGGTCGAGACGGGCGGCTTCCTCCTGCGTGATGCGCGGGAAGAAGTGGGCGTGCATGTCGATTTTCTTCATGACGTGACGTATGAGGTTCTGAGTGCGGCGTTGCGGTTCAGGCAGACGCCGGTGCGGTGGTCTTGGGGTGCGCGGCGCGTCCCGGGTGGATTTCGCCGCAACTCGGGCAACGGCGCAGCGATTCGGAGCCGTAGAACGCTTCGAACAGCGGCGGCAGGTCCGTCACGATGCTCTTGAGTTGCACTTCCACGCGGTGCACTTGTGTGCCGCATTTGAGGCAGTACCACTCGAAGCCGTCGAGCAGGCCGGGCGGGCGCTGGCGTTCGATGACTAGGCACAGGCTTCCGGCTTCGGGCCGCTGCGGCGAATGACGCACGTGCGGTGGCAGCAGGAAGATGTCGCCTTCCTTGAGGTCGATGCGTTCCGCTCGGCCGTCGATCCACAGATTGACCCACGCGTTGCCCTTGAACTGATAGAAAAACTCCTCGAGCGGATCGTCGTGATAGTCGGTGCGATGGTTCGGTCCGCCCACGACCGTCACGATGAAATCGCTGTCCTGCCAGACCTGCTGATTGCCGACGGGCGGCTTGAGCAGATGCGCGTGATCGTCGATCCAGCGCTGGAAATTGAAAGGCTTGCCATACGTCAACATGCTGTCTCCCGGATCATGCCGCGTCAGGTGTGGGTATCTTGGCGATTGGGTGGCCATCGGCCTTCAGCGCGAGCGCGGTGCATAGGCCACGCACTTGATCTCGATGAGCAGCAGCGGATGCGGCAATTGATGCACCGCCACCGTGGTACGCGTCGGACCGTTCTCGTCGAAGTACTCGCCGTACACCTCGTTGTAGCCACCGAAGTCGTTCATGTTCACCAGGAACGAGCCGACTTCGACCACGTCGGCCAGCGTCGCGCCTTCGCTCGCGAGAATGTCGCGAATGTTCTCGATGACGGCGCGCGTCTGTTCACGAATGTCGAGCTGCGTCACGCCCAGCGCATCGACCTGCGCGCCGGCGTACGTATTGTCCGGACGGCGCGAGCTGGTGCCCGAGACGAAGAGGAAGTCCCCTGCGCGTTTGATATGCGGGAACTTGCCGCGCGGTTTGGCCTTGCCAGCCACCACGCGGGCCTGTGTGTCTTGCGATGCGCTCATGTGTCGTCAGTCTCCGTTGTGCCTTTGTGCTTTTGATGGGACGGCGCACGGGTGCGGCAGTCTCGACCCCCATCGCTACCGCCGCACCGTCGCCTCACAGTTTGATGCAGATGTTGGTGATTTCGGAATAGAAGTCGAGCGAGTGGCGTCCGCCTTCGCGGCCCAGCCCGGAGAGCTTCACCCCGCCGAACGGCGTGCGCAGGTCGCGCAGGAACCAGGTGTTCACCCACACGAGCCCGGTCTGGAACTGACGCGCCACGCGATGCGCGCGCGACAGGTTCGTCGTCCAGACGCAGCCAGCGAGGCCGTAGTCGCTGTCGTTCACGCGGCGGATCACTTCGTCTTCGCTGTCGAACGGCGCTACGTGGCACACCGGGCCGAAGATTTCTTCGCGTACGCAGCGTGCCGTGTCGGGCAGACCGGTCCAGACCGTCGGTTGCACGAAGGCGCCGTCGTCACGTTCGTCACCGAAGACGGGCACGCCGCCACCGGTGACGACTGTCGCGCCTTCCTCAACCGCCAGTTGATAGTAAGAGAGCACCTTCTCGCGATGCTTGCGGGACACGAGCGGGCCCATCTGCACGCCGGGCGCGTCGGGGGCGTCGATGTGCAGGGCGGCGGCACGTTCGGCCAGTGCGGCAACGAAGCGATCGAAGATCGGCCGTTCGACGTACACACGCTCGGAGCACAGGCAGACCTGACCGGCATTGGTGAACGACGAGCGGACCACGCCGTCGAGCGCTTTCTCGAAGTCGGCGTCGGCGAACACGACGGCGGCGTTCTTGCCCCCCAGCTCGAACGAGATTTCCTTCACGCCGTCGGCTACGGCTTTCATGATGGCGCTGCCGGTGCGCGACTCGCCAGTGAAGGTGATCGCGGCCACGTCAGGATGTTTCGTCAGGAATTCACCGGCTGAATTCGGACCGAAGCCGTGCACGAGGTTGAACACGCCGGGCGGCACGCCGGCGGCGTCCATCACCTCGGCGAGTAGCGTGGCCGAGGAGGGGGTTTCTTCCGACGGCTTGGCGACAACGCAGTTACCCATCGCCAGTGCCGGCGCGACCTTCCATGTGAATAGCAGCAGCGGCAGGTTCCACGGCGAGATGATGCCGATCACGCCGAGCGCCTTGCGCGTGACGTAGTTCATCACGTCGCCGCCATCGGCTGCGCGCATCTCGTACATCTCGCTACCGGCCGTCTTGATGAGGTCGGCGAACATGCGGAAGTTGGCGATGCCGCGGGCGATGTCCAGCGTGCGGGCCTGTTCCGCAGGACGGCCGGTGTCGGCGACTTCGGCGGCGACGAACTCATCGAAGCGCGCCTGAATGCCATCGGCGATGCGGTGCAGCACGGCGGCGCGCTCGGCCGGCGTGGTCTTGCCCCAGGGGCCATCGTGCAGGGCGCGGCGGGCGGCGCTGACGGCGCGCTCGACCGTGGCGGCGTCGGCTTCGCAAACCTTCGCGACGAGCCGTCCGTCGACGGGGCTGACGTTATCGAACTGGCGATCGGTGGTCACGAACGCGCCATCCACGTAGTGCCGCAGCAGCGGCGGAGTCGCAAGGCTCACGAGGTCTCCTCGAGCAGATTGTTATGCGGGGCGGCAGCAGTCGTAGGGAACGCCATGGTTCCACCGCCGGATGCCTTCGAGTCTAAGCATCCGGATCTATAAAAAATAATGAAATCTACTGGATCGTCTATTCCTGAATGGAATAGCAGGGAGGGTCAGTGATGGGAGTCGTGACTCATCCGTGAGCGGGCTTCACGCAAATCGCGCGGGTCGCGCTCTTCACCAATGGTGGCGGGGGGCATGTCGGTATCGAGGCACTCGACCAGATGGGCATTGAGTACTGCGGCAAGGCCTTCGCCGCCACGTCGCATGACGTAGTTATGGTTCCAGCGGAACAGCGGCTGGGCGATGGGCGAGAGCTTGTTCATCCAGGCGCGCTTCGTGTGCACATCCCAGGCATAGCGCACGACGGAGATCGAGCCTTCGGTGTCGAAGCGCCAGACGCCGGTGCCCTCTGCCTCGCCGGTCGCCACGCCGCGCACTTCGCGCATCGGGTCGATGTGGGTAATGCGGGTCTCGAACGTGAGCGAGTAGGGCAGCGCACCATGCCAGGTCAGCTCCCGCACGGCGCCCACGCCATCGGCGTCGCCCGGCTCCAGGGTGCGGACGTTGCGCACGCACGGCCACCAGCGCGCCCAGTGGTCGACATCGCGAATCGTGTCCCAGACTTCGTCCAGCGGTGCCGTCAGCCGCCACAAGGTGAGGAAGTGATATTCGTTCATGGCCGATCCCGGTCGTGAAAAGGGTGCCGTCATGCCCCGGCGCGTGGGGGAATTTCAGTATAGGCGGCATACCGGCCTTCGGCGCCTAGCACCGTCCCTAGGACGCTTCGATGACTTTCGCTAACGTTTGCGATGAATCGGACAGCGAATGACTCGACGGGCCAGTCTTTCCCGGCTGTCATGAATTCATCACAATGCCTCCATAGAATCCCGGAGTGAAAACGTTTTCGTAAACGTTTACATTTGCGTAAAATCCGTCAACTTCAAGTTTCGACGGCTCGATAAAAAGGAGAGGGGCGTGGCAGACATACGGGACGTGGCACAGCGCGCGGGGTGTTCGATTGCGACGGTGTCGCGCGCACTCAATTCGCCGCAACTGGTACGTCCGGAGACGCTTGCCCGTGTGCAGGCCGCCGCTGCCGAGCTGAAATTCCGCCCGAATGCCCTTGGCCGTCAGTTGCGCGGAGAGCGTACGGGCCTGATTGGCGTGATGTTGCCGACGCTGGGCAATCCGGTCTTTGCCGACTGTCTGGAGGGCATCGAAGCCGCCATCGACGGTACCGGCCGCCGCCTGCTGCTCGTCACGACGCAATACGACCCGGAGCGTGAGCGCAACGCCATCGAAACCTTGCTGCAACAGCGTGTGGACGGTCTGCTGCTGACACTGGCCGACGCCGAGCACAGCGTGCTCATCGACGATCTGGCAACTGAGGGCGTGGCCTGTCAACTGGTCTATAACGATGCGCCGGAGCGTCCGTGCGTGTCCGTGGACAACCGGGCTGCCGCCGCACAGGGCGTGGCCATGCTGATCGAGGCGGGGCATCGCGACATCGTCATGGTGACGGGCGCGCTGCATGCCTCCGACCGCGCCAAGCGTCGCTATCTCGGCTATGGCGACGCCATGCAAGCCGCCGGCCTGACGCCGCTGCCGGCCTTCGAAATCGATTTCAACAGCGGGGCCCGCGGCGAGCGGGTGCGCGAATGGCTGGCGCAGCGCGAGCGCGACGGTGCGCGTCCCACGGCCCTGTTCTGCTCCAACGATCTGCTGGCACTCGGTGTGATGCGCGCACTGCGCGAAGCCGGTTTGCGCGTGCCCGACGACATCTCGGTGCTCGGCTTCGACGGGCTCGCGGTGGGCGAATTGCTCTCGCCGACGCTCGCCACCGTCGTGCAGCCGAGCGTGGAGATCGGTCGTCACGCGGCGCAGCGACTGCTTGCGCAAATCGACGGGCGCGATGGACGCACCGGTGCCGCGACGGGCACGCCCGATGCCTCGCTGAGTCATGCATTGATCCTGCCGCACGAGATTCGGCGTGGTGGCACGGTGGCCGCCCCGCCGCGCAAGAAAGGGTGACGCGGTAGCGAAACGAATTTGAAGGAAAAGCAGTAGCAAGGAAAGTGGCTGGTGACTGGCTCCGCAAAGAGATAAAGAGAGCGCAGCGCTGGCCGAGGCAATCAGGCATCCGGCCGTGAGGCCCGTACTTATCCGGCGGCACTGGTGCCGCCAACGCTCAGACATTCAGGAGCCCACAGAAATGAAGCTTTGGATCACCCGCGCCGCTCGCACGCTGGCGCTTTTTACCTTGCTCGGCGCTGGCGCCGCGCATGCCCAACAAACCGCCATCTGCTATAACTGCCCGCCGGAATGGGCGGACTGGGCTGGCCAGGTCAAGGCCATTGCACAGGACACGGGCATTCGCGTGCCGCTCGATAACAAGAACTCCGGCCAGGCTGTCGCGCAGATGATCGCCGAACAGAAGGCGCCGGTGGCCGACATCGTGTATCTCGGCATCACCTCGGCCATCGAAGCCGCCAAGAAGGGCCTGCTCGCGCCGTACAAGCCGGCGAACTGGGATCAGGTGCCGGCCAGCATGAAGGATCCGAACGGCATGTGGACGACCATCCACTCGGGCACGGTCGGCTTCTTCGTGAACCGCGACGCTCTGGAAGGCAAGCCGGTGCCGCGTTCATGGGCCGACCTGCTCAAGCCGGAGTATCGCGGCATGGTGGGCTATCTGGACCCGAGCAGCGCATTCGCCGGCTATGCCGCTGCGATTGCCGCCAACCAGGCGCTCGGCGGTTCGATGGACAACTTCGGCCCGGCCATCAGCTTCTTCCAGAAGCTCAAGGCCAACGCGCCGATCGTGCCGAAGCAAACGGCATACGCCCGCGTGCTCTCGGGTGAGATCCCCATCCTGATCGACTTCGACTTCAACGCTTACCGCGCCATCTACAAGGACCGCGCCAACGTGCAGTTCGTGATTCCGATGGAAGGCTCCGTGTCGCTGCCGTACGTGATCGCGCTCGTGAAGAACGCGCCGCACGCCGACAACGGCAAGAAGGTGATCGACTACACGCTGTCGGACAAGGGCCAGGCGCATTGGGCGCAAGCGTTCCTGCGTCCGGTGCGTGCCAGCACGATGCCGGCTGATGTGGCTGCGAAGTTCCTGCCGGCAACCGACTACGCACGTGTGAAGCCGGTCGATCTGCAGAAGCTCGCCGCGCAGCAGGACGCGTTCGGTCAGCAGTATCTGAAGAACGTGCGCTAAGCACGGTAATGTCCAACGAGGAAGAGGAGCAAAGCAAGCGATGCGTGACCTGACCCTGCCGCGCGGCTGGCGCGTGGCACTTCTGCTACCGGCGCTGGCGGTCTTTCTGGCGTTCTGGCTACTGCCGATGGCCGCCCTAGTGCAGGTGAGCGGCGACGGTCACGCGTTCGAGACCTATCGCGCCATTCTCACCAATGCGCGTTATCTCGATAGCCTGTGGCAGACCGTTGTGCTCTCGGCACTGGTTACCCTGGCTACCCTGGCGTTGTCGCTTGTGGCGGGCCTCTTCCTCACCCGTCATGACTTTCCGGGTAAATCGATCCTCGTGTCGATGCTTACCCTGCCGCTGGCGTTCCCCGGCGTGGTGGTCGGTTTCATGGTCATCATGCTCGCGGGACGTCAGGGCCTTATCGGCGATCTGACTTCCAAGCTGCTGGGACACAAGCTCGTGTTCGCGTATTCGCTCGCGGGCCTGTTCCTCGGCTATCTGTATTTCTCGATTCCGCGCGTGATCCTCGCTGTCATGGCGGCGGCGGAGTCGCTCGATCATTCGCTCACGGAAGCGGCGGCCTCGCTCGGCGCCGGCCCGTTTGCCATTGCCCGCGACGTGACGTTGCCCGCGCTGGCCCCCGCACTGATCGCCTCGGGCGCGATGTGTTTCGCGACCTCGGTGGGAGCATTCGGCACGGCCTTTACGCTGGCGACCGACATCGATGTGCTGCCGATGACCATCTATACCGAGTTCACGCTCAACGCCAACGTGGCGACGGCGGCGGCGCTCTCGGTCATTCTCGGCATCGTGACGTGGGCGGTGCTCATGCTCGCCCGCAATTTCACCGGGCAGGCTGTCGCCGCCGGAGGTTGATCCGCATGCTCAAGAAGACCCTTTTTACGCTGCAACTGCTGCTCACGCTGCTGATGTGTGCGTTTCTGCTGATCCCTGTGGGAATGTCGATTCTCGCCGGGCTGTCGGTGAACTATTTCCGGGGGCCGTCGGCTGGCCTCACGTTCAAGTGGGTGATTCAGGTCTGGCAGGACTATCACGACGCCATTCTGAATTCGCTATACGTTGGCGCTGCCACGCTAGTGCTGGTCGCGCTGCTCGGTGTGCCGGCCGGTTACGTGCTCGCCCGCTGGCAAAGCCGCATGGCGCGCTGGATCGAGGAACTGCTGACGCTGCCCATCGCATTGCCGGGGCTGGCGAGTGCGCTCGCGCTGATCAGCGTGTACGGCGGCATGCGTGGCTTTCGCGAGAGTCTCGCGTTCATCGTGGTCGGGCACGTGATCTTCACGCTGCCGTTCATGGTGCGTGCTGTGGCGGCGGCGTGCGCGGACTCGCGCATCAAGCTGATGGAAGAGGGCGCGGCGAGTCTCGGCGCGAGCTTCCTGCGACGCTTCACGACCGTGGTGCTGCCCAACATCCGTAGCGAGATCGTGGCGGCCGCGCTCATTGTGGTGACGCTCTCGCTCGGCGAATTCAACTTGACGTGGATGCTGCACACGCCGGATACCAAGACGCTGCCCGTGGGGCTGGCGGACGCCTACGCGTCGCTGCGTCTGGAGATCGGCAGCGCTTACACGGCAGTGTTTTTCGTGTTGATCGTGCCGCTGCTCGTCTTCATGCAGATGACGGCCCAGCGGGCCAAGGTGCGCAATACACGAGGCCGTACTTGATCCAGACGGCTGCACTGCACGCCTACCGAATGCCAAGGATATGACGATGAAACTGACTTCCATCCCGATTCATCTCGAACGCTGTGCCAAGACGTTCAATGGCAACACCGTGTTGCAGCCGCTCGATCTGACGATCGGGGCGGGCGAGACGCTGGTGCTGCTCGGCCCGTCGGGCTGCGGCAAGACCACGACCCTGCGCATGATCGCCGGACTTGAGCGTCCCGACGCCGGTGGCCGCGTGCGCTTCGGCGACGAGGACGTCACGCGCCTGCCGATCGAGAAGCGTCGCGTGGGCATGGTGTTCCAGAACTACGCCCTGTTCCCGAACTTCACCGTGCGAGGCAACGTCGCGTACGGCCTGAAGCTGCGCGGACTGCCGTCGGCGCAGATCGACAAGCGTGTGAACGAACTGCTCGATCTCGTGCATCTCACACCGTTTGCCGATCGCGCCATCGCCCAACTCTCGGGCGGTCAGAAGCAGCGCGTGGCGCTGGCTCGTGCGCTCGCACCGGAGCCGCGTGTGCTGTTGCTCGACGAACCGCTCACTGCGCTGGACGCCAAGTTGCGTGAGACGGTGCGCGCGGACATGGACCGTCTGCTGCGCGGGCTGGGTGTGACGACCGTGTACGTCACCCACGATCAGGACGAGGCAATGGCACTCGGCGATCGCATCGTGGTGATGAGCGCAGGCCGCATCGAACAGATTGGCGCGCCGCGCGACATTTATTACCAACCGGCCTCGCGCCATGTGGCGAACTTCGTCGGCACGCTCAACCGTCTGGCGGGCGTGTGGCGTGACGGGCATTTCCATCTGGAAGGCGGTCGCGTTTCCTGCCCGCATGTGCGCGCCGACGTGGAGGAGCTGTACTTCCGTCCGGAAGACGCCATCGTGGTGCCCGCAGGGGATGCGCCGCTCGTCGGCCGTGTGGACGAAGTGCAGTTTCTCGGCGACCGCACGCGCCTGACGCTCAGCGGCGTGTCCGTCGCAGGCCCGGTGCTGGTCGAAGTTTCCAGCCGTCGCGAGTGTCGCGTCGGCGATCAGGTGGGCCTGTCGCTGCCCGCCGCCCATGTTTTTTCGCTTCACGGATAATCCGCTCATGCTGTTCGCGCAAATCAGCGACCTTCACATCAAACGGCCCGGCAAGCTGGCCTATCGGCGCGTGGATACCGCCGCCTATCTCGAACGCTGCGTGGCGCGTCTGAACACGCTGGTGCCGCGTCCCGACTTCGTCGTGCTGACCGGTGATCTGGTCGATTTCGGTGCCCGCGAGGAATACGAACACCTGCGTCGGCTGCTCACGCCGCTGCAAATTCCGTACTACCTCGTGATCGGTAATCACGACGGGCGCGACGCGTTGCGCGAGGTGTTTCCGGAGCACACGTATCTCGGCAAGCCGGGTGGGTTCGTGCAATACACGGCGATGTTCGGACCGCTGCGACTTGTGGCGCTCGATACGCAAGACCCGCCCAACGGTGGCGGCAAGTTGTGCGACGAACGTCTGGCATGGCTGGAGGCAACGCTCGCGAGCGATACCGCCACGCCGACCGTGATCGCCATGCATCATCCGCCGTTTGCCTGCGGTATCGAGCACATGGACATTCAGGCGCTCGACGCCAAGGATGCCGCTAAGCTTGCGGCCATCGTGCGCCGCTTCGACAACGTCGAACGGGTAATTTGCGGTCACGTGCACCGGCCGATTCACACGCGCTTCGCGGGTACCGTCGCGAGCGTGTGCCCGTCACCGGCGCATCAGGTGGCGCTCGATCTGCGTGAGGGCGGGCCGTCGGCATGGGTACTCGATCCGCCGTCGTTCCAACTGCACCGGTTCACGCCCGAGACCGGATTGGTCTCGCATCTCGCCTTCGTGGACGATGCCGGCGGCTCGCATCCGTTCTATGACGCCTCGGGCGCCTTGATCGACTGACGGGCTTGAGCGACGCCGGTGCTGCATCGAGCGAGCGTGAGATTCAGACGTTTCTGAGATTTCACTGATGACAAGGCCCCCGCTCGGGGGCCTTGTGCCGTTTACCGCACTGACGAGTCAGAGCAGGTGATCGAGGGCGTCGGGACCGAAGACTTCGCGGTGCAGACGCTCGGCGGGGACACCGGCGTCGCGCAGGGCGCGCCATTGCGTCTGCATGAACGGCACCGGGCCGCAAAGCAGGTAGTCGGCATTGGCGGGCAGTGCAAGACGCGAAATGTCCATGCGACCGGCGAACGTGTCACCGGTGCTTTCGCGCTCGCTGCCTTGCGGCGTCTCGAGGAACGTTGCCACGCGCAGACGAGGCAGTTGCGTGGCAGCGAAGGACAGATGACGGCGCAGTGCGACGTGTGAGACTTCGCGGGCGGCATGGGCGAACAGAATCTCGCGGCGCGAACCGTTGGCGGCCAGCGCGGCGAGCACCGACATCATCGGCGTGATGCCGACGCCGGCGCTGAGCAGCACGAGCGGGTGTGCCGCGTCGAGCTGCGTGGTGAATTCGCCATACGGGGGGCTCACGAGAATGCGATCGCCGGCCTTCAGGTTGGCATGCAGCCAGTTCGAAATCTGACCGGCGGGCTTCGCGTCGTCGGCGTCTTCGCGCTTGACGGTAATGCGCCAGTGCGGTGCATCGGGAGCGTCGGACAGACTGTACTGGCGGCGTTGTTGCAGACCGTCGGGCAGCGTGACCAGGACGCTCACGTATTGTCCGGGTGCGAACTCGCCCGGCGAGACGCCTTCGGGCGTGCGCAGATAGAAGGAGACGATGTGCTCCGTTTCGCGGTCCACGTCGGCCACGACCAGTTCGCGCAGCGCACCCAGTGGCGCTTGCGTGCGCTCCGACAGGCGTGCCTCGGCGGCGATCAGTTCACCGGCAAGCAGCCAGTAGGCTTCGTCCCATGCGGCGATCAATTCCGGCGTGGCGGCGTCTCCCAGAACGTCCTTGATGGCGCGTAGCAGATAGCGGCCGACGATCGGGTAATGCGACGGCGTGATGCCGACCGAGACGTGCTTGTGCACGATACGCTCGAGCACCGGGCCGAGCGCCGCAGCGTTGTCGATGTTCGCGGCGTACGCGAACACGGCCGACGCGAGCGACTGTTGCTGCGCACCGCTGGCCTGATTCCCCATATTGAAGAGATTGCGCAGCTCAGGATGGGCTTCGAACATGCTCGCGTAGAAGTGGCGCGTGATCGCAAGACCGTGTTCGCGAAGCACAGGAACGCTGGCGTCGATGTAGGGGCGGGAAGCGGCGGAAAGCATGGCAAGACTCCTGAATTTATAAGATGCAAATAAAATGCATCTTTTTGGGCGCGCCTGTGAGTGTTTCGTGGGTACCGCGCGATCCGGGCGTGCGGAGATTCGCGGTGTGGTGTTCGGTCGCCGGCGCCCAAGGGCTCACCCCACGACAACAAATTCGGGGGACCGGTGACGCCATTATAAGATGTAAATAAAATGCATGTTATAAGAATGCGACCGAATGTCGCACGGGTTCGCCGAACGGCGATGCGAAGGATTGGCGCCGGCGGGTGACCGTTTGATCTGCGCTGGTGCGGGTGCTGGTGATGAAGGCGAAGCCGGCGCGCACGAATCGGCTGCGATTCGAGGGCAGACAGGAGAGTGCCGTATGACCCGCCTGGTTGGTTAGCGTGGGATTGCCGCCGTAGCGCAACAGCGTCGTGAGCATGTAGTCGGCGAGTGCGGTGTCCTCAGGCATGCGGCTGGCGATCGCCATGGCGTGCATGAGGGTATTGCCCCCGGGGGCCGGTGTGTTGGCATTGGGGTTCAGCGCGAGCAGCACTTCCGCTGCGCCGCAATATCCGCGCAGCGTCAGCCAGAGTACGGGCGGCGTACCGTCGGGATGGCGTTGTCCCAGATCCACGCCGCCGCGCTGGAACGACGCGCCCAACTGAAAGAGTGATTCGTGCGGAAGTAGCGGGTCGTGCCCTCGTTCGAACAGTCGACGCGCTTGCACGGCGATGGCGGCGACGAAGGGAGGGACATTGTCGAGGGGGGGATTTTCCTGCTGTGGCATGGGCGCGGAGATGCGGTGCTTTGCCTGTTCGCGGGCCTGCGCGATCATCGTCTGACTCAGACGAAGGTATTGGGTGAGGCTCGCGGGGAGCAGAGAGCATGCCGTCACCCCTTGTTGGTTCGGGAGGTCGGGATCGCCCCCGAAGCGTAACGTGAGGGTGAGCAGGAGGAAGGCGGTGAAGGAGTGCTGCTTGAGGTGCGTGGCGGCCGCGAGATAGTGCATGAGCGTGTTGCCGTTGCCACTGTCTTCGACGCTATTGCAGCCTGCGCCGACCGCGAGCAGCGTTTCTGCCGCGGCGCAGTAGCCGTTGAGTGCGAGTAGCACGACGGGGGGAGCGCCCGTTGGGGTGTGCTGGGACAGGTGGGCGCCGTGGGATCGGAGCAGGGTGCCCAGTTGATGCAGGGACATATGCGGGATGAGCAGGTCATGCCCCTCCAGGTGGACGCGCTCGGCTTGCGCCGCCATGGCAGTTGCCACTAGCGGAATGCCGCGCGCCGTCACCTGATTGGGGTCGCTGCCGTATTCCAGCAATGACGGCAGCCATTCCGGTGCGACTTGACTGCACAAGTGGGAGAGCGGGGGATGGAAGCTGCCCAGGACTTCCGACGCGGCGACATTGTTGGTCGCATCGCGTCCGCTGATGACCAGCATGCGCAGTGCTGACGCGAGCGATACTGCCAGTTGGGTGTCTGGCGTCTCGTTCAGAATCAAATCGACAAACACGGAGAGGTAGGCCGGGGGCGATGCCGCAAACCGGAGCCAAAGCTGCAATCCTTCGTCGCTCAGCAGCAGGGCCAGGTCGTCGGGGCTCAGATGTTCGCGTCGTTTCGGGTTGATGAAGATGCCCGCGTCGTCGAGTCTCGCGATCGTGCGTTCCTGCGCCGAGCTGCAGAAGAGCGTGGCCATCTTGAAAGCCAAATCCTTGGCGCCCAACGGGTTCGCGATCCGGCAACTGTCCAGCAGTTCGCGGCCCGCCGCGGTAGTCAGGCTCATCAACGTCTCCCAGACTTGCTTGGACGAGCACTGTTGATCCTGTTTGGCGACGAGAAGTCGCTCGAGCGTCATGTCGGCGAAGGCGGTCTGGGAATCGCCGGTAGCCGAGCCGTTCGGAGAGGCACCGGATGTGGGGCCTGGGGGAGTGTTCGCCAGATAGGCGGGTGCCGAGAAAGGGGACTGCGACGCAACAGGTGATAGAGGCATGAGGGTTTGGGTAAAGGAGGTGCCGCATGGTTGCGCAAATACCGATGGCCGGTTTTGGCATTCGCGCCCTGAGGCTATCGATGGCGAGCATGTCGATGCGCATCAATGGCGAATTACAATGCGGTATTCACGATTCATCACCACGTTTTTGTATGCCGGAGAAAACCTTCCCAGTGTCTGATGTCACGCCACAATCGTCGGAGAGTCAGGATCATGAGGCCGTGATCGCGGCGACGCGTCATTGGCTGACTCGAGCGGTCATCGGGCTGAATCTTTGCCCGTTCGCGAAGGCGGTACACGTCAAGGATCAGATTCGCTATGTCGTGAGTACGGCGCGCGATATGGAAGGTGCGCTGCTTGATCTGGAGCGCGAGTTGCAGTGGTTGGCGGAGACTGATGCGCAGGCCGTCGACACCACACTGCTGATCCTACCGCATGCGCTGCTCGATTTTCACGAGTACAACGACGCCCTGTTTTTCGCGGAGCGCATGCTCAAACAATTGCAACTCGAAGGCGAGTTGCAGATCGCGAGTTTCCATCCGGATTATCAGTTCGAAGGCACGGCCCCGGACGACGCGGAGAACTACACGAACCGTTCGCCGTATCCGATCCTGCATCTCTTGCGCGAGTCGAGCATCGATCGCGCGGTGGAGGCGTTTCCGGAAGCGGAGACAATCTTCGAGCGCAACGAGGCTCTCATGCGCGAGATGGGCGTGGCGGGCTATCACGCGTGGATGGCGCAGCCGGCGGAAGATGAAGACGGCGCGAACGACAACGCGATGGACGGTGCTGACGAGGAGGGAGGTAAGGCGGGGAAGTGACGTTGACCGGCCAATTGGCCGTTTTGGGGGCATCGACGCGAGGCGCTGCGAATATGCCCCCAGATATGCCCCCAACTTCATTCGCTTGATGGCCGTTCGCTAGACGCGCACGTTTTCCAGACGACAAAAACAAAAAAGCCGCGCGATATATTCGGGCGGCTTTTTTGCTGACTACCAAGGACTAGGTCTTGCTTGCATAACCAGGGACTGTGGAAGTCGCTGGTGCGGAGAGAAGAACCTAATAACCCGCTGCAAGCCTTATGGCATCAGGCTTCGCTGAATCCGGTTTTGCTGATGCCCCCAGCGATGCCCCCACCACCTAAAGCGCCCTCTGAGGCCGTGCCGATCAGTGTCCTGATGTCCTCAACTCGCCATGCCACAGTACGCGGGCCGAGGTGAACGGGCTTCGGGAATCGTCCTTCCTTTACTCCCCTGAGCCAAACAGACCGGGATACAGGGAATGCGGCCAGAACTTGAGGCAATCGGACGAAACCGACACTCGGCAGTGTGGCGTTGGAGAGAGTAGCTGAATTTGCTGATGCTCGCATCATGTGCACCTATGGGCTTGGTTGGTGGAGTAAAAGGAACTGCGTGCTTCATGTTTCGCGGGTAGCTAGCCACAAACACCCCTGCCAGTCGTCCCAGAACACCTGACAGTCATCCAAGCACGCGCCCCACGCCTCCGCCGCTTCGAACGCGGTAACGATGGCTTTTTCGGGTTCGTCGTTAAGAATGTGGGCGATAGGATGCCGCTCGGGAACCTCGATTCCTCTGCTGGTCCAATAGCGCTTCTCGTTCATCGTGTGTTCGGCGAAGTCCTTCGTGATGTACTTGCTCAGATTCGCGGCCAGCTTGTGGCGTAACCCTTTTTGACGGAACGGGTTGGAAACGCGGACGTAGCCGTTGTCGTCCCCGACGATTGAAATCCAGATCGCGCGCAACACCCGGTAGTTCTGGCGTCCCTTCACGGCGATGTGTAAATGCCACGCACCGCGCTTCTGGCGTTCGGGGACGGCGATATATTGGAAGTCGACAAGCTTCGCCAAACGACGCCGCAGCTTGTCATAGTCACGCTTGAGGCGTTCCTTGTCCTGCATGTTCTCCCGGTACGTCAGCGTGATCATGCGATCCGCATGCATGGCCTTGCAGCGCAATCTGACCTGCCGTTTAGCCCGCTTGGCTGCCACAAGGCGGTTGTCCTCCTTCTTCTCTGACTCGCCGCGCTTCGCCTTAGGCATCATGTGAAGCTGCTGTGCCCGCATGTAGCGGTCAAACTGCGTAACGACGATCTCAAGCACTCCGTCTCCGAAGTCCCGGCCACCGATGACGTACTCGCGACGGAAGGGATAATCACTTACACTGGTTTCAAGCATGGCAACTCCTGATTGTCGTGTTGATGTACAGGCCTCGAACCGTTGCAGCGGTCGGGGCCTTCTTTTTTCGGGGGGAATGCTCTTGCCTTTGCCGGCGGGCCTTGCCGGGTGTTTGTACGTTAAGTGTTACTGATATAAATATAGGGGCGCGCTTCGCGCGCCCCCGCCGTCCTCGACCCTGCGGGCGGCGGGGGCGGCACGGCGCGTCGCCCTCTCTGACGTCAGCGCCACTTCACGCACAGGACTGACGGCAAAGCGGTTTTCAGTGAGGGGATGTGCGGTCAACGGTGCGGCTTCGGCCGACGTCGGCGGTACTACCCGCTGCTCGGTCCCGCGGGGCGCGCTGAGTCGCGCGTCATCGGCCCCAACTTCGCGGTTCGGCTCGTAGCCACTCTCGGCTCCGGCATCGGCGCCGACACTCCCGACGCTAGACTCCCTCACTCGCTCGACCTGGAGCATCAACAGGATTTCGGTGTTCGACGTGGCGTCGCTATGGCTGTCGAGAAAGCGCGGCAGGAAGGCCAAGCCCGTGCGGTTGTCGGTGCTTTTGTTGGTCGTGAGTCCACCCATAAGGATCACGTCGCCGTCGTGCAGGCTGATTTCAGTACTGACTTCGCGTGTGTTGAGCGTTGGCGAGTTGTTCACGCCGGTTGTCGTCTTCACGAAGTCACTGATCTGCTGTGTGACGCGCAGATCGATGATTCGGTCTTTGACAGTTGGGGACAACTCGAAGATGACGCCTGACGAGTGGTACTCGACCGACTGCACCGGCTCACCGCCACCGCGTGGATAGCTCACAGACTTGAGGATAGGCACCTTCTGGCCGAC